>CANGXD010000035.1 GCA_947457545.1 Gemmatimonadaceae bacterium
ATGCCGGTGCGGTAGAACGCGACGCCAAGGTTGCGGTGCTCCGCCACGCGGCTTTCCGGCGGCGGCTGACGACGCGCGGCACTGCGCCCCACGCGCTGCGCATAGCCGGCCGCCAGCAACCCGCAAATCGCCTTGCCAGCGTCGAACTCGCTCAGCCCCGAGCGTTCGAGCACATCGTGCGCATCGTGCGTGCCGTCGAGCAGCGGGAGAATGCGCTCCTGCTCTGCGGACAGCGGCACTTCGCGCGCGTTGAGTCGCGCCGCATCGACTTCGAAGATGAGATCGAACGACGGAATCTTCTTTTCGATGAGCGACCACTCATCAACCCGGCGAGCGCCTTCCAACAGCAGCGAATCGGCACTGATGGAGAAGAGCGGCGTATCTGCGGCCAGCTCGTCGTCGGGCTCGAAGGTGAACGTGCCCTGCGGCCAGCCGAAGAGGTGGTAGACCGCCTCTTCGACCTGCGTGCGATACACCTGCACGAGCAGATCCCGATCGACCCGGGCATCATCGAGCAGCGCCTTGGCCAAGTCGCGATCACCTTGCGGTCCGAGCTGCGCCGATACGCGCGCGAGCTCATCGGCCGCCACGGCCCCCAGTCGCACCAGTCGGTCACCAAGACGGTCACGACGATTGACGATGGACGCGTGCACGATGCGTCCGTCGGCAAAATGGATGGCGCCGAAGCTGCCATCGCGCGCAATGCTCAGGCAGCCGGTTTTCTGTCCGAGCGCCAGCAGCTGCAGGACGTCGGCAAGGCTGGCCTCGCTGAGGTTTCCGCGAATGGCCATCAGCGGTACTCCTCAATGAGGCGGCCGCCGAGTTCCGGCCACTGCCACATGGTCTTCTCGCGGTCTTCGAAAAAGCGGTCGTGCTCGCCGGGCGTACGCCCCGCCAACTGTTCGAGCCGTTGCCGCGCCCGCGCCGGAAGGTGGACGACGAGGCCACCCTCGAACCGCGAGCGCAGCCGGTCGGCGAGTCCCATCCTCTCCTTGGGCGCACGCGTGCTGGTGAGCACCACCTGCACATTGCGCCCGAGAAAATGATTGAACACGTGAAACAGCTCTTCCTGTGTGCGCTCCTTGCTTTCGAGCAGCTGCAGGTCGTCGATGATGAACAGGTCTGCGTGGCGATAGCGCGTGCGCCACCGCTCCACCCCGCCCTCCTGCATGGCGGCGATGTACTCCTCCGCGAAGACGCGCGCCGACATGCAGGCCACCGACTTGTCGGGGAACTGCTCCTTTACGGCGTTGCCGATGGCGTGGGCCAGGTGCGTCTTGCCACTGCCCGCTGGTCCGTGCAGGAAAAGTGGATTGTAGCCCGCGCCCGGATTTTCGATGACCGCGTCGATGGCGCGCACGGCCAACTGATTCTCGGGGCCGATCTGCAGCGCCGCGCGGGTAAAGCCCGGCGAGGGTTGCGGCAGTGGCAACGCCGTCGCGATGGCGCGCTGCAGCAGCTGCTGCGCGACCGGAATGGCTTCGACATTGCGGAACGCAGCGTGCCCGCGGAGGGCGCTGTCGAAGGTGGCCGCCTGCGCTTCGAGCCCGCGCATATGGTCGACCGCGGCGGCATACGCCCGCAGCAGACCATCGACATCGGGTGCCTGCGGCAACGTCATGGCGCGCTCCAGCACGCCCACGTTCCACCCTTCCACGCGGTACGTCGCGACGGCCTCGCCGAGCTTCACGCGCCACGGCTCGACGCGCTCCTCCACTTCCAGCAGCACGTCGGCGAGAAACCCATCGTAGTCGGTGCCATTCGGAATGATCGCCTGAATCCGATCTGGCGTCGCTGGTGCCACCGGTGCCACCGTCACGCCCAGCACGGCCCGTACGTCGCCAGCACTGACGGCGGTGCCATCGAGCTGCTGATACGCGGTGATCTTGTTGAGCGCGCCCTTGAGTTCACGCACGTTGCCGAACGGCAGCCGCGCCACTTCGTCGAGCACACCATCGCCGAAATCGGCGGTGCGCTCACCGGCCACATTGCGCAGAATGGCGAGCCGCATTTCGAAATCGGGCGCGCCCACATCGACGACCAATCCGCCTGACAACCGCGACAGCAAGCGCTGATCGACGTCCGGAATTTCCGAGGGCTGCCGGTCGCTCGTGAGCACCAGCTGCTGGCCGCGCGCGAGCAGCACGTTGAGCAGGCGGAGCAGCTCGCTCTGTGTTTCCTTCTGCCCGGTGAGAAACTGGACGTCGTCGAGAATGAGCAGATCGACGGCGCCGAACTCCTCCAGGAACTGCTGCGGCTGCCCCGACGCAATCGCGAGATGCAGCTGTTGCGCGACCTCTTCACCCGTCGAGAATCGCACCCGCAGCGCCGGCTGTGTTTCGCGGGCGCGATGCGCGATCGCGGCGACGAGGTGGGTCTTGCCGAGTCCCGATCCGCCGTAAATGAACAGCGGGTTGTACGCCTGCCCTGGGGCGTCAGCCACGGCGCGCGCCGCGGACACGGCGAGCCGGTTGGACGCGCCCACCACGAAGGTGTCAAAGCGCAGTAGGCGATCCATGGGCACGGTCACGCCGCCACTCCGGCCTCGTGCGTGCTACGCGCGTCGACCGCATTCACCGCGTGGTGGTCGGGATTGTCGAGCGCCGGCGTATATGCCGGGGTACGCAACGCGGCGTTGGCGCGCTGAGCGGCGGGGGTTCCGTCTTCCGCCCCAAGGCGGCGCAGGACGGTCCGGCCAAGCGAGCGCAGCGTGTCGAACACGCCCACGCCATTCAAGGCATCGGCGGCGAATTCGGGGATGCCACGGAAGTTGAGTGCCGCCGAGAGGTCGCCCACACTCGCCGCGAGCGACGGCGGCAGATCCTGCTTGTTGTACTGGAGCGCAATGGGCAAGGCCCGCGCGTCGACGCCATGTTCGGCGAGGTTGGCGTGCATGTCCTGCAGGCTTTCGATGTTGTCGTCCCAGCGGTGGCGCTGACTGTCGGCCACGAAGGCCACGCCATCGGCTCCCTGCAGCACGAGCTGTCGGATCGCCCTGTAGTACGGCTGTCCGGGCACGGTGTAGAGCTGGAAGCGCACGTTGTACGCCCCCACCGTGCCGAGATCGACGGGGAGGTAGTCAAAGAACAGCGTGCGGTCGCGGCAGGTGGCAAGGGACGCGAGCGATCCCACCTGCCCGCTCGGCAATGCCGAATGCAGGTACGTGAGATTCGTCGTCTTGCCGGACCGACCGGGCCCGTAGTAGACCAGCTTGCAGGTGATCAGCCGTGTGGCGTGATCGACTATGGGCATGCGCCCGCTCCTCTCCCTCGCCAGACGCCGGCGCGTGCACCGGGGGGCGCACTCCGACGCGTCCTCCTCATGGACGATGCGCGACCGCGCCCCGACTCAGGGGTGCAATAACGCGTGCAGTCGAGCAGCGAGGGTCACGGCTTCACGCACACGGTCCGCGTGCGGCAAAGATCCCGGAACCCGCAAGGCCGCGTTCCAGTGTGCCATCGCGCCCGCAAGGTCTCCCGTTCGCGCCAGCTCGTCACCGAGCTGGCATAACGTGAGTGCATCCTGCAGGAGCGCGGCACCTGTCGCCACAACCTCCGACTGCTCTCGTGGGAAGGACGGTTCAACCGGTGCCAGCGCAACGGGGCGGCTGCCGTGCCACGGGGTGTTTTCCATTGGCAGGCCCTCGGCGGTCAGGACGCCGTGTGCGATCGGATCGAAGAGGGAGTCTTCATCGTGCTCGCCCTGCGGGCCGTCCTGCGCTTCACCCGGCAAAACCGGCACCCAGACGTCCCGTACCGTCACACTGCTGGCACGAATGGGTGTTACAGAGGCCGGTGTTTCCGGTGGCGCCTCGATCACGGTCGGAATGACCGGCGTCGCGGGCGGCGTGGGGTTCCGACGTGGCGCCCCCTGCCCTTCGCGCAACGTGAGCAACCCGGAGCCCACGAGGTCGTACACCAGCTCCGCGATCTCGGTGACATCGCGCTCCATGGCCGTCGCGAGCGCCATGAGATCGCGCTGGCCGTCCACCCGCGTCAGGATTTCCCACTGCGGCGGCGTCAGTCGCAGCAGGGGGAGCCGCTGTGGCTCGACCTCGACGAACGCCGGGATGACGCGCGCATGCGGGACGCGCGCTTCGATGCGCTGCCACACTTCGGCGCGCATGGCGGCGTCCATGAGCAGCGGCTCGACCGCGAGCCGCACGGTGGTGCTCTGCGTGGGCGCTTCGCCAGCCCCAAAGCGGAACGTGCCGTCACGCCACCGCAGCACGTCCTGGACGGCGGCTTCCATGTCCGCGCGGTCCGTGATGCGTCGACGTGGCGCCGCCAAGTCATGAACCCGATCGACGCCGACGACCTTGGCATCGATGATGACGCCGTGATCGAAAGCGATTTGCGCACGACGTCCCTGCAGCGGGGCGTGGCAGTGCAGCACGCCCGTCTTGCGCCCCAGCGACAGCAGTTGCAGGACTTCGGTCAACGCGAGATCGCGAAGGCGGCCTTCGAGTGCCATGAATGCGTCCTACGCGACGTTGGCGGTGAAGACCGGGACGCGCGGCGTCGCAACCGTGCTGTGCTCCGGGGCAATCAGATCGAACACCACATCGTCGTCGTGGGCATTGCGTGCCAGCGGCACACGCGCGAGTGCCGCCCTGGCGCGTGTGCTGTAGGGCTCTGCGTCGGCCAACCGGGACAGACGGCTCCAGCGGCCGACGGCATCGCGCAGCCGGGACTGCTCGGTGAGCAGCAGGCCATCAAGCCAGAGCGCCACCGGATGATCGGGGTCATGCCGCAAGAGCCGGTCGACGGCAACACGGGCGTCGTCGTAGCGCGACTCGGCGGTGAGCACATCGGCCAGCAGCGCGAGCGCTTCGAGGTCGGTGGGGACGCGTCCCAAATGCCCCACGAGGACCGCGCGTGCCTCCGCCAGGCGGCGCGCATCACGATGCACGCGGGCCAGCTCCACCGTGGCCTCGCGCCAAAGCGGCGCCGAGGCAAGCGCCGCGACCAGTTCGAGGCGCGCCGCGAGCAGATCCCCGCGAAGGCGCAACAGCCGTGCGATGGCGACCCGCGGCGTGGGGCGTGCCGGGTCGATGGCGAGCGCCCGCCGATAAAAGCCGAGCGCAAGCGATTCGTCGGCAAGGCGCAGCGACACGTCGCCTGCAAAGTGCAGCAACGCCGCGCTGTCGACGTCCTGACGCAGGATACGCATGAGTACCCCGCGGCTTTCATCACGCGGCGCCTGCAGGTTGCTATCTGCCAGCGCCGCCGCACAGAGCGCCAGAACCTCGGGCTCATTGGGTAGCATGGCGATGACACGACGCAGCAACGGCAACGCAGCGGCCGCCTGATGCAGCAGGCAAAGCGACCGGGCTTCGCCCATGGCGGCGCGTTGCCAGAGGGAGAGCTCGGTAGGCAGCGCCTGACCGGACACGTCGCCGTCGAGCAATTCGCGCGCATCGCGATAGCGTTCGACGGCTTCGCCGTGGAGTGTGCGTACTGCGTAGTCGTCGGCCGCCTGGCACGCCGCGCGTACGCGTTGCTCGACGCCGCGTTCGGCCGGCGGCGACTGCCCGGTCAGGACATCGGGGAGGAGGTCGTCGACCGCGTCGGCTGCGAGCTGGACCCCTGCGAGCGGGGTACCGCCCCGCAACGTGAGCAGTTCGACCGGTCCGACAGCATCGGGGCACTCACGCTGGAGCTCAATACCCACCGACAACCGCGCATCCTTGCGCACGGGCGACAGCGACAACGCCTGCTGCGTTTCGCGCACGGCGCCATCCTGATCACCGAGCGCCTCGAGTACCTGCGCGAGCGCATAGCGCGCTTCCGCATGTGTGGGGCGCCCATCGACGGCCTTTACCAGCGCGTCGCGGGCGTCTTCGGGACGGTGCGCCTGCATGAGTACGCGACCGAGCGTGTGGCACACCTCGGCATCGCCGGGGTGAAACTCGGCGAGCTCGCGCAGCAGCGCCAGCGCGGCCATCGGATCGCGGTGGCGCGCGTACCAGCGCGCGAGGTTGAGGCGTGCGAGCACGAGCGTCGGGTCGAGCTCGGCCGCCCGGGTAAAGGCTTCGCGTGCGGCGTTCCTGTCGCCGCGGTCGGCAAGCGCCACCCCGAGATTGTTGTAGGCCAGCGCGTGCCGCGGATCGATACGCAGCGCACGGCGATAGCTGTCGGCGGCGCCAGCCACGTCGCCCGCCTGATGCAGCGCGACCCCATGCTCGCTCCAGCAGCGCGCCGTTTCGTGATCGCTGAGCAGCGCTTCGTAGCGCGCGCGTGCCGACGTGGAGTCGCCGTCGAGCAGATCGAGCTCGGCCAGCGCATGCTGCACCATTCGCGGGTCTTCGCCCTGCGCAAAGGCTCGGGTGAACTCCTGTCGCGCCTCGCGGAAATAGCCACGCTGACGGAAGGCCAAGCCGAGGCCGTAGCGTGCGAGCGCCCCGTCCGGTTCGACGCCAAGCACGCGCGCATCGGCTCCCGCTGCGGGAGACGACGGCTCGATGACGAGATCCCCCTGCAGCGCTTCGAGCGCCGGATTGAGCTGCGAGGCGCGACGCGACGCGGCGATGGCGGCTTCGTGATGCCCCATATCGCCCAGCACGAAGCCGCGCAGCGAATGCGCATCAGCGTGTTCGGGATGCTGCGCGAGCAGGTGATCGAGCACCGTCATGGCCTGCTCGTTGTGCCCGCGCTGGTACAGCACTTCGGCGAGGTGCAACCGCGCGTTCCCCTGCGTGCCGGCGTTGACGGCCCGCTCGAACCAGCGTTGCGCGCGGCGCAGGTCCCCGGCGCGCTGTTCAATCAACCCGCGCTCGAACAGCGCCTCGGCGTCGTCGGGATCTTCGGCGATGAGCGCGTCGAGCTGCCGCGTGGCCTCGTCGGTACGCCCAATGAGGCGGGCAAGCTGCGCGCGTTCCCGCTGCGCCGCGCGGTCATCCGGATTGGCGGTGATCCGCTCGTCGAGGCGTGCGAGGCGCGTGTCGCAGGCCCCCGGACACGAGGCCGCGATCTCGAGATTGCGTGCGGCAGTCCGCATGCGCGGATCGATGGCGAGGGCGCGCAGGAAGGCGTCGACCGCCTCGGCATGGAGCCCGCGCGTGTGATACAGCACACCGAGGTTATTGAACGCGCCGGGGTCACGCTGGTCGATACGAGCGACCAACGCCTTCAAGAGTCCAACATCGGGTGCGGCGGCTACGGAGCTCATCGTGTATGCCCGTGGGGCATCAATCCAGGCGCAACGCGCGCAACATGACTTGCAGCGAAGCGGGATCGGGGAGCAGCAGGAAGAAGCCGCGGAGATTGAGATCGGTTTCGCGCAGGGTGAACTCGCTCTCCACGCACAACACCGAATCCGGATCGGGCGCAAACTCGCCGAAGGCGCTGGCCAGTACGGCCGTCGACATATCGATGACCAGCATCGGCGGCGACGGCAGCAGCAGCATCCCCAGGAAGTCGCTGAGGGCGTTCATGTACGCGCCGCTCAGAATGTTGCCGGTTTCCTTGATGGCCGACGACTCGAGCTCGCTGAAGGCGACGGAGCTACCCACGGGACGCCGCAGCATGAGCTCGGCCAGTCGCATGACCGTCGGCTTGGGAAACACGAGCAGCGTGCGCCCGGTGAGATCGCCGAGCATGTGCATCATGACCGCCGCGACCGGTTCCTCGTCAGGGGAGAACTGCGCGGGCAGTTCCTCGATGCTTGCAATGCTGATGGCCGGCACCTTGATCATGATGGTGCTGCCGGTCATCTGCGAGAGCGCGGTGGCGGCATGCGCTGCGCCGATGTTCGCCACCTCACACAGCGCGTCGAGCTGGATCCCCTTCAGCGCACGCACCGCGGAGCGTGGTGCTCCGCGGTCGTGTCCCTGCCCCACGTCGCGCTCCTGCATCATCATTCCCGCCATGAGTGGTTCCTCACCCTTGCTGCTGCCGTTCCTGCCGCGGGTTGCACCTCAGGACGACTCACACGACGCTAGGCACGTCGATGATGAGCGCGGGGCTTCCGTCGCCGAGTACGGTGGCGCCGCTGAACCACGGGGCGGCACCACGTACGACATCCAACGGTTTGACCACGATGTCCTGCTGCGCCACGAGGGCGTCCACGAGTAACGCCACACGGCGTCCCCCGGCCTCCACGATCGCGAGATGCTGTTCACCACCCGATCCGGCAGTGTGCGCTCTCGTGCTCGCGTTGGTGGACGAACGAAGGAGCCGAAAGCGTTCACCGAGCGCCACGAGCGAAACGACCTCGTCGCGAATGGTGACGGCGGGCCCAGTGGTGTGATGCACCATCAACGATTCGTGATACTCGAGCGCCTCTTCCACGTGCGTCGTGGGGATGGCGAAGGTACTACCACACACTTCGACCAGCAGCGCGCGGGTGATCGCCAGCGTGACCGGCAACCGCAGGGTCACGACGGTGCCGACGCCTTCGATGCTTTCGAGTTCAAGCTGTCCGCCAAGCGCGCGCACGCGCGTGTTCACGACATCCACACCAACGCCACGGCCAGAGAGGTTGGTTACCCGTCGTGCGGTCGAGAAGCCCGGGTGCGCGATCACCTGCAGCAGCGTGTCGTCGCTGAGCTCGGTCACGTCTTCGGCAACGAGCCCTTGTTCTTTGGCCCGCTTGAGGACCGTTTCGCGATGAATACCGCGCCCGTCGTCCTGTACCTGAATGATAACCGCCGCGCGATCACGGGCCGCGCGCAGAATGAGTTCACCGCGCGGCGATTTGCCTGCGGCTTCACGTGCCGCGGCATCTTCGATGCCGTGATCGAGCGCATTGCGCAGCAGGTGCAGTAGCGGATCGCCGATGGCATCGAGCAACGACCGATCGAGCTCGATTTCGCGTCCCTCCATGACGAACGACACATCCTTCCCGAGCTCGCGCGCCACATCGCGCACCAGTCGCGGGAAGCGTTCGAACACCTGTCCTACGGGCAGCAGTCGCGATTGCAGGACTTCGTCCTGCATGGCGCTCACCAGCCGCGCGGCGTCGCGCGCGGCGCGTTGCACGTCGCGGTCGGGATGCTCCTGCGCTTCGAGCGCGCGCAACAGCCGGTCGCGGGTAATGACGAGCTCGCCCACCAGATCGAGCAGCGTATCAAGGCGTCGCGCATCGATGCGCACCGTGCGCGTGGCATCGGGTGCGGGCGCCGCCGCCGCGGCCTGCCGCACCAGCTGCGAGGCGAACGCGGGGGTACGGACCTGCACGCTTGCCACGTCGCCCGCAGCCATGGCGGCCTGCACCAGCGATTCTTCGACCGCATCGCTGACGAGCGTAATGCGGAAGACGCCGTCGAAGTGGTCGTCCTGCCAGCGTGCCTGCTCGGGGTGCGTGGCACGCACCTCACCGTGCTGCCCGAGTTTCGCCAACACGATCGTCGCGCGCACGCCCTTGAGCGGACAGTCACTGACCAGGCGCACATCGATGTGACGCACATTGGCGACATCGGGGACAGGATCGGCGCTCGCGACAACGACGTCGGCCGATGCGCGAGGTGCCGTAAATGGCAGCGCACTTCCGGCAGCGGCCACGGGGCGTCGCAGCCGCACGAGCAACGAACCGATGACGGCGGGCGGTGTCTCCACGCCACGTGCGATGTCATCGATGGCGCCGCGGAGCAGGTCGGTGCTTTCGAAGAGGAGTGCGAGCAGATCGGCGCTGACCGGCTCGTCGCCACTGCGCAGGGGTTCGCACCGTGATTCGACCGCATGCGACAGTTTTTCGATGGTCGTGTAACCCATCGAGCCAGCCATGCCCTTGATGGTGTGCATGGCCCGAAACAGCGTCGCCACGTGGCCCGATGTCGCGTCGACATCAGCCGCGTGGCGGAGCGCCTCTTCGAGCGCGAGCAGTGCGGCGTCGAGTTCGGCGAGATGCTCGCGCGCCTCGGCCTGAAACAACGCCGCATAGCGCGCTGCGTCCATGCGAGCGTCTCTTTACGCGGCGAGCACGCGATTCACCGCTTCCAGCACGCGACTCGGCTGGAACGGCTTCACGACGAAATCCTTTGCACCCGCCTGAATGGCTTCGACGACCAAGGCCTGCTGCCCCATGGCGCTGCACATGAGCACACGCGCCTGCGGGTCGTGCTTGGTGATTTCGCGGACGGCGTCGATGCCACCCATGTCGGGCATGACGATGTCCATGGTGACGAGATCGGGGCGGAGATGCTTGTACTTCTCCACTGCCTGCATCCCCGTTTCCGCTTCACCAACGACTTCAAAGCCCGCCTGGGTGAGGATGTCTCCCACCATCGTGCGCATGAAGATCGCATCGTCGCAGATCAGTACCGTTTTGCTCACCGTGCTCTCTCCTCGGCTGAGTGCAGATGCCGCGCACAAAGCGCGACTGCGTCCAGAACCGCCACGTCGGCGGGAGCATCCGGTGAGTCCGGTGTTGCGCCACGCACGTCATGAACGGCATCCACGACGAGTCCAATGGGACGGGCGCCGTGCTGGAGGAGGACGATCGACCCGGGCGTAACGGCACGCTCTCCCGTACGCAGCGCCTGAAGGTCCAGCACTGTGACGATTGCGCCCCGCACGTTGACGATGCCGGCCTGAATGACCGGGGCGCCGGGCACGGCCCGAAGGCCGAGGGGGCGGACGACTTCCCGCACCTGCTCCACCGGAATCCCGAACAACGTCCCCGCCGAGGCGACGACCAGCCACTGGGGGCGATGGTCGTCGTCGGTCATGTCAGTCGTCTGCGTCTCGAGGGGCGCGGACGGGGGGTTCGTCGGTGAGGTAGAAGCCGAAGACATCGAGCGGGTCCTGATGCGTGGCGAGTTCCGGCATGTCGCTGAGTACGGCCAGCGACTGCCGCAAATCGAGCGGCAATGGCGAGCGCAGATCGACGACGTCTCCGGACACCGGATGCTTGAAACGGAGCCAGGCGGCATGCAGGAAGTGGCGACGCGGCGGGAGTGCGGCAAGCTTGCGCCCCCCGCCACCACCGTACGTGTCGTCGCCGATCACCGGATGTCCCACACTCGACAGGTGAATGCGGATCTGATGCGTGCGTCCGGTGTGCAGGTGCGCGCGCAGCAGGTCCACGCTGTCGAAGCGGGCCAGCCGGGTGAAGTCCGTCCGTGCCGCCTTCCCGGTCTGGACGATTGCCATGCGCGTCCGGTCTCGCGGGTCGCGGGCGATGGGCTTGTCGACGGTGAGCGCGTCACCGGTCAGGTGCCCCCAACAGACCGCCACATAGCGCCGCGTGACCTGCCGCGCGGCGAGCGCGGAACTGAGCACCCGGTGCGACGCGTCGGTCTTGGCGACGACGAGCAGCCCCGACGTGTCCTTGTCGAGCCGGTGCACGAGGCCGGCACGGTCTTCACCGCCTCCTTCGGCCAGCGGTTCGCCGCGTCCCATGAGGGCATTCACGAGCGTACCCGACCAGTTGCCGGGGGCCGGGTGCACGACCATGCCAGCGGCCTTGTTGACCACGAGCAGATGCTCGTCTTCGTAGACGATGTCGAGCGGAATGTTCTCCGGCACCACATCGCGACCCGGCGGCGCCGGCACCGTCACGTGGACCGCGTCGGCCGCTTCGGCGCGATAGCTGGCCTTCTGGCGGGCGCCGTTGACGAGGACGTGGCCATTGGCGATGAGCGTTGCCGACTGTGTACGCGACAGCTCGCCGTGCTTGGCCACGAGGAGATCGAGACGCTCGCCGGTTTCTTCTGCGACAGTGAAACTGAAAACGGTATCAGCGCTCACGAGGCGACGACGTTGCCGGCGTTCTTGAGGGCGTCCTGGTGCGCCCGATCTTCGCGCCAGAGCGCAATGACCAGACAGGCCGCACCGATGGTCACGGCGGTGTCGGCAATATTGAAGGTCCAGAAACGCACGTCGCCCAGTCCGATGTCGATGAAGTCCACCACGCCTTCGCGAAGGCGAATGCGGTCGAGCAGATTGCCGATGGCGCCGCCCACGATGACCGGAACGCCGAATGCAGCAAGCTTGGAGAAGCGCGTGAGATCGGTGGTCGCGCGAATGAGCACCACGACGATTACGATGCTCAGCGCGGCGAAAATCCATCGCGACGCAGGGCCGAGGTGCATGCCGAACGCCGCCCCCGGGTTGTAGGCCAGCGTAAAGCGCACGACGTCGCCGATGATGCGATGCGGCATGTGACGCGGTACGAGATGTTCGACGGCCAGCGCCTTCGTCACGTAGTCGAACGCTACGGTGACCAGCACGATGATCCAGAAGCGAAGCGTGGTCGACGCGGCTGGGGCGTCGGTGAGGGCTGCAGTGGCAGCAGCGGCGCGTGACGACGGCGCCTGGTCGTTCGGCTTCATGACAGCAAGAGGATCAAGGAGCGAGATCGGGCGAATCTGACGAAAGAGAGCCGGCCGCGTGCTTGGCCGCCTCGAGCGCCGCAATTTCACGACGTTCTTCGTGCCAGAGTACGATGGCGAGCAAGATGGCCCCGCCGCTGACGGCCATGTCGGCCACATTGAACGTGGGCCAGCGATGCGTCCCGAAGCCGATGTCGATGAAGTCGACGACGCCGAACTCCGAGCGAATGCGATCGATGACGTTCCCGATGGCCCCCGCCGCGACGAGGGCGATCGCGAGAACGCGACGCAGATCGGTGTCTTCGGTCTGCTGGTACAGCTTGCCGAGAATGACGAGCGCACCGCAGGTGAGCCCCATGAAGATCCACCGGGAGTACGGCCCCAGGTGCAGCCCGAAGGCCGCCCCGGGGTTGTACACCAGCGCAAAGCGAAACCATTCCCCAAACACCGACTTGGGCGTGCCCGCGGTGACCATCGTGTTCTCGGCCACCAGCTTGGTGATCTGATCGAGAACGACGACGATGAGGAAGACGGGGAATGCGACGATCGCCTTCACGTCATCCCTTCTTGGAATCTTCCTCGCGCTGCTTGCACGCGATGCAGTAGCGGGCATTCGGCAGGGCGTCGAGACGCTCGAAGGCGATCTCTTCGCCGCACTGATGACACTTGCCGAACATCTCCGGGGCCTTGTACAGACGCCGCAGCGCCTGATCGAGGTGCCACAGGAAGCGCCCTTCCTTGGACGCGAAGAGGAACGCCTTTTCGCGCTCCATGGCATCGGTCCCCTGATCGGCCATGTGGAACGAATAGGCACTGCTGTCGCCATCGCTCGCTTCGCCGTTCGGGCCGAGCGTGTCGCTGTGGTGACCGAGCTCCTTGAGCACGCGCTTCCGCTCCTCGAGCAGCCGCTTTTCGAAATGCTGCAGCTGCTTCTTGGGCATCGCCTTGGGCTTCTTGGTTGCGTCCTTCGTCGACGCGGACTTCGATTCGGCCATCACACCCCGTCCTTGGTGAGCGCCAACCGGATGGAGCGTCCATCGACGTCCCCGGTGTGCGTAGCGGTCCATGCAGCGCCGTCTCCGTTATCGGAGAACGGCGAACCCACCTCGTCGCCGAGCAGCAATCGCGCGGCGAGTACCTCGTCGGCGATGCGGCTGCGATGCGCAGCCACAGCTCCGAGTACTTCTTCATCGCCCGACACCGCCAGCACGATCCGGTCGCTGACAGCCAACTGCGCCTCCTTGCGGAGCCGCTGCACGCGACTGATGACTTCGCGGGCCAAGCCTTCTTCGCGGAGCTCGGGGGTGATCGTGGGATCGAGCGCCACGCCGTAGCCGCCGTTCTCCTGCACCACCGCCGCCCCGGACGCGCGCCGGATGATGGCGACGTCGTCCGGCGCAATCAAGCGTTCCACCCCGCCGGCGACGACCGTGATGTTCTCGCCGGCGGTCAGCGGCCGGAGCTGCTCGGAGCCGAGCGCCGCCACGGCCTCGGCCACCAACGGCGTTTCCTTCCCGAACTTCTTCCCAAGCGTGCGGAAGTTCGCCTTGGCTTCCAACGACACCAGGGCGTCGGTGGAGGTGACGAACTCGACCTGTTTCACGTTCAACTCCGACGCCAGCAGCGCGCCCAACTCGGACACGGCCGTGACATTGCCGGGCACCACACACTGCAGCGACGGCAGCGGCTGACGCACCTTCACGTCGGCCACGTCGCGCGCGGCGTGCGCCAGACCGGCGAGCGTGCGCACGTCGTCCATCGCCGTCTCGAGTGTTTCGTCGACGGGCGTGGGCTGCTCACGCGTGTACGGCGCGAGGTGCACCGAAGTTCCGGTGAGGGCGCGGTGGACGGCGTCGGTGATGAACGGCGCGAAAGGCGCCAGCAGCCGGCAGGTCACTGTGAGCACTTCGTGCAACGTGGCGAAAGCGGCCCGGTTGTCGGCGCTGTCGATGTCGTAGAAGCGCGCGCGGCTCTGGCGCACGTACCACTTGGAGACGTCGTCGTCCATGAACTGCACGACGCGGCGCGCCGCCAAGGTGGCGTCGTAGTTGTCGAGGTGCCGGTTCACTTCCGCTTCGACGCGCGTAAGCCGCGACAGAATCCAGCGATCGAGTGCCGGGCGATCTGCGACGGCCGGATCGTTGGCACTGGGCTGCCAGCCGAAGTTGGCGTACTGCGCAAAGATGCCGTTGTAGACGTTGCGGAACGTGAGCAGGAAGCGGCCGGCGGTTTCGCGAATGGCGTTTTCGTCGAAACGACGCGGCACCCACACCTGGCTCGATGCCACGAGGAACAGACGCACCGCGTCGGCACCATGGCGTTCCATGACGTCCCACGGGTTAACCACGTTGCCCTTCGACTTGGACATCTTCTGTCCCTGCGCGTCGAGCACGAGATCGTTCACGACCACATTGCGATAGGGCGCCGCCTGGTCATGCGCGTTGTTCGGTAGCGCATCCCCCAGCGTCGTCGCGATCGCGAGCAGCGAATAGAACCAGCCACGCGTCTGGTCGACGCCTTCGCAAATGAAGTCGGCAGGGAACTGTGCCGCGACGATGTCCTTGTTTTCGAACGGATAATGCCACTGCGCAAAGGGCATCGATCCCGAGTCGAACCAGGTGTCGATGACTTCCGGCACACGCCGCATCGTGCCCGTGCCGCTCTTGGCGGGCCACGTGTACTGATCGATGTGCGGCTTGTGCGGATCGAAATCGTCCGGCAGCGGACGCCCGATACGCTCGGCGAGATCGGCATAACTGCCGATGACGTCGATATCGGTGGGGTCTTCGTCGTTCACCCACACCGGCAACGGCGTGCCCCAGTAACGGTCGCGCGAGATGGCCCAGTCGACGTTGTTCGACAACCACTCGCCGAAACGCCCCGTCCCCACTTCGGAGGGGTTCCAGTTCACCTGGCTGTTGCGCGACAGCAACGCGTCGCGCAGGGCCGTGGTGCGCACGAACCAGGAGCCGCGCGCGTAGTAGAGCAACGGGGTACCGCAGCGCCAGCAATGCGGATACGAGTGCATGAACTGGCTCGCCTTCCAGAGCACGTCGCGCTCCTTGAGCACTTCCAGAATGCGCGCATCGGCCTTCTTGACGAACAGCCCCGCCACTTCCGGCGTGCCTTCCACGAACTCGCCGCGCGCGTTGACCGGCTGCACGAAGGCAAGCCCGTGACGCTGACCGGCGGCGTAGTCGTCGGCGCCGAATGCGGGCGCCATGTGCACGACGCCGGAGCCGTCTTCGGCCGACACGAACTCTTCGGGGACGATGATCTCGTGGCGCCCCTCGGCGGGGTAGTCAACCCAGTCGAGCGGACGACGATAGCGACGCCCGGCGAGGTCGGAGCCCTTCATGGTGCCGATGACGTCCCACCGATCGGCCCAGTCACCACCGAGCACGCCCGCCACGCGCGCTTCGGCGAGAATGATCGTGAACTCGGCGCCGGACTTCTTGCGCAGTTCGGCGTAGGTGAGGTCGGGGTGCACCGCGAGCGCCGTGTTGGACACGAGCGTCCACGGCGTGGTGGTCCACACGAGAATGCGGCGCCGCATGGCGGGCGCATTGCCGTCGGCGTCGAGCAGATCGAGCGCGACGTACACGCTCGGATCTTCGACGTCGTCGTACCCCTGTGCGACTTCGTGGCTGGACAGCGCAGTGCCGCAGCGCGCGCAATACGGCAGGATCTTGTGCCCGCGCACGAGCAGACTCTTCTCGTGCATGGTGCGCAGCGCCCACCACACACTCTCCACGAAATCGTGCGAGTAGGTGACGTACGGGTTGTCGTAGTCGAGCCAGTAGGCGGTGCGGTGCGAGAGCTTCTCCCACTCGCCGCGATACTTCCACACGCTTTCGCGGCAGCGGCGATTGAACTCCGCGACGCCGACCTGTTCGATGAGCTGCTTGCCGCCAAGCTTCGCGATCTCGCTCGGGTCAACGCCCTGGCGCGCCGCTTCTTCGCGCTGCAGCTCCTTCTCGACTTCGATTTCGACCGGCAGGCCATGCGTGTCCCAGCCAGCCTTGCGCGGCACATAGAACCCCTGCATCGCGCGATGGCGGCAGAAGAGGTCCTTGATGGTGCGCGCGAACACATGGTGAATGCCGGGACGTCCGTTGGCCGTTGGCGGTCCCTCGAAGAACACGAACGGCTTGGCGTTCGCACGCGCCGCCTGCGACTGCTCGAAGAGCTTCTCGGCGTCCCACTGCGCGAGAATGCCACGCTCGAGCGCGTCGGCGTTCGTATCGGGAAGCAACGGGTACAACACGGCGTCCTGCGTCATAATCACCAGAAAGGGAAAGCGTCGATCAGGAAAGCTTAGAGGCGGGCGAGAACGCCCTTCACCACGGCGGTCAGCTTGGGCTCGGCGCGTTTGGCCACCGCGATGATCTCGGGGACGAACGCGGGCTTGAGCGAGTCAGGCAGGCACTGATCGGTAATGATGGACAACCCGAGCACGCGCATGCCGCCATGCACCGCGACGATGACTTCGGGCACGGTGCTCATGCCCACGACATCGGCACCGATGCCGCGCAGAAAGCGGTACTCGGCGCGCGTTTCGAGATTGGGGCCCTGCACCGCCACGTACACGCCTTCGCGCAGCGCCACGCCGTTGGCGAGCGCTACCTCGCGCGCGATGGCGCGCAACGCGGGATCGTACGGCTCCGACATATCGGGAAAGCGCGGACCGATGGTGTCGTCGTTGGGGCCGATGAGCGGATTGTCGCCGAGCAGATTGATGTGATCGGCGATGAGCATGAGATCACCGGGCGCCCACAGCGGATGCATGCCGCCGCAGGCGTTGCTCACGATGAGCGTGTGCGCACCGAGGGCGCGCAGCACGCGCACCGGGAACGTGACCTGCTGCAGCGAGTAGCCTTCGTACGCGTGAAAGCGCCCCTGCATGGCGATGATCGTCTTGCCGCCGAGCGTGCCGCACAACAACCGTCCACGATGTGACTCGACGGTGGACAGCGGGAAGTTGGGGAGCTCACCGTATTCGATGACCTGCTCCACCTCGATCTCGTCGGCGAGCGCTCCAAGCCCGGTCCCCAGAATGACGGCGGCGTCGATGGGACGCGGGAAGCGCTTGCGCACCGCTTGCGCGCACGCCTCGATACGTTCGCGCGCATGCAGGCCGAGGGCCGGATGCGACAGGCCGACGGCGTTGTGCTCCTGCGTGTACTGGAGTTGCGGACGCGACCCCGGTACGGTCGTGCCGGGGGCGTTGCCGGTGCTCATCGTTCTTCCTCCATCACGGCGTCGAGCCATGACGGGGTGGGCGCCATGTTGCGCTGTGGCAACTGCCGCAGCTCCTCGACGACGGCGGCATCAAAGCCGGCCGGACGTGGCGCCGTAAAGTCGGGCACAGGTTCCTGTTCGGTGGAGTTGAGCTCGGCCAGTTGGCGCTCGAGCTGGTGCCGCAACTGCGCCACGTAGGAGCGACGCGTGCGCCAGAGCGTTTGCAGCTCCTGCTGCGCGCGCGCGACTTCATCGCGCACCGACTGCAACTGCCGATCGGCTTCCTGCTGCGCCTCACGCACGATCAGCTGCGCTTCACGCTCCGCCTGTTCGCGGATTTCGCCGCGCAGCTGCTGCGCGCTGACGAGCGCTTCGTTGAGCGCCTTGTCGCGCTCGCGGAAGGCCTTGAGCTGCTCGTGAAAGTTGCGCGCCTTCTGATCGAGCTCCTGATTGGCGCGCGCGAGGCGTTCGAGCTCCTCGGCGACCTGATCACGGAACTGATCGACACGCGTACGGTCGTAGCCACGCAACGCGTTGCCGAAATCGAATCGGCGGGCGTCGAGCGCGGTAAGATGGAACCCCTGATAATTCTCGTCGGTCATTCGCTGTCTCGTATGCGTCAGGTCCGACTGCCGAAAAGCACGGTACCGAGGCGCACATGCGTGGCCCCTTCCTCCACGGCGATTTCGTAATCGCCGGACATCCCCATACTGAGCCACTCGGCGCTGTGCCCAGCCGCCTGCAACGTCGCGCGCAGCGCGCGAGCGCCGGCGAATACGTCGCGCAACAGCCCTTCGGCCGCATCGAACGGCGCCATCGTCATCACGCCTCGTACCCGAAGCGCCGATAACGCATGCAGCCGGTCGGCGAGCGCCGGTACATCGTGTGGGGCGACGCCGCTCTTGCTCGCTTCCCCACTCACGTTCACCTGCAGCAGTACGTCGAGCGTGCGACCAGCCTTGGCCGCTTCGTCGTGCAGCGCCACCGCGAGCCGTTCACTGTCCATGCCGTGCACAAGGGAAAAACGAAGCGCCTGCTTGGCCTTGTTGCGCTGCAAATGACCAATGAGGTGCCACCGTACGGGCACCGTCACCTGCGCCATTTTGGATTCCGCTTCCTGCACCCTGTTCTCGCCGACGTCGGTCACGCCGCACGCGAACGCCGCTTCAACGGCATCCGGCCCGTGCGTTTTGGTGACCGCGACAAGCGTTACGTCCTGCCCATGTCCGCCGCGAGCGCGAGCCTCGGCGATGCGTGTCCGCACCTCCGCCACCGCCTCCTGAACGGCCTGCGGCACGACGGCCGCAACATGGTCGGAAATTGGCATAGCACATAAGGTTAGACACCGCCACACCCTGACACAAGTAACGAGTCCACCACCGTAGAGACTCGCGTGCAGCGAAGCAGTTCCTGCACCGTTTCCGCGGCGGGATCGGCGGCCGGCGGCAGCGGCGCAAGCGCACTGGCCGGCACCTGCTCACGGCTTCGCCGCAACGCTGCCAGATCGAGGCCGGTGGTGCCGTCCGCCAACAGGCTGTCGGGGGCGTACACGAGCCCTTGCAGCGCCCAACCACGTGTGGGATCGAGCAGTACACGATCCTTCCTCGTGAGCAGGGTGCTCACCCGCACCGCGCGCCGGCGCCCGTCGGCGTGAATCATGACCGACCGCAAGACGGCCGACAGCCCGGGCCAGCGGGTCACGGCTTCCGGGGCGAGGAGCTGCTGCCGCGCGAGCGATGCCCGGTACCAGGTCGCGCCCATGAGCGGCACCGTGACGACGGTAACATCGGCGCGGTACTCCTCAACCATCTGCAGGTACCAGAGGGGAAAGCTGTCGTTGTCCCCGGCGGCGACCAGCACGCCATTGCGGGGGACGGCATCCAGCAACAGGCGGGCATACGTCCGCGGCAGCGTGGCAACCGGCTCGCGCGTCCGGTCGGCCACGTCGCGATTGCCGAGCACCGGGACCAACACGAGCGCGAAGGGGAGCAACGCCACCGGCGCGGGCAGCCGGCGCGCGAACGTCGCGGCGATCGCGCTCACCCCCACGCCCGCCAGCAGCCCCCACGCCCAGAAGGCGAGCACGAAGAAATAGTCGCGCTCGCGGGCCTCATGAACCGCGCCGTCGGGGAGAATCCCCACCCCGAAGGTTGGGCCGGCGCGCATGTTGAGCCACACGGCTACGCCAAACGACGCCGTGAGCAGCAACAGCAGCATGGCGCGCCCCACGCGCACATCGTGTCGCCAGAGCTGCCGCACGCCGAGCGCCGCAAACCAGCACCAGAGCACCGTGATGGAGGTACGCCAGAGTCCAGCGGTGGGCTGGGGATGCAGACCGAACGCGACCTGCCAGTCGGCCCATTGGAAGACGTTCCCCAGCTGCAGCCAGAGCGGCGCCATGCGTGGCCAGAGTCCAGCCACCGCGTACTGCTCGCGCCGCAACACCGCCACGAGCGAGCGCCACGTTTCGGGATCGCCGGAGTCGAGCGCCGGATTGCGCGACGAGAACAGCGGCAAGAGCGCGACGGCCGAAAAGCCCAGCGCCGCCAGCGCGCCCCATGAGAGCAGATCGCGAAGACGCGGACGTTCGCCCCGCCATGCCAATGCAACGGCGGCCGGGAGCGCCACGAGTACGGAGAGATGCAGCGGCACCGCGAGCCCGCAGAGGAACGCGATGAGTGCCCGCGCCCGGAGACGCATTGGCGCCGGCGTGTCCACGCGGCCGGCATACTCGCCCGCCGCGAGCATGACGACGCTCGCCAGCAGCGCCACGGCGTACACTTCGGTCTCGGTGGCGTTGTTCCACACGCTGTACATGGCGCCGGCCATGACCGCGCTGACCACGGCGCCGCGAGCGCCAATCCATTTGGCGGCCATGAGCGCCGTCACGCCGCCCGTGATGGCGCCGCTCCACACCGACAGCAGCGTGATCGCGCGCGGTGGTGGCGCACTGCTGAAGAGCATGGCGGCGACTTTCCCCAGCAACACCCAGAGCGGTGTGCCGGGCGGGTGCGGAATACCCAAGGTGTGGGCAGCCGCCATGAGTTCCGCGGCGTCCCAGAAGGTGAGATCAGGCGCCGCGGTGGAAAGATAGAGGCCTAAAAGCACCATCGTCGCCACAACTGCGGCGACGATGGGAGACGGCAACTTGAACTGACGCGAGGTACTCAAGGCGGCGTCGGCTTACGCCGGCGAAACCTCGGGACCGCCAAGCAGCGGCGGCGTAACCGGACGCGATGACGGCACGCTCGGCGCGGAGAGCGGAGCAGCCGGCGCCGCCGGGAAGTCCGGGCCCGTGCGCGGCGGCAACACACCACCGCTCTTGAGCACGATGATGTCGTCGCGCGTGAGCGTTTCGCGCTCGAGGAGATTGGTCGCCACAGCGTCGAGCAGCGTGCGATGCTCGGTGAGCACCGCCACGGCCCGCGCGTGCGCCTCGAAGGCAACGCGCTTCACTTCGGCGTCCACCAGCTGCGCCGTCTGTTCCGACACTTCGCGGCGCGACTGGATCTCGCGGCCCAGGAAAAGCTCCTGCTCGTTGTCACCGACGAGGATGGGGCCGATGGTATCGGAGAGTCCCCACTGTGTGACGTAGCGACGGGCGATGTTGGTGGCCTGCTGAATGTCGCTGGCCGCCCCCGTCGTCACGCGGTTGTGACCGAACACGATTTCTTCGGCTGCACGACCGCCGTACGCCATGACCAAGCGCGCCTCGAGCTGCTCACGCGTGACCGAGACGCGATCGTCTTCGGGGAGCGTGAACGCAATGCCGAGCGCCCGTCCACGCGGGACGATGGTGACCTTGTGCAACGGATCGTTGCCATAGACCATCATCGCGCACACGGCGTGGCCGGCTTCGTGGAAGGCGGTGAGACGACGTTCGTCTTCCTTCATGACGAGCGACTTGCGCTCGGCACCCAACATGACGCGATCCTTGGCTTCTTCGAGATCGCTCATGAAGATCTTGTCGTGATTCTTGCGCGCCGCGAGCAGCGCGCCTTCGTTCACGAGGTTGGCGAGATCGGCGCCGGCCATGCCCGGGGTACCACGCGCGAGCGAAGTCACGCTGACATCGTCGGCGATGGGCTTGTTGCGCAGGTGCACCTTGAGGATGCCCTCGCGGCCGCGGAGGTCCGGGGCGTCGACCACGATCTGGCGGTCGAAGCGGCCCGGGCGCAGCAGCGCCGGGTCGAGCACGTCGGGGCGGTTCGTGGCGGCGATGAGGATTACGCCGTCGTTGGACTCGAAGCCGTCCATTTCGACGAGCAGCTGGTTGAGCGTCTGCTCACGTTCGTCGTGCCCACCGCCGAGGCCGGCGCCGCGATGGCGACCGACGGCGTCGATTTCGTCGATGAAGATGATGCACGGCGCATGCGCCTTGCCCTGCTCGAACAGATCGCGAACGCGCGAGGCGCCCACGCCGACGAACATTTCGACGAAGTCGGAACCGGACATGCTGAAGAACGGACGGCCGGCTTCACCGGCCACAGCCTTGGCGAGCAGCGTCTTGCCGGTACCCGGCGGGCCCACGAGCAGCGCACCCTTGGGCAACCGACCGCCCAGCTTGGTGAACTTCTGCGGATCCTTGAGGAACTCGATGATTTCCTGCAGCTCGACCTTGGCTTCGTCGGCACCGGCCACGTCGGCGAACGTCACCTTGGGGGTGTCGCCGCTGAGGAGCTTCGCCTTGGACTTGCCGAAGGAGAACGCCTTGTTGCCCCCGGACTGCATCTGGCGGAAGAGGAAGATCCAGAAGCCGATGAGCAGCAGGTACGGCAGCATCGTGACGAGCAGGCTGCCATAGCTGGCGCGCGGCTCGGCCGCGGCCGTCTTGACGCCGGCTTTGTAGAGGTCTTCCTGCTCCTTGGGCGCAATCCCGTTCACGAGTCGCACCGTGAACTTCTTGGCCGGCCGGTTCGAGATGCGGACTTCCTGGTTGAACTGCCCGCTGAGCACGTTGTCCGTGAACGTCGCCGTTTTGATGTTGCCGGCGGCGAGCTGCTGGCGGTAGTCGGAATAGCCGATTTCCGGCGCGGCCGCTTCGCGGCCATTGCCGTACGAAAGGAACGCCACGGGAATGAGGAGGACGAGGATCCAGAACGAAACCGTTTTGGAGATCCGACCCCAGTTGGTGGGCTTCTTCGGCGAGGGCGTCATGTTTGTTGCCATGGGATAACCGCCTTACTGCAGGCTGGCGACGTACGGGAGGTGCCGGAAATTCTCGGCATGATCAAGCCCGTACCCTACCAGAAATTCGTGCGGCGCATCGAACCCGATGAACCGCGTGGGATGATGAAGCTCCGTCGCAATGTGCTTGTGCAGCAGTGCGCAGATTTCGAGCGACTTCGGCTTGCGCTCACCGAGCAATTCGATGAGCCGGTTGAGCGTCCGGCCGGAATCCACGATGTCTTCAACAAGAAGAATGTGTTTGCCTTCCAATTCCGTTTCCGGATCGTAGAGCAAACGCACGACACCGCTGGATTCCATGGCGTCGCCGTAGGACGACGCGACCAGAAAGTCCACCTGCAACGGACGTGCAATATGGCGCACGAGGTCGCTCAGGAAGATGAAACTTCCCTTGAGCAACCCGAGCACCAGCAAATCGCCATCGGGGTACGCCGCCGTGATTTCCTCACCCAACGACTGGACGCGCGCATTGATCGCGCTCGCGTCATAGACGATGCGCTTGACGGCACGGCCGTCGAGCCGAGGATCCTCGGACGGGACAGAATGTTCAGTCAAACTCGCGCTCACACCGATACCAGATCAGTTCCGGCCTTCCGGGCCGGGACGGCGCCGCAAGACCGCGGCAAACTCCGGGGATCCACACCGGCTCTCCTGCGACCACGACCACTGGCCAGGAGGGCCGATCGAGAACCGGAACCCGGGACTCCGTAAAGTACCGGGTTACCCGTCTCCCTGCTGGGGCCCCTGCCGTCCGGATGCGATCGCCCTCCGTCCACGGACGGACGACGACCGGTGTTCCCGTGGGCAACCCGATGCACCACGCATCGTGCGCCAACGGCTCCACGCCCAACCGACGAAAGCGCCACCGCCCAAACCGGGGCGGCAGCGCATCTGACGGCCCTTCGTACACCGACCACATGGCGACGTGGGGGGCAGCGCGGCGCACTTCGAACAGATCGCCCCGTCCATCGTGCCGGCGTTCGATGGTCGCCCCGCCGGCCAACGTGATATGCGCCCCACGGCGCTGCGACATGGTAAACCCGACCGCAGCGCGGGTTCCGTTGGCGTCGAGCGTGACCCCAACGCGGGCACAGATGGCGGGCCACAGCACCGCCCGCCCCCCATCGGTGGTCTGCTCGAGAAAGCGCGCGGGCACGGTGAGGCGCCCACCATTGGCGTGCACGGCGATCCCGCTGCCGTCGAGCAGGCGCTCCACGTCCCGGCGCCACGCGGCGGCCCGTTCGCCGAGGGCGAGCATCGCCTCGGCGAAGCCGGGGGAGCTCTGAGCGAAGGTAGGGAGCCACTCGTGCCGTACGCGGCCGCGCAAGAAGCGGAGCGACGCGTTCATGGGGTCTTCGAGGTAGAGCAGCGCTTCGCTCTCCACCCACCGCGCCAGCTCGGCCCGCGACACCCCCAGCCAGGGGCGCAACACCGGACTCGGCGCGGCGAGCGCCGCCAGCCCCCGGGCGCCGCTGCCGCGCAGCGCGCGCATGACGATGGTCTCGAGCTGGTCATCGCGCGTATGCGCGGTGACGACGCGGGCCTTGAAGCCGCGGGCGACGCGGCGCAGGAAGCTCCAGCGGGCGTCGCGCCAGCCGGCTTCGTTGACGGCGGTGGTGCGGGCGCGCTCGCGGACCACGGTGAGCCCCAGCCGGCGGGCCTGCGCGGCGACGAGACTGGCGGCGTCGGTGGCGTAGCTGCCGGTGCCATGATCGAAGGTGGCCACCGTCGCGATGCGCTGCGGCGCCCAGCGGGCCATGGCATGGAGGAGCGCCATCGAGTCGCGGCCGCCGGAAACCGCGAGGACGAGCAGATCGTCGCTGTCCTTGAGCGCGACCTCGAGCACGGCGCGTAGGAGGTCGCTGGGGGCGACGTCGTACGCGGGGGCATCGAGTGGCGGGAACTCCGTAAGCGCGCGATCCATTTTGCACAAAAGCGATTTGGTCATCCGGCGTCAACCGGCTGGCCGATACCCCCTACCACCGGCGGCCGAACTCGACTACCCTTGTCGTGTTCTGGCGCACCGCGTCGCCATCATTCGCTTCCGGAGAACCACAGTGGAATCGCACGGCACCCTCGGCACTATCTGGGCTTCGTTCGGGATGACCGCCTACTACATGGCGCTCACCTGGATCAACATTCTGCTCGGCCTGTTCCTGTCGCCGCTCTTTGTGATTCCGCTGACGTGGCTGAAGCAGAAGCAGGGCGGATTCGAGTCGTAAGACTCGTCTTACTTGCTTGGAATGGAAAGAGGGCCGGCGCTGATGCGCCGGCCCTCTTTTGTGTTTCGGGACTGCGGTGGTCGGGGGTGGGGTCGCGGGTGGTAGTCGGGGTACGGCCACTACAGTCGGGGCACAGCCACGACAGTCGGGGTACTGCCACCACGGTCGGGGTCGATAAACAGTCGGGGTCCTGGCCGGGTCGGGCGCTTTGCTGCGCTCGCGCGTCGCGGTTGGGGCTCAAATGTCGGGGTCGGGGTCGGGGTCAGCCCCGACTCTTTTTCCCCGACCCCGACGCGCCAGCGCAGCGCCGCGCAAGACCCGACCGGGACCCCGACCGTAGGTAGACCCCGACCGTCGTGGCAGTGCCCCGACCGTCGTGGCGGTGCCCCGACTGTGGTGGCTGTACCCCGACTACCACCCGCGACCAAGACCAAGACCACGTGTCCGCAAAGAGCGCGGGAGGTTAGGCGACCCGCGGTACTCCCGCCAATTCCTTCGCTGTCAGTACGACGGCATCGCCGAGCGCCGTCTTCCGCCCTGTGAGGTCGGACAGGTCGCCGCCGTGGTAGGCCTCCTCGCCATGTTCCGCGATGTCGATCCCCTGCACTTCGACGTCGACCGAAATGCGCAGGCGCATGACCGACTGCAGCGCGTACAGAATGCCCGTGCTCGCGATGCCCGCGAAGGCGATCGTCGCCACGAC
>CANGXD010000036.1 GCA_947457545.1 Gemmatimonadaceae bacterium
GTGGGGATCGGTGCCCCCGGCACCGTCGATCGTGAAACGGGACGTGTGCTCGCCGCCCCCAATCTCAAGTGGTACGACTTCCCGCTCATCGACCGCATGGTCGAACTCACGGGACTGCGCGTCACCATCGACAACGATGCCAACTGCGCGACGTACGGCGAGTGGTGGCTCGGCGCCGCGCGTGGCGGTCGCAACGTCATCGGTGTGACCATCGGTACCGGCGTGGGCGGTGGCATCATCATCGACCGGCAGGTCTACCACGGTTCGAGCGATGCCGCCGGCGAAATCGGCCACATCACCATCGATCTCAACGGCCGCCGCTGCGGCTGCGGCAACTACGGCTGCCTCGAGGCCTATGCGTCGGGTAGTGCCATCGCCGAGCGTGCGCGCGAAGCGCTGCAGAACGATGAATCGTCGGTGCTGCCGTCGCTCGTGCAGGGCGATCACTCCAAGATCACCGCCGCCGTCGTGTACAACGCCGCTGGGCAGGGCGACGCCCTCGCGCTCGAAATCGTGCGCGACACCGCGCGCTATCTCGGGGCGGGGATTGCCAATCTGCTCAACGTGTTCAATCCCGACATCGTGGTGATTGCCGGTGGCGTCACCCAGGCCGGCGAAGCGTTGTTCGGCCCGCTCCGCACCGAAGTCCGCCGGCGCGCGTTCAAGAGCGTGAGCGATGCCTGCCAGATCGTGCCGGGCACGTTGCCGGGCACCGCCGGTGTGGTCGGTGCCGTGGCGTCGTTCATTTCGCAAACCACCGGACAGCCGCCCGCGTGATGGGCACCCCAGCAGCCACGCCCGCACGCAAGCGCGTCGGCGTGATCGGCTCATTCGTGTGGGATGTGCTCCACGGTCGCGACGGCCGCACGGTCCCCATCGAGGAGTGGGGTGGCATTACCTACTCGCTGTCGGCGCTCGACGCGGCGCTCACGGAAGACTGGGAAATCGTGCCGCTGGCCATGGTGGGCCAAGATCTCGTCGAGCGCGCGCAGCTGTACTGCCGCGGGCTCCGGCGCATGGCACCCGACGCGGCCCTCATTGGCGTGCCCTACCCCAACAATCGCGTCGAACTGCGCTATCTCGACGACGAGCGTCGCACCGAGCATCTCACCGGCGGCGTACCCGCGTGGACGTGGCTCGGGCTCAAGCCCGTGCTCGACGCCGCGCGCCTCGATGCGCTGTACATCAACCTGCTCAGTGGCTGGGAGCTCGACCTCGAAACGGCGCAACTCATTCGTGCGCATTTTCAGGGTCCGATCTACTGCGACCTGCACATGCTCGTCATGGCCGTGCAGGCCGACGGTCTCCGCACGCCGCGTCCGCTACCGAATGTGGCCGAGTGGTGCGCCTGCTTCGACGTCATGCAGGTGAACGAAGACGAGATGCGCCTCATGGCTCCCGACTCGATGGCGCTCGCCGCCACGGCGATGGCGGCCGGCGTGTCCGTGCTTGGCGTCACGCTCGGCAAGCGCGGCGCGGCGTACTTTGCCGCGCCGGGTATTGAACGGCTTACCGACTTGCCAGAGCGGCGAGGTCACAACGTTGCGCTGTCCACATCGCCGCGTGGTGGTGCCGGCGCATTCGGCGCGCTACGTACCGAGCTCGTGCCAGGTGTCGCGCCGCGTATCGAGGGTCCCGGAGATCCCACCGGCTGTGGCGATGTGTGGGGCGCCACCCATTTCTCACGACTGCTTGCCGGTGATAAGTTGACGGATGCCATCGCGGCGGCCAATCGTGCCGCGTCGCGCAACGTCGAACATCGCGGGGCCGCCGGCCTCTCGAATCATCTCCGCGGAGAGCTCAGCACCACGTGACGACTGTCATCAGCGTGCCGCCATCGCTCGACGAACACACGTTCGAGCAGGTGATCGAGCAATTGGCGAATACGCCGGAAGGATCGAAGATCCTGCTCGATGCGCGTCATGCGCGATGGGCGTCGCCGTACGGCCTCACGGCGTTGCTGTGCGTGCCGCAGGCCCGTACCGAACGCGTGGCGTTCGCGGTGCCGGAGAATCCGGACACGGTGTCGTACTGGTCGCGCACCGGCTTCTTCCGGCACGCCGCCGAGCTGTACGAGATGCACGGCAGCGTGCCGCGTTCGCGTGATGGTCAGGAGAGCGACGTGCTGCTCGAGATCACGCCCATCACCAAGAGCGACGATGTGCACGGCGTGGTGGGGCGCATTCAGCAGAAGGCCGCCGACATTCTGCACGGCCAGCTCAATCTCGACACCGCCGTGACCGGCGCGTTCGGCATGACGCTCTCCGAGTCGTGCCAGAACATCGTCGAGCACGCCGGTCTTGGCGGCTGGGTGGCGGTGCAGACGTACAAGTACGCGCGTCGGCTCGGCCGGCGTGTGGTGGTGATTTCGGTGTGTGATGCCGGTGTCGGCTTCAGGAAGTCGCTGGAGAGCTCCCCCGGTCATCGCCACAAAGATCGATGGGATGATGCGATGGCCCTCGAGGACGCAGTGCTTCGCGCGGTGTCGCGCTTCCGGCATGGTGATGCGGGGCGCGGTCAGGGGCTCGCGGGCATCCGTCGGTTCGTGGGGCGCTGGCAGGGCAAGCTCACGGTGCGCAGTGGCACCGCTCGTCTGGGGATCATTCCCGAATGGGACGAAGACGTCCCCATGACGGAAGGCCTCCCGTTTTTTCCCGGCACCCAGATGCAGATCATCATCCCCGAGCGGGTGGGCGATGCGCCGGCGCGTCCGCGCAGCAGTACATCCACGCGTGGCCGGAGCCGACTCTGATGCATATCGACGTCGGGACCGTGTTGCGCGGCACCGTGTGTGACCTGTACTCCAACCTGGTCACGCGTCCCACGGGCGCGGCGGTGCGCACCGCCATCGAGCAGCAGGTGGGGGAGATCGGCGTGCCGGTCGTCACCACCATCGACTTTTCGCAGGTCAACCTGCTCGACTTCTCCTGCGCTGACGAAATCGTTGCCAAGTTGCTGCTGCGCTACACTGGCGACAACGGCCCACCGGGTTTCCTCACCTTCCGCGGCATTCACGAAGGGCACATCGACCCCATCGAGACGGTGCTCGAACGTCACGCGCTCGCGTTGGTCTCGTGGCACGAGGGCGAGGCGGAGCTGTTCGGGTACGTGGACGATGACGAGCGCGACCACTGGGTGACGGTGCGCGAGCATGGCCCGGTGCACGTCGAGGCGGTGGCGAATCTGCTGGGGGTCACCGAACTCTTCGCCGCCGAGCAGTTGGCGCGCCTGGCGCGCCGTCGGCTCATCATGCGGCGTGACGAAGGATACGCGGTGCCGGGCACGGTTCAGGGTGGACCGGGGCCAGTGCCGGGCAACGGCTCGGGGGTGCAATGAGCGACGACAAGGACAAGCTCGGCGGTCCTGCCGCAGGGACGCGGAAGCTGGGCCTCTTCAGCGGCTTCGCGCCGCCGGTACAGGTCGTGGGCTTCATTGCGACCCGCAAAGGCGACCCCGACCGGGGGCCGCTCATCCGCATGCGCCCCGACGACGCCCTGGTGCGGCTCGTGACCGCGGGCGATCTCGTGCGTGTGGTATCGGACCGCCGCTCGGAGCTGGCGGTGCTCGAGCTGGACGAATCGCTTCCCCGCGGCGGAGTGGTGCTCCGCGATGTCGTCGGGGCAGCTCCTTCGGAGCTCGTCCGCGTCCTTCGCGTAGACAACATCTCGCGCCCGCGTCCCTAGTCCTTTCGCCCCTACATCGCGTGCCCCAACTGCTGCATCGCCGTCTGGCCGACCTCGAAGGCGCTGAGTCGGCGCTCGTGTTGGCCAGTGGTCGTGCCGCCGTCGCGTGCACGGCGCTGGCGTTGCTGCGTCCGGGCGACCACCTGCTGGCCTCCCAGTGGCTGCGCCCAGAAACGCGTCAGTTCTTCGAGCAGGAGCTGCCAGCATTGGGCGTCGAGGTGTCGTACGTCGACCCGCGCGAAACCCGCGGCTGGCGTCGGGGGCTCAAGCGCACCACGCGGGCGCTGTTCATGGAATCGCCGGTGCTGGAGTCGGGACGCCTCATCGATCTGCGTCCGCCGCGGGCCCTCGCGCAGGAGCTGGGCCTTGCGCTCATCGTCGACGCAACCGCCGCCTCGCCGGTGAACTTCACCCCCATCGCTCACGGCGCCGACATCGTGCTCCACGACGCCACTGTCTTTCTCGACGGCCACGGGAATGGGGAAGCGGGCGTCGTGGCGGGCACCGAAGGACTGGTCGAAGAGGTCCGTCTCAAAATGGCCAGCTGGGGCGCCCTGCCCCACCCGCTGGCCCGCGTGCAGCTCGAGAACGGGTTGGCCACACTCGACGTGCGCGTGCAGCGCCAGAACGGCAACGCGCTCGAACTCGCGCAGTGGGCCGAGCAGCAACCGGCCATCGTGGAGGTGCGCTATGCGGGGCTGCCGTCACATCCCGACTACGCCAGCTTCGGCGAATGGTTCAAGGGAGCCGGTGCCACCGTGCATCTGCAGCTCGACGCCCAGTACGACGCCGCGCTCACCGCCTCCCGCGCGACGGCGCTGCTGGCGGAAGCCCCTGGCGCACGCAACGTCATCACGTCGGTCACCGCAGGCGCCGAAGCGGGGTGGCTGCGCATTCATGTCGGTCTCGAACAGACCGACACGATGATCGCGGCGCTGCAACGCGCGCTGTCGGCGCCTTCTTTGTCTTCCAGTTAACTGATGTCCGGCATTCTTCGCGTCGCAAACGTGTCGAAGGAATATCCGCGCTCGGGGATGGCCCTGCGCGACGTGTCCTTCGAGATGCGAAAAGGCGAGTTCGTGTTCCTCGTGGGGCACTCCGGTGCCGGCAAGAGCACGTTGCTGAAGCTCCTCACGATGGCCGAACGCCCGACGACCGGCGAAGTGCGCGTGTCGGGCTACTCCAGCCTCGGCATCACGCCGCGCGAAGTGCCGCACCTTCGGCGGCGCCTCGGCGTGGTCTTTCAGGATTTCCGTCTGCTCCCCGATCGCACCGCCGAACAGAACATCGCGTTCGCGCTGGAAGTGACGGGCACGCCGTCATCGCAGATTGCGCCAAAGGTCGCGCGGCTCCTCACGCAGGTGGGACTCGCGTCGCGGGCCACGGCGTATCCCCACGAGCTTTCGGGTGGCGAACAGCAACGCGTGGCCATTGCGCGAGCTCTCGCCAACGACCCGTTCCTCCTGCTGGCCGACGAACCCACGGGCAATCTCGACGACCGCGCGACGCACGCCATCTACCTGCTGCTGCGCGAGATCAGTGCGCGCGGCACGTCGGTGCTCATAGCCACCCACGATGTGGCGATGATTCAGCGCGCGCAGCAGCGGTGCCTCGAGCTCGAACAGGGGCGTCTGATTTTCGACGGGACCGACGTCAGCACATTGGTCGCGAACATGCGCGGGCGTCGCACGTGAGGCCCGCGTGAGACTCGCGCTTCGTGAAGTGGCGCTCGCGTTCCGACGCGCCCCGCTGCTGGCCGTTCTCGGTGTTGTCACCATCGGCTTCTCGCTCTTTGCGTTCGGCCTGTTTGGGCTGGTCGCCATCAACATCCGGACTGCGCTGCGCGAAGTCGAAGACCGCGTGGAAATTCGCGCCTTTCTCGTTGAAGGCGCCCGCGATGCACAGATCGATGATCTGATGCAGCGCATGCAGAAGAACCCCGCCGTCGCGGAAGTCGGCTTCGTCTCCCCCGACTCGGCGCTCACGCGCGCCCGCGCCGAACTCGAGGAGTTCCGCGACGTCATGGACGGCGCCTTCTTGCCGGGCTCGGTCGAACTGCGCTTGAAGGAAGGATCGCGCGATCCCAAAACCGTCGACGAACTCTCGCGCCGTCTCAAGACCTATCCGGTGGTCGAAGAAGTCCGCTATGGCCGCGAGTGGGTGGAGAAGCTGTACAAGATCCGCAACATCGCCGGACTCGCCGGCTCCGTGCTGGGGAGCGTTTTTGCCCTCGTCGCGGTGATCATCATCGGCAGCACCATCCGCATGGCGCTGCTCGCGCGGACCCGCGAAATCGAAATCATGCGACTCGTGGGCGCGACCAACTGGTTCGTGCGCCTGCCGTATCTCATCGACGGCACCCTCAAGGGATTGCTGGGTGGCATCCTGGCCGTGGTCATGTCGTGGAGTACCACCAAGCTGCTCGCGCAGTCACTCATGCAGACGCAGTTCTTCACAAGTGAACAGGCGCTGCTCGGCATTCTCGCCGGCGGCGTCCTCGGGCTGCTTGGCAGCTGGGTGTCGGTAGGCCGTCATTTGCGCCAGGTCTGGCGCGACTGAGGCGGGACACGATCATGCGGCGTCTCGCGCCTGCACCGTGGTTCGGAGTCCTCGCCGGCCTGCTGCTCTGTGTCCTGCCCGCCGTGCCCGCGCGCGCGCAGGCCGCTCAAGGTGGTACGCAGCCACCGCAGGGTGAGCAGCGTCTTCGTGCGCAGCAGGACGAACTCGACAAGCTGCGCAAGGAGCGCGCCGATCTCGAGTCGCGCATGAACGAGTTGCAGCGCAGTGCGCGGTCGCTCTCGGACGAGGTGACCAACCTGGAGGCGCAGCGCCGCACCACCAAGCGCCTCGTCGAAGCGCTCGACCAGCAGCTCGAGACGATCAACGAAGAAGTCATCAAGGCTGGCTCCGGGCTCATGCGCGCCGAAGGCGAGCTGGCCAGCAAGCGTGGCGCCCTGCAGCGTCGCATGGTGGAGATCTACAAGCGCGGTAGCTTGTACGACGTGGAGGCGATGCTGTCGGCGCAGTCCTTCGCGGGACTCGTCGCGCGCTACAAGTACCTGCACGAACTGGCGCTCAACGACCGCAAGTTGGTGCAGCGCGTCGAGGGGCTGCGCGACCAGATCATTTCGCAGCGCATGCTGCTGGTGCGCCTGCAGGACGAAGTCGGGCGCAACCGCCAGGAGAAAGATCGCGAAGCCCGTCGGCTGGCCGAGCTCGAAAACCGTCGCCAGAAAAACCTTACGGCGGTCCAGCTCACCGCACAGAAAACGCGCGAACGCATGCAGCAACTCGCGCGCGACGAGTCGCGTATTTCGAATGCGATTGCCACGATGGAAACGGCCCGGCGCCGCGCCGAGATGGCGCCCAACGCCCGTCCCGCGGCCGCGTCGACCATCCGCACGTCCGACCTTGGCAAGCTCGATTGGCCGGTAGACGGCACCATCCTGTATCGCTTTGGCCGCGTCGTGAACCCCAACAACACGACCACGCGCTGGAACGGCATCGGTATTGGCGCGTCGATTGGCGCGACGGTCAAGGCCATCGCGGCGGGCGAGGTGGTGCTGGCAGACAACGTCGGCACCTACGGCCCCACCGTCATCGTGCAGCACGGTGGTGGTGACTATTCGGTGTACGGCTCGCTGCAGCGCATTGATGTGCGTCGCGGACAGCAGGTGAACAAAGGACAGAGCGTAGGCACGGTGGGTGATGCCGACCCTGACCTGCCGCCGCACTTGCACTTCGAAATCCGTCCGCAGGGACGAGCCATCGATCCCCTCGAGTACCTTCGTAGCAAACGCTGACCTATGCCTGCCAAGAAGACGCCCGCCGCGGCCAAGAAAGCCAGCACCCGCAAGCCCGCATCACCCAAGGCACCGCCGTTGACGGCGCCCATTACGGTCGATGCCGGTGACTGGACCACCGATGGCGCTCCGTTGGGGGCGCACGTCTCCATCGCGGGTGGCACGTGGGAAGCCGCGGCACGCGCGCGTGAAATCAGCGCCACGGGCGCGCAGGTGTTCACCAAGCAAGCCAATCGCTGGCAGGAGCGTGACATCGACGCCGATGAAGCGAGCCGCTTCAAGACCGCCATGGCACAAACGCAGGTGCGATGGATCTGCGCGCACGATTCGTATCTCATCAACCTCGCGTCGCCCGACGCCGACTTGCGTGCGCGCTCCATTGAGAGCTTCCGCGCCGAGCTGCGACGTTGTCACGCGCTCGAGCTCGACGCACTCGTGTCACACCCGGGCAACTTCATGGATGACCGCGCGAGTGGGCTCGCGCGCAACGCCGATGGCATCGTGCAGGCGCTCGAGCAGGAACAGGGCCCCACGAGGCTGCTCATGGAGTTGACCGCGGGACAGGGCACGGTGCTCGGTTCGACCTTCGAGGAAATGGCCGCGCTGCTGTCGATGATTCCGTCGCCGCTGCGTGCCCGCGTTGGCGTCTGTCTCGACACGGCGCACATCTGGGCCGCCGGCTACGACGTCGTGACCGACTACGATGGTGTCTGGCAGCGGTTCGGCGATGTGCTCGGCTTCGAGACGCTGGGATGCCTGCACCTCAATGATTCGAAGGCCAAGCTCGGCTCGCACCTCGATCGCCATGAACTCATTGGCGAAGGCACGATTGGCGGCGAGGCGTTCCGGCGTATCATGACGGACCCACGGCTCGCGCAGGTGCCGCGGATCATCGAAACGCCCAAGGGCGATACGCCCGCCGAACTCGATGGTCGTATGCTGCGCACCCTGCGCGAGTACGCCGCGACGTAAGTCAACGGAGTGCGGCGCCGCGCGCTCAGAAGAGCAGCTTGTACACCAGCGAGACGTTGCGCCCTGGATTGAAGGCAAAGCGCTTGATGCGACTGGTGGCATCGCGGTACTGCTCGTCGAGTGCGTTGTCCACGCGGAACGTCATGGAGTGCACCTGCTTGCCATGCACGGTGAAGAGCCACGTGGCGTTCAGATCGAGCATGGTGTACGCGTCGGTGGGCACGTCGAACTCTCCACCGCTCACCCGCGACTGCGCAAACACGCGCCGTACGTCGCCACCAGCCGATACGCGTCCGTTGTCGTACCGCAGCGATGCGCCGAGCCGACCGGCAGGAATGAACGGCAGTGATTCGTCGGTGCCGCGAATGGTGGCGCGCACGTAGTCGCCCATGACGCCGCCCACGAACCGGTGCACCAGTTTGCTTTCGATCTGCCCTTCGACACCGTGCATGAGGGCGTCGCGCCCGATAAAGGTGACGACCGGAACGCCGGGGGCCGTCGACAGCGCGGGGAATGCCATGAGCTCCGGCACCACGTAATCGTCGATCATGTTCCGATAGGCGCCGAACTGCGCGAACACGCGGGGCGTCTGTGCGCGGAGGCCGACTTCGAGCCCGGTACTCTTTTCGGCGGCGAGATCGGGATTGCCGATATCGAAGGTACCGACGGCGGCGTGGAAGCCTTGCGCGTACAACTCTTCGACCGCCGGCGCGCGAAAGCCACGTGAGCCGTTCGCGGTGAGCGATACCCCTTCGCCGACCGGCACGCTCAATCCCAATGAGGCCGCGACATTGTCGAAGGTACGCGTGCGCGCTTCGCCAAAGCGTGCCGCTTCGAGCCCCGGCTTGGTGTGAATGCTGAACCGGTCGTAGCGCGCACCCAGCTGCAACCGCGGCGAATGCTCTTCGGTACGCCCGAGCCCCAGCGGCAGCTCCTGATATGCAAAGAGCGCCACATTCTCGTTGTCGGCCGCCGGCGTGAACGCCTCGTCGCCCACGGGCGCGTACTGTCGGAACAGCCCCTGCGCTCCTACCGCACCGGTGGCACGTCCCCACTGCGTGCGCGCGGTGATGTTGGTGGTTTGCGTATTCAGACGGAAGCGCGTGCCCACGGCGCCGTCTTCTTCGATTTCCGCGTGTGAGTAGCGCTGTACCGTCTGGTCGACACGCACCGAGGGCAACGCCGCCCATCCCGTGTTGAGCGTGGACTGCAAGACGAGAGAGCGGCGCACACCATCGAGACGCACGGCTTCGTCTTCGGCGGCGTGCGGCAGTCCGTACGCAAAGTCCATTTCACGAAACACCACGCCTACCGATGCTCGACTGCCAACGTAACCGGAGCCGAGCACGAACTGCTGCGTGTTGCCATTGGTGTTGGGCTGTGCTGCCCCGCCGCCGACACGCATGTTCGCGAATTGGCGCAACCCACCGCGAAGGGTGACCGCAAGTGTCGATGACACGGGAAGCGTCAGGCCAACGTTGACTACCCCGCCCGGCGTCACACTCTCTCCCTGCACCAGCGAGTACCCGGTGACGCGTGTGGGAATCGTGGTGGGAATATCCTGCGAGATGACGTTGACCACGCCGCCGAGCGCGTTGTTGCCGTACAGCAGCGACGCGGGGCCACGAATCACTTCGATGCGTTCGGCCGTGCTGGGGTCGACGGCATTGAGGTGATCGGCCGCGGCCGATGACAGGTCTCCGGCGCGATCACCATCCTGCAGCACCAGCACGCGTTCACCGGTGAGGCCGCGGATGACGGGGGTGGCGGCCATCGGCCCGTTGAAGCGCGTCGCCATGCCAGGCTCCTTGGCGAGCGTCTGCCCAAGGCTGGTGCTGAGCGCGCGCTGCAGCTCCTTCCCCGACAGCTGCACCGTGGCCTGCGTGACGTTGAGCGGATCGGTACCGGTCGGGGTGGCAGTCACGTTCACACTCGACAGGCGTACCGTGGCAACGCGCATGATGACGGTCACCGTGATCTCGGTGCCGGAGGCAGGCACCGTGACCACCTGGTGCGCGCTCGAGAAGCCAATGCGGACGAAATCGAGGTGGTACGTACCGGCTGGTAGTCCACGAAAGACGAAGCGGCCGCGTTCGTCGGTGAGCGCTGCGCGGTTCACCCCGTTCGCGACGACCTGTACGTTTGCGAGCGGCGTGCCCGCCGTATCAGTCACCGTTCCCTGCACCGTGACCTCGAGCGGAACGGTGCGCGTGTCACGCGGTGAGACAGCACCAGCCGTATATGGTGACGCCAACGTCCCGCGGAGCGGAAGCAGCGCCACAGCACCAACGGTGAGCGCGCAGCGAAGTCCAGTGTTCATGTATGGGGTCGAGTCAGCCGTGAACGCGCGCGGACCATCGCGCTGCGAGGTCGATCCGGATCATATTGAGGAGCGGCCCTGCCGGCTCCCTGTCCCTTCTACGCAAGACGCCCTGTGTCCCGTTGGCGCCCCAGCCTGTCGTACCGTGCGTGTCGAACGATGGCCGCCCTTGCGGTCATCGGCGTTGCCTCGTGTGATACGCCGTCGACGGCACCAAGTGCCTTCGCCTACGACCCGACGGGGCTCACGGGCGGGCAGCTCTACCGCTGGGACAACGGGCGCCGGGTGAACGTGTACGTCATACCGGGGAGTGCGGGCTCCTCCCAGATCAGCGCGGCCGTGGATGCCGCTATCCCCCGCTGGAATGCGGTGCCGCGCGGCGAGACGGTCACGTTGCGGCGCACCACGACGCCCGCCGAGGCCAACGTCGTGGTATACGACAACACGACGCCGCTGCCGGTCATCACCCCCGCTGCGTGCCCGTTCAGCAGCGCCAGCGCGCTGGGCTATACGTATTTCTGTGCGCAGAATGGTCGCGCCGTCACGCTCCCGTTCACGGCGGGGGGCGGCGTGGCCACCGTCGTCATCCGCCTCGATCTCGCACGCGTCACGACCCGCCTGCCGCTGGAGGCCGTCGTGATGCACGAGCTCGGACACGCCATCGGGATTGGCGGCCACAGCGATAGTGAGAACGATGTCATGTTTGCCGCCCCACAGACGACGACGGTGAGCGGCCGCGATACGCAGACGCTCCGCTATCTGCTCGCGCAGCGGGCTGACGTTCTGCTCTGACGCGTTCCAACGCTTGAGCCAAGGGCCTCACGTCACCATCTTGTACGTTCGGCGCCGTTTCCTCCCGAAGGGGTGCCGAACGTAACACGGTTCCTCATTCGTGACGCACGCGTCGCGTTTTCCCTTTTGTTGTTTGCGCGACGCCGACGCCGGTCGTCGTGTTTTGTACTCCTTTCCGCATCGTCATCGCTGCAGCGGGTCAGCGCGCCGTCATGGCGCGCAAAGACGCTGCCGAACGCCTACCGTGAGGGTCGCACCATGGCGACACAGGTCTCCCCGTCTGCTCCCACTCGTGAGAGTGCCGACGGTCTCGCCCCGCAGGGCATCACGCCCAAGGGCAAGGTCCATTGGAATTACGTCGCGCCGGAGCTGATCGAATCGGCCATCCGCCGCAATGAAGGCACACTTGCCGACATGGGGCCATTCGTGGCGGTCACGTCGCCACACACCGGCCGCTCACCCAACGACAAGTTCGTCGTGCGTGAGTCCGCCAGCGAAGCCGATGTCGATTGGGGCAAGGTCAATCAGCCCATCTCGGCCGAACACTGGGCGACGCTGAAGGCCGATGTGCAGCAGTATCTCAACGGTCTCGACGAACTGTTCGTGCAGGATCTGTATTGCGGCGCCGATCCGGCCACGCGCTTGAGCGTGCGCTACGTGCTGCCCAATGCATGGCACGCGTCGTTCGTGCGCAACATGTTCATCCGCCCCGACATCGCCGAGCTCGCGACGTTCGCCCCCAATTTCACGGTGTATCATGCACCGGAAATGCAGGCCGATCCGGCGCGTCATGGCACGCGGACAGGCACGTTCATCGTGCTCAACCTCGCCGAACGCGCCATCCTCATTGGCGGTACGCGCTACGCCGGTGAGCTCAAGAAGGCGATGTTCACCGTAATGAACTACCTGCTTCCCAAGCAGGGCGTGCTCTCCATGCACTGCTCGGCCAACATCGGCCCCGCCGGTGACACCGCGCTCTTCTTCGGGTTGTCGGGCACGGGCAAGACGACGCTCTCAGCCGATCCGGAACGCAACCTGATCGGTGACGACGAGCACGGCTGGTCGGCCAACGGCACCTTCAATTTCGAAGGCGGCTGCTACGCCAAGGCGATCAACCTGTCGGCCGAAGGTGAGCCCGACATCTACGCCACGACGCAGATGTTCGGCACGATCCTCGAGAACGTGGTGCTCCACGCCCCGTCGCGGACCGTGGATTTCGCCAATCAGAGCATCACCGAAAACACGCGCGCGTCGTACCCGCTGCACTACATCAAGAACCATGTGCCGAGCGGTCGCGGCGGACATCCTAAGAACGTCGTGTTCCTCACGGCCGACGCGTTCGGTGTGTTGCCGCCGATTGCCAAGCTCACCCCTGAGCAGGCGATGTACTACTTCCTGTCCGGCTACACGGCGAAAGTGGCGGGAACGGAGCGTGGCGTCACGGAGCCGCAGGCGACCTTCTCGGCCTGCTTCGGTGCCGTGTTCCTCGTGTGGCACCCCACCAAGTACGCCGAGATGCTGGGCGAGCTGCTCAAGCAGCACGGCTCGCAGGTGTGGTTGGTGAACACAGGCTGGAGCGGCGGCGCCTACGGCACCGGCAAGCGCATGAAGTTGGGCTACACGCGCGCCATGGTGCGTGCGGCGCTCGACGGTTCGCTGGCGACGGCGGAATTCAACGCCGATCCGATCTTCGGTCTGCACCTGCCCAAGACGGTGGCCGGTGTGCCCGACGAAGTGCTCAACCCACGTGGCACCTGGGCCAACGGCGCCGAGTACGACACGCAGGCCACCAAGCTCGCGGGCATGTTCCGCGAGAACATCAAGAAGTTCGGTGATGCGGTGTCGCCGGCAATTCTCGCGGCCGGCCCGAAGTCCTGAGCCATTTCGAAATTTCTGACTAAGGTTCGTCCGATTGATACTGGAGCGACGGAAGGGCCGGCGCACATTGCGCCGGCCCTTCTTGGTGTTTGTCACTCTCTGTTGTCTGGGTCCCGGCTGCGGTCGGGGTCGGGGTACTGCAACCACAGTCGGGGCACTGCCACAACAGTCGGGGTACTGCCACCACGGTCGGGGTCTACCTGCGGTCGGGGTCTGGGCCGGGTCTGGCGCGGCGCTTCGCTGGCGCGTCGGGGCTCAAATGTCGCGGTCGGGGTCGGGGCAGCCCCGACAGTTTATCCCCGACCCCGACGCGCTAGCGCAGCGTAGCGCCAGACCCGGCCGGGACCCCGACCGTTTGTAGACCCCGACCGTGGTGGCAGTGCCCCGACTGTGGTGGCAGTGCCCAGACTGTCGTGGCTGTGCCCCGACTTCCGCCACGACCACGACCTCGACCCCAAGCACCACGAAGTCAAGACCCGACCCAATGGCCGGGGCCTTTGCGCGCACAACCGACTACTGCAGCTTCACCGTCTCGAGGAACATCTGACGGCCTTCGCGTGCCGTGACAAAAATGATTCCACCGGGGCCGAAACCGACAACCTGACGTCCCGGCGGCAGCTTGACGCGCTGCAAGAGCTTGCCGTCTGGCGAGATCACGTCGTACACGAGCGGCGGCTGATTCATCATGGCTCCTACCATCGCCATCATGGCAGCCGGCGGCGGTCCCTGACGCGTCGAATCGCGGGCCGCGCCAGGCGCACGTGGAGCCCGGGCAGCGGCCCCTGCAGCGGCCCCCGCAGCCGGTGCACCACCCATGGCCCCCATTGGCGGGCCACCACGACCACCCATGAACGACTGCGCGAGCTGCGCCGACAGGTTCGAGGTAGTTGGCACCACCCACAGATTGCCGCTCATGTCGGCGATGCTCGAGCCCTGACGCACCGGCGGGTAATAGTCGGGCAGCTTGTCGGCACCGATGGGCTCGAACGACATGCGGAACCCGCCGCCACCACCGGCACCCATACGATCGGTGGCCATCTTGGCCATCGTCTGCAACGAATCGACGAGCTTGGTCTTGTCTTCGTCGCTGATGCGCTTCCAGTCGAACGGCAGCTTCTCCGACGCGACATGGCTGCCATCGGGACGATAGTAGTCCACGTGATAGTCGAGCACGCGCATCACAGCCACGGTGCCGTCACTGAGCAACGCCCAATCGTCGGCCTGCGGCAGCGGGTTGATTTTGATGGTCATGCGCGTCGAGCCGTCTTCGCCACGCGTCATGGCCGTTTCGTTCTTCGGCACCTTCACGTACGTAACGGTGTCGGCTTTGCGTGTGTCGAAGTCGACGCGCACGATGGGCACGGAATCGGGCTGGCTGCCGGGGTTGAAGCCGCGACCGCCGGGGCCGCCAAAGGGCTGGCCGCCACGATCGCCACCACCAGCACCACCAGGTGCCCCACCACCAACGTCGGTGCCACGGTTCTGCGTGTTGGCCGGACGCGCGGTGTTGTTGCCGCCCTGCCCACCGCGATTTCCACCGCGGTCATTGCCGCCGCCGAACATCATCCCCATGGCCCCACCGCCGCCGGGTCCACCGCCTTGACCACCTTGGCGATAGTACAAGCGCCCCTTGGCATCAAACGCGTGCGACCCGAGGTTCACGCCGCTGAGCGTGTTGATGTCGTTGGGGCGCGGCGACGCCATGATGCGCGCCGTCTTGCCGTCCTTGTTGAGCACGACGAGCGACAGCGTGGACGCATCCACTACGATGGTGGAGTCACCGAGATACGGCAGCAGCCCAATGGGACGCTGCGGGTACGGCATGAGGCCGCCGGGCGCCGTGTCGGCGACGACCAACGCGTTCTTGAGCGACGCGTCGAACTTGAGCAGCTGACGCCTCTGGACGTCGTTGACGAATACCGAGCCATCGCTGAGTGCACGCACCATCGTGGCGCTCGTCAGCGGCTGAGCCGAGCGGGAGATGACCGCGGAGACGTCGCGAATTGGCACCTGTACAGCAGGCGCCGCCGGCGGCGCATTCTGCGCCACCGCGGTTGCTGCGGAGAGAACGACTCCCGCAGCGCTCCAGAGCGCCGTGCGAGAAAAACTGTTCATGGGAGTACCCATTGAAGTGTGCTTCGAAAAGAACGTCAGAATCTTCGGCATGATGATCAACGGCCTCGGCCGCCCATGCCGCCACCCATGAAGCGGTTCCCACCAGCAGTACCCGAGCGAATGCCTTGGAGGTTCCGCTTGTCCATGAACGGCACGAGTGCCGCGGGCAGGATTCGAAACTGTTCCGGCGTCAGTAGGTCCTTGATGCCCGGGGCGACCTTGATCAAGACGTCGATGCTCAGTTCACGAGCACGCAGGTAGCGATCGTAGGCGGCATCATGGTTGTACTTGTCCGGCAGGTCGGCGAGGAAACGCGCGACTGGTGTCCAGATGCTGTCGCTCTTGAGCACGTACAGACGATTGAGCGTGGCGAGACTGTCGGCCTGCTTGCGCGTGAGCTTGAGCGTGTCGGCCTGCTGCAGGATCTGCTGCATGGGGTTGAGGATGCCCACGTTTGCTGTCTGCCGAAGCTGCTGCAGGCTCGGCTTGTTCCCCGGGCGGCTGCGGCCACGATCGAGCTGCTGCATGAGTTGCTGCTGCTCACGAGTTGGAGACAGATCATACTGCATCTGCAGCGTGAACGTGACCGGTGCCGAACGCTGCGTTGTCTGACTTGGACGGGTGCTGCCGAAGCGCTCGTTCACTTCGTACTTGTAGCTGCTTGTCACGGGATCGAAGCCGCGCACGAAGAGGAGTGCGCCATTGTTCTGTGGGCTCGCAAAGGCACCCCACCCCTTCAATCCCGACTCGCCATTGACGAGGCGATCGATGCCGTTAAGTGGGTTCTGAACCTGGAACTCAAACGAGACTCGCTGCGGGAGGCCGAGCTTGAGTGAATTGAACCGAACGTTCAGGTTGCCAGACATCGTCCAAGGACCTTGACACGAATTCCGCCCTGCGAACTGACCGAGCTGACTTCGGAGGCAGGCCGTGGCCTCACGCGTGCCAGTCGCCAAGAAGTTCTCCAAGCCCGCCTTGAGCGCCGGGTCCGCCACTGCCGCAGGGTCGAACACGAACGCACGATCGTTGCCATAGCTGTCGCCGTTAATGTCCTGATTTACCGTGGGCGTGTAATAGACGCCCGACCGGAAGTTGCCAAACCAAGAGATACGGACCGCGTCCCATGCGTTGTAGCTCACCTGATACTGAATCTGGTGGCGCGAGAAGTTTGAACCACGCGACCACTCAATGCCCTGCGGAGTGTTGACCGTGCTGTTGAAACCAAGGAACTGTTCACGCACATCCGCGAGAACGTACGACAGGCTCCATCCCCACCGCGAGTTCACCAGAATCGGACGAAGCGATGCACTCACCTGCTTGCTTTCCGACTCAAGCTCCGACGTTTGCGCAGTTACGCGACCATACTGCGGAAAGAGGCGCGCTTCGCGCCACGCCACCTGACCCGTAGTGGAGACAATGGCACCTGGCGTCACGTAAACCGGACGTCCCGATTCATTCGCAAGCGAGAAGCGCTGAACGTTCGGGAAATTGATATCGATGCCACCCTGCTGGCGCTGATTGCGCGAGAACGTCGCGTCAACGGAGAAATTGAAGCGGTTCTTGAGGACCGGCCCCTGCCAGCCGAGGTTACCACGCAGTGAGCGCTGCGCGTAGTAGTCTGGGAGGAATAGGGTGACGTTCGGCGAGCTGTTGGAGAAGACCGTTCCGTTCGTGCCGTCGGCGCAGCTACGCGGAATATTGTTCACATCCGCCGCAAACGACGTCCAATCGGGGATTGGCGTAGCCGCTCCCACGCACGTGAGCTGCTGCAGTCCAGTGGGAAGACCGGTATTGTCGATGGCGTTCGAGATGAGCTGCGTGCCTGGCGTGTTCTGGAAGAGACCAATACCGCCACGAATGACGGCGCGAGGAGCGCGCACCATGCCAGGCAACAACGTGAGCTGATCAGCCTGACCAACGGTCCACGAGAAACCGAGACGCGGGCTCACGTACAAACGGTTGGGGACTTCGGCATTGTCATATCCGAAACGCGCCAGCACATCTGGGTTGGCCTGCGGCCCCATGTTGAAATGGTTTCCGTCGACACGCACGCCATACTGTACCTGCAGGTCGTTGGTGGGACGCCAGGCGTCACCCAGCGACATAGCCGCTACGTACTGACTACCGACCCGCGTGCGCGGCGAAAGCAGGCGGGTGAACGACGCCGGGCGATTGGCTTCGAGGTCACCCAGCGTGTTGTAGCTATAGGAACCGAACTCATTGAAGTTGAAGAGCGAGCTGAACTCGTCGCGCCGCACTTCGGTGGTGAACTTCACACGGTGACGGTTGTCGGCCGAGAACCACGACATGGTGTTGTTGCCCGCCAGCGTACTGTTCGAATTGGCATTGTTGAGTGCGTTGCTGCCACCAAACTGCAGATTGCTCACCGACGCCGAGCCATCGCCGAATTGCGAATTCACACGCACGTTGCCGGACGGCAGGAAAAAGAACGGCTCGCCGTCGCTACGACTGGTGCTGTACCCCACTGTGGTCTCGCTGAAGATCCCCTTCCAGCCGAGCAGGCCGCTGTGACGCGCCTGTGCCGATCCGCCCCAGTTGGTGCGGGTGCCGTCGCGCGAGGGCGTGATGAGGCTGCTTCCACCACCGCCGAATCCACCGAAACCACCGCCGCCGCCGACGGGCGACGTGCGATTGAAGTTGGCCGAGAGCGTAACTGCGTAGGTGCTGCCGCGCGAAGAATTCTGCGGCACCCAGTCGAAGCTGTTCAGCGTATTCATCGTCGTGCGAATACGACGCGGATCGTAGCCGGGCATCGTGACCGGGATCTGATCGGTGCCGAGAATGTCGAGCAAACGGGCAACAGAGTCGGCGGACACACCCGAGGCGGCGAAACCATCGGTGTTCGTGCTCAACAGCGTTTGCAGATCCTGTAGACGACGATCGAACTGGAACGACGTATTGTAGAAGAGCTGGTCGGGCTTGATCGGACCGGCCGCCGAACCGCCCAGCGACATGTTGGTGAACTGCTGCCCCGTGGCCGTACCGATGCGATCGAGCCATTGCAACTGTGGCGATACGAAGTTTCCGCTGAGTCCACGCGACACGAAGTTCGAGCCCGAGCGCGTCCGCACCTGCAGCTGGCCACCGGAGAATCCACCGCGCGACACATCGTAGGGCGACGTGTTGAGCGAAGTCATTACACCAGCGTCGCGGGGCACCTGCGCATCGCCGAAGTTGAGGCCGTTGAGCTGCGTATTGTTCTGGTCGCCGCCCAAGCCGAACACCGAGAAGGCATCGGCCGCGCCGTCAGCGCCCAGCAACAGCTGCACACCCGGAATCGCCGACGCCATGGCCGCGAGGTCACCCATCTGTTCGGCATTCAGAAAGCCGGCCGTTTCGTCGGTGACGCTCTTTTCCGTCCCACCGACGTCGGAGACCGTGTCACTTCGCGACACCGCCGCCCGCTCCGTGATCTGCATGGCGTCGAGCGTGATCGTCGCCGGCGCCATGCGCGCATCGGCAATGAGGATTTCCTGATCGGCCGTGCGCTTCACCTGATAGCGACGGGGCGCGAGACCGATTCCGGAGAAGGTGATCCAGTAATCGCCCTCGCCACCCGGGAAAGAGATGGTGTAGCGACCGTTGGCGGCGGTCCGTGCTGTACGACTCACATTCCCGCTGAGCGTCGTCGCGGTGACGAGCACGTTGGGAATGGGGAGGGTGTCCGTGCCGAGGACGCGCCCTCGGATGATGTCGATCTGCTGCGCCCCGGCGGATGTCGCGCTGACCGCAAAGGCCAGACAGACAGTCAATACGCACGCCAGGCGGCGAAAAATGAGCGATGTAGTAGTCACGACGAGTGAGACGAATGATTTCGGGCGTTCGTTAAGAACTTCGTTAACGCCTTGCGCGCGCCTGCCGTTTAGTGCAATGCACTGCATGTGGCATTAATGCGTCGAGCACGATTTTCGTTGTGAATTTCCCTAAACCTGCGACTCGGCCCACTTGCCGCTGGGGACGAGACGGCGGCGACCGCATCCAGATGAATTGACTCGGCATTCGGGGCACACCAGCCCTGAGTCGCGAATACGAACGGACAGGCCACACTCGACGGCACCTTGAATGACGCACCGACTGACGCGCCACTGACGCACACCGCGCATATCTTTCGCGCATGGAAATTCTGCGCGATCCCCTCTGGAACAACATCCGTCTCGACCCGTTGGCGCTGGCGCTGCTCGAAACGCCGGTCATGCAGCGACTGCGCTATGTGCGGCAGCTCGGGCTGGCCTTTCTGGTCTATCCTGGCGCGACCCACTCACGCTTCGAACACGCACTCGGCGCGTGGCACCTGGCCGGCATGGCGCTGCGTTTGCTCGATGAACGCGGTGCGCTGCAGGGGATTTCCGCACGCGAGCAACAAATCGTGCGGGCGGCAGCGCTGTTGCACGACGTGGGACACTACCCGTTCTCGCACGCCCTCGAAGAAATCGGCGTGACCGACCACGAGGAAGTCGCGCGTCCGCTCGTGACGGATGGCGAGATCGGAGCCTGTCTGCGCGCCCATCTCGGAAACGACGCACCAGACGAGGTGTTCGCGCTCATCACCGGGCGCAGCACCCATGCATTGCAGGGGCTCATTTCGGGTTCCATCGATCTCGACAAGATCGAGTATCTCAAGCGCGACGCCACCATGTGCGGCGTGCCGTACGGCGAGATCGATGTCGACCGGCTGCTCAATTCGCTCGTCGTCGTCACGCTGCCCAATGAAGCGCCGGGTATCGGCGTGCACGAAAAAGGATTGTCGGCACTCGAGTCATTGCTCTTCGCCAAGTACCAGATGTACCGCAACGTGTATTGGCATCACGCCGTACGCAGTGCGACCGCGATGTACAAACGCCTCGTGGCCGTCGCCATCGATACCGGCGCGGTGGCCGCCGATCGTGTTGCGCGGTTTACCGACGAAGGGTTGCTCGTGCATCTCGACACGCCATCGCTCGTGCCGGAAGCACGAACGTTGCTCGATGCCATTCGCGTCCGCCGCCTGCACAAGCGGGCGTACGAATGCCCCGCAGCCACGCTCGGTGACGACGTGGGTGAGTGGATCTCCAGCGACTACACGCTCACACGACGCGTGGAGAATGCCTTTGCGCGCGAGCTGCAGCTTCCGCAGGGCGCCGTTTTGCTCGACTACCCGGCCAAGACACAAATGCTCGGCGTGGACATTCCCATGCAGCGCCGAGACGGACGCGTGGTGCAACTCACCGCCGAAGGGTGGGAAGGCGCGCTCAACCTGCCGCGCCTGAGCGATGAACTCTATCGCAGCGCCCGCCGGCTCCGCGTGCTCACGGCCAACCGCGCACCGGTTCCATCAGAGCGGGTGCTGTCGGTACTGCGCATGGACGCCGCCGAAGTGCGCGCGCGGCTCGATGCAGGGGGAGCGCTCCTGGCGTAGCCGGGTGCGCTCAGCGCGCCGTGCCGCGATCGCAGTGCGTGCGACCGGCACGCGCCGCTTCCAGCATTTCGGCCGTTTCCATGGCGATGGCCGCGCCCTTGTCGGCGGCATAGAAGGCGCGAATGCCGGCGTGCACCGAATCGATGCTGACAGCACTACGCGCCGGAGCCGACCACTCGCGCAGCGCGCGCGGCTGCTCCACGATGCACCCACGCTCGTTCCCCGCCGCGTCGATCAGTACGAACGTGGGCGTGGCCACACGGCCGTCGAGCGACCGGTGACTCTCCTGTACCGGTCGACCCACCGACGGGAGGACGATGCGGAGGTCCACCCCCGCCAGCGCGGCCACCTTGGCCACGTACGGAACGGTGTTCATCGAGTCGCCGCAAGCGTCGATCGCCACCACCAACAGGCGCCACGAGCCGCCCGCCGCTGCGGCCTTGGCGCGCGCCGCGACTGGAGCGGCCACCTCGGCGCTGTCCGCAAGCTTCACCCACCCTTCACGACGCGCCTTCGCAGCCGCCACGAAGTCCGTGAAGGTCTGTCCACTCGCATGCAAGGCGCCCAGCGTGCTGTCGGCCCGCACCGCGCCGGCCGCCGGGCGGAACATGGGCTGCAGACCGTCGCCGCAGGGAACGGCCGCCAGCGCCGGGCGCGAGACAGCGACCGAGACCAGCAGGCCGCCAACGGCACACAGACTCACACGACGAAGAACGTGCTTCATGACGAGGCTCCGGGGGCTGACGGGCTATCTCCACGGGACGCGGCCTGCGCACGGCCGTGCGCCTCCGCGAGCTTCCGGCCAATTCCACGATAGAATGCGGCGTCGAGCGGCTTCCCGTCGGTTTCCAGGGAAAGCGCGCACCGCTCGAGGGCGTACAGCAGGTTGCCGAGGTACAGCTCGGCAATCCCGCCGACGGACTCCTCAGCCAAGGATCGCGGGCATTTCGCCCGTGGCGACGCCGGTCACCTTCACAACCTGCACGACGATGGCCGTGATGTTATCGAGGCCACCGCGGCGATTCGCCTCGGTAATCATCGCGTCGACCATGCGGCCGGGCGTCTGATTGGACTCGAGGATTTTTTTGAGCTGCGGGTCTTCGACCATGCCGGTGAGACCGTCGGAGGCCACCAGGTACAGATCGCCAGCCTGCAGTTCGCCGGTCAGCACGTCGGCTTCGACCACGGCGTTGGCGCCTACGCAACGGGTGATCACGTTGCTGTAGGGGTGATAGCGGGCCTGCTCGGGAGTGAGGAAGCCGGCATCGACCTGCTCCTGCACATACGAGTGGTCTTTCGTGATCTGGCGGAAGCCCCCATCACGAAGCAGATACACCCGCGAATCACCGATATGGCCGATGATGTAGCGGCCCTGCCCCATCATCAGGCAGGAGGCCGTCGTCCCCATTCCCTGCTTGTCGGCTTCCTGAATGGTGCGTTCGTAAATGGCGCGGTTGGCAGCCTTGAGCGCTTCGGCCATTCGCGTGCCGGCGTCGTGTCCATTGAGGTCACGAACATCGGTCAGATCCCGGGCGACAATCTGGACCGCCATTTCACTGGCAACTTCGCCAGCGGCGTGTCCACCCATGCCATCCGCAACGATAAAGAGCCCGCGCTCCTGATCGGCGTCCGCATAGAGACTGTCTTCATTGCCTGCCCGAATACGACCGACATCGGTACCGGCGGCGACAGATAGCTGCACGTGGGTGGGGTGTACGTCCGGGGGGAAACTCAGGGAACTCAGAAGGACACTACAGAGTAGCAGCGAAGCTACCCGAGAGTCACGTCGGTTGGCAAGCGTATATCCGACGTGACGGCAAACTCGCGTTCGGCCTCCCCCCCGCCCTGCAGGCGGAAGAGGCGCTCGTATGTGCCGCCGGCGGCCAGTAACGCCCGGTGTGTGCCGCGTTCGATGATCTCGCCGTGGTGCAGCACCAGGATCTCGTCGGCGTGCACGATGGTGCTCAGGCGATGGGCAATGGCGATCGTCGTCCGGCCGCCCATGAGCGTCGCCACCGCCCGTTGGATGTCGGCTTCGATGTGCGAATCGACGGCACTCGTGGCCTCGTCGAGTATGAGCAGCGAGGGATCAGACGCAATAGCGCGGGCGAAGGCGAGTAATTGGCGCTCCCCGACGCTTACGCCGCCTCCGCGCTCGCCCAACTCGTGGTGCCACTGGCCCGGCAATCTTGCGATCACCCGGTCGGCGCCTACCCTCGTCGCCGCCTCCTGGAGCGCCGCGTCGTCGAGCGGCGCCGACAGCCGGACATTGGCGGCCACGTCCCCCGCAAAGAGAAAAATGTCCTGCTGGACGTACGCCACGACCGACCGGAGCACGTCCACCGGCATGGCCGCAATGTCGGTTCCGTTGACCAGGATGCGCCCGCGCTGCGGCTCGTAGAACCGGAGCAGCAAATTGACGATCGTGCTCTTCCCGGCGCCGGTGTGGCCCACCAGGGCCAGAAACTGCCCCGGCGCCACGGTGAAGCTCACCCCCTTCAGGACCCACCGGGGGGCCGCAGTTGGGGCCTCGGCTTGGGTTTCTGCGACCGTCTCCCGGCCACGGGCAGCCGCATCGTCTGTCACGCCGCCGTCGGCACCGTAGGCAAACCACACGTCCTCGAAGACAATCGTCACGCCGCGCTGCCGGAGCGCCGCGACCTGCACGTCACGATCGGGGGTGTGCGCCACACCCGGGGCTCCCGGTGTATCGAGCAGGCCGAAAATGCGCTCCGACGCAGCCATCGCCGACTGGAGAATGTTGTACTTCTCGGAGAGGTCCTGCAGCGGCTGAAAAAAGCGCCGCACAAGCTGGAGAAATGCCGCCACGGTGCCCACGGTCACTCCACCCGCGCTCACTTCATACCCGGCCGTCACCAGCAGGCTGGCCAACGCCAGCGTGGTGAGAAACTCGATGACGGGGAAATACAGCGCATATACCGTGATCGACGTGAGATGCGCGTCGAGGTGGGCGCTGTTCAGCCCCTCGAAACGTCGACGTTCCGCCTGCTCGCGCCCAAACAGCTGGACGAGCCGAATGCCTGCCAGCCGTTCACCCAGATACGCGTTGAGCTGCGCCAGTCGAGTCCGAATGTCTCGGTACGAACTCCGCACGTACTTCTGAAATAGGCGAGAAGCCAGCAGCACGAACGGAATGACGACGAACGCGGCCAGTGCCAAACGCCAATCGACCACGAGCATGACGACGCCGATGGCGATCAGCGTGAACAGATCCCCAATGCCGGAGACCACCCCTGACGTGAAGAGCTCGTTGAGCGCCTCCACATCGCTGGTGACACGGGTGACCAGCCGGCCTACCGGCGTGCGATCGAAGTAGGCAATGGGGAGCTGCTGCAGCCGCGCAAATAGTTCGGCCCGCAGATCACGCATGACGCGCTGCCCCAGCAGTGACGTGAGCAGCGTTTCACCATAGGCCGCCCCGAACTGCACCACGAGCATGAGCGCGAAGGCGAGGGCCACCCGAACCACCAGCGCGGGATCGCGCGATGGCAGCGCCACGTCGATCACCCAGCGCGTGAGCAGCGGCCCCGCCAGCTGCATGCCGGCCGCGAGCGCGATGCAGCCGAGCGCGGCCGCGACCACCGAGGCATAGGGCCGGACGTACGCCAGCAACCGACGAACGAGTCGGGCGTCGTACGCCTTGCCCATCGCGTCGTCGTCGGGGGGAGCGGAGGGAGCGGCTGCGGCCATAAGTGGCGGAATCTATACGCGCGTCGGAATCCGTTTGGGGTTCCCGATAGTTTTCAGAGAATGAAGGACACGATCCGCATCCTCGGTGCCCGTCAGCACAACCTGAAGGGCTTCAATCTCGACCTGCCGCGCCGCGCGATAACCGTGGTGACCGGGGTCTCCGGCTCCGGTAAATCCTCGCTCGCCTTCGACACGCTGTACGCCGAAGGACAGCGGCGGTACGTGGAGTCGCTATCGGCGTATGCGCGGCAGTTCCTCGAGCGCATGGAGAAGCCCGACGTCGACAGCATCGAGGGCATGTCCCCGGCAGTCGCCATCGAGCAAAAGAATCCCACGCGAACGTCGCGCTCGACGGTGGGAACGGCCACCGAGATCTACGATTACCTGCGACTGCTGTGGGCGCGCGTGGGGCGCACGTATTGCCGCGTCTGCAATCGGGAGTTGCGCCCGGACACCGTGCAGTCCGTCACCGATGTGGTGCTCGCGCTGCCGGAGGGGACGCGCTTCATGGTCGCCTGCCCGCTCATCCGCTCCAGCGCCGTCACGCACGCGGTGATCGCCGAGAATCTGCGGGCGCGTGGATTCGTACGCATCGCCGTAGGCGACACGGTGCATCATCTGGATGACATTGGCCCGGAGGCGATCGACCTCTCGTCGGCGGCCGATGTTTTCGTGGTCGTCGACCGTTTGCGCGTGGAGCCGAGTGGCCGCGGCCGCGTGGCCGATGCGGTGCAGACGGCGTTTCTCGAGGGAGACGGTGATGCGGCGCTGCTCTTTCCCGAGCCCGTGGTGCCGCCGCCCGGACTCGGCGCGGCCGCCGATGGCGTCGCGGTCACACGGCTGTCGTTCACCGAACGCTTCGAGTGCCCCAACGACGGCACGCGTGCGCCCATGCCCACGCCGCAGCTGTTTTCGTTCAACAA
>CANGXD010000037.1 GCA_947457545.1 Gemmatimonadaceae bacterium
CTTCAGGCGCGCCTCTTCGGGGCCGGCTCCCACGAGCAGCAACCGCGCACCCGTGTGCTGCTCCACCCGAGACCAGCCGTCGAGTACCACGTCGAGCTCCTTTTCCCGCGCAAAGCGCCCGACAAATGCGGCCAGCGGCGTGTCTGGCAGTCCGAGCGCCGCACGCACCTCGTCTCGAAGCGCTCGGCGATCTGGCGAGAACATGCCAACATCGACACCGAGTGGCACATGCACGACGTTCGATAAACCGTGTTGTTCGAGCTCTGCCGCACCACTCCGCGTGGCGACAATGGTGGCGCCAAAGTGTCGGTCGAGCTGACGCAGATACCGCCACGACAGCGACGCCACCGTTTTCTGCAGCCCGTATCTCGTGCCAACCGTGCGTGACAGTACCCCCGCCAGATCGGTATGATGAAAGCACACCATCGGGATACCCAGCCGCCGCGCCTCTGGCGCCAACAGCCAGGGTACCATGAACGGGCTCCCGCTTTCGATGATGTCCGGCCGCTCGTGGCGCACGATGCGCGCAAGTGAGCGTGTCGAGAGCATCATGCGGTACGGCCGGTGCCGCGGGATGGATGGGCCACGCAGGTGAAAGGTGCGGACCCCATCGTCATCGTGCATCGCATCCACAGCGCCAGGCACGACGATGCTCTGCCGGAACTCCGGATGCCGATTGACGAATCGCGCCTTCTCGTGGAGGTAGGTGCGAATACCGCCGGACGTTTCACCGTACCACTCGGTTGCGTCGAGCACGCCGAGTGTTGCATGTGGGCGTAAGCGCGCCGGCAGCGGAACGCTCGCCGGACGAAAGGGCGCAACGGGTAATGCGTGGCCGGCGATGCGCTCTGCCGTGATCTCGGCGCCCATCAGCGCAGCAGCGGATATGCCGTCAACAGTGCGATCGACTGGCCGACGAGCACGTCGCCGGGATAGTGCACACCAAGCATGACGCGCGAGAAACCCACCAGTAGTGCCAATCCGAGCAGCGGCAGCGCGAGGACAGGAAAGGCTGACGCGAAACCCACGGCGAATGCCATGGCGGCGCAGGCGTGACCGCTGGGAAACGAAAACCGGTCCGGTACGTCGACCAGCGTGGCAAGGGGCTCATGCAGACGCGGCCGCGGCCGCCCCACGGTACGCTTGATGACCTGGACGGCAAGGTGCGACCATCCGAGTAGCAACAACGTGCGCCAGCACACACTCCAGCTCACGGCCGGGTGCAGCCATGCGAGCAGGGTGAGTCCGATGCTGGAGGTGGCGCCTCCAAGATGCGTGATACTGGACCAGAAGACGCGTCGCGCGGTGGCGCACGACGGTGTCAGGGCGAGCCGGGCAAAGATCGCGCGATCACTCGCGTCGAGGCGCTGCAGCCATGGTGTCATGCCGGACAAGGATGAGCATGTCCGGCGACAAATCCCTACACACTTCGTGACGGTTGCGTATCGTCCCCGCGCCGGAATGATCACGGCGCAGGAACGTCACAGCCGTGTCACGGGCTCAGCAACTCACGCACTTGTGATTGTTTTTCGCGCCGAGGCTCTCGAGCAGCGCAATGGTGTCGAGATACGGAGACGTGCGCTGAATGGGGCCGTTGGCCATGTCCACCGTCGTTTGGCCGGAACGGGCAATTGCTTTCACGTCGGCGCCCTTCGACACGAGATATTTGATCATCTCGTTGTCGCCACGCGCCGCCGCGTGATGCAACGGTGTGTACCCTGCAAAGTCGCGCGCATTCACATCGGCGCCGAGCTCCTCGACGAGCATCTTGAGCGTGGGCATCCACCCGTCGTTCACATGACGATGATCGTTGGCGGCAAAGCCGGTGCCGTATCCCACACCCGTGGCGGCGTGAATGGGGAGAATGCCCAGGCCGTTGGCCGGTACCGGCGGGAGTCCCGACGGATCGGCTGCAGGCGCGGCGGCACCAGGGCGGCGCGCGCGCGGCGGCGGCTTGATGGTACCAATGGTGATGTCCGCACCGGCCTTGAGCAGCATACGCATCGCGGTGGTATCGGTGGCGTAGGCCGCACGCAGGAAGGGGGTGGCGCCGTTGAAGTCGACGCCGAGGTTGTCTCGATTGTACGTGGTGTACCAGAGCGAGCGCGTCAGGCGGGCGTTGGGGTTGGCCTTGGCGGCGAGCAGCGCCTGCATGACTTCGTAGTACGTGGCCTGCTGCTGCAGCTGGAAGGCGGGCTGTGGCGTGCGGGTGCTCGGGGCCCACTCCTTGTTGAGCACCGCAAAGAGCGGCGCCGCGCCGGCATCGCTGGCCAGGTTGGGGTTCGCGCCACGCTTCACCAGGCGAATGGCCAGATCGTAATGGCCATTGATGGTCGCCATGAGCAACGGGCTCGTATGGTCGCCGCCGCTCACCTGGTTGATGTCGGCACCGCCGTCGAGCAACGCGTCGGTGGTTTCGATTTCCCCTTCGCGCACGGCGAGCAACAGCGCGGTAAGCCCGCCCTGCACGCCCATGAGCTCGTTATAGGCCGGATTGTCATCGTCGAGGCCTCGGCCACCCTGCGCCGCCAATCGTGCCTCCTCGGCGGCGGTAGCCTCCCTTACGCCGGCAATGCCTTCGGCCGAGGCGGCGGCGCGTTCGACGTCGCGCGAGGCGCGCACGGCGGCTTGCACCTGTGCCGGGGTGGGCATCCAGTTGGGATTGTTGGCCTGCCCCTGCTTCTCGCGAAGCTCCTGCAGCAGCGCATCACGACGCGTCTTCGCCTGCTTGTCCTGCGCGGCGCTGGCCATGATGTCGACCGTGCGCGCCACGAGGGCAGGGTTCGCACCGGCCTTGAGCAATACCCGCACCGCCTCTGCACGCCCCTTGCCGGCCGCAAGCATGAGCGGTGACTGATTCCACCCTGGCTCCACCGCGTTCACGTCGGCGCCCGCCTTGAGGAGCGCCGTAAGGCTCGCCGGTACACCCGCCATGGCGGCGAGATGCAGCGGCGTGACGCCTTCTGCTGTGAGTGCCCGTGCGCTGGCGCCTGCGGCCAGCAGCTGCTTCACGACGGCCGCGCTTCCCGCCTCGCTGGCCACGTGCAACGGTTGGTAGCCACCGATACGCGTCGTGCCGGTCATGCCGGCCTTCGCCCGGAGCAACAGCGCCGTCATGGCGGAATCCCCGCGCTGGGCCGCCCAATGCAGGGCGGTCATACCGTCGCTCTGCGGGGCGTTCACGTCGGCGCCCTTGGTCACGAGCGACCGCAGCCCCGGCAGGTCGCCGTTCATCGCGGCGTCGGCCACAGGGGTGGCCACGTCGGCGCGGGCGAACCCCACAACGCCATGCGGGGAATACCACTGCGGCTGATGCGACATCGCACCGCTGCCGAGCATGAGCGGCCACACCAATGCGGCCCCGCGCCACTCGCGCATCCAACGCGAGACGATCCGGTTGTACTGTTGCATACGCGCCGAGCCTCCTCGTATCAGAACGTGAATTCGCCGGTGCTGTCGCCGAACGTCTGCAGATCGTCCATGCCGATCTTGTGCAGCATGGAGAGCATCGCGTTGGCCATGGGCGTGCCGTCCGGCGCCCGCAGGTGCTGATTGCCCGACGCAACGCCGTGACCGCCGCCAAGCAGAACGAGCGGGCAACGACGGTGATTGTGCGTGTTGCTGTCCGACATGGGCGAGCCGTACACGATGGTGGTGCTGTCGAGCAGCGACTTGTCGCCATCCATGGTGTTCTTGAGCTTGTCGAGCAGATACGGTAGCAGGGACACGTGATACTTGTTGATCTCGGCGAATTCCTTCACGCGCGCCGGGTTGTTGCCGTGGTGCGACGCGGGATGGAAGCCGGTCATCACGCCGCTATCGGGGAAGACGCGTGCCGATGCGTCGCGCCCCATCTTGAACGAAAAGACGCGCGTCATGTCACTCTGCAGGGCGAGCACCTGCAAGTCGAACATGAGCTTCACGTGATCGCCGAAGTTGTCGGGCACACCGGCGGGGGCGCCGGCCAGTTCACGTTCTTCGCCGGACTTGTTGCGCGCTTCCACCTGCTGAATGCGGCGTTCGATCTCGCGAATGTGTTCGAGATACTGATCCATACGGCGGCGATCGGTCGCGCCCAGTTCCCGATTGAGCTGCGCCACACGTCCGGTAATCCAGTCGAGCACACTGCCCGTGCTCTTGTTACGCGCCGCCCGTTCGGCGGGCGTGCCGCCCGCGCCGAAGAGTTGCTCGAACGCGACACGCGGGTCGCGAATCATGGGCAGCGGGTCGGTCGGCGAGCTCCAGCTGATGGAGTCGGTGTACATGCACGAATAGCCGTACGCGCAGCCGCCGGCGCGGTCGAGCGGCTCGATGCACAGCTGCATGCTCGGAATAGGCGTCGCCTGCCCGAAGCGCTGCGCGTACATCTGATCGAGCGACGTTCCCGCGAAGATGTCGGATCCTTCCGTCTGCGTCGGATGCGACTGCGTGAGAAACACCGCACTCGAGCGGAAGTGGTCGCCCCCGATCTCCTCCGGCTTGTACGCTTCCGCCATGCGTACGTCGGTGTTGCTGATGATCGTGAGATACTTCCGCCACGGATCGAGCGGCGCGAGCGACGTTTTCGACAGATCGAAGGCGCGTCCGGTGGTCGGTGGCGCCCACAAGTTTTCCGTGAGCCCGAAAGGCGCGCACCCGGCAGCGCCGTGCACCATCTCCATCGCCAGCAGGCGTGAGGGATTGGCAGCATGTCCCATGCGCCCGAGCACGTTGGCTGGGGTCATGGCATCGAGATACGGCAGTGCCACCATCGTCCCCATGCCTTTGAGGAACGTGCGACGCGGCATGGGCTGCCGGATGAGATTGGCCATGGCTCTGCTCAGCGGAAAGAAGACGAGGCGCCGGCGGGGCCGCTCTCGACAGTGGTGGACGGTTCGAGCTTCTGCATGCGGAACGCCGGGCTGCGGACCACGCCCATGATGTACGCCGACATGCGATGATCCTGCGTTGACGCCGACCGTACGATGCTGCGCACACTGGGCATGTCGTGCGCGTCGATACGACGCCCAATGGCATACGCCATGAGATTGCGCGTGAACGTGCGCAGCAGCGCATCCTGTCGGCGCAGCAACGCGGCCTGCAATTCGTTGGCGTTGTTGGCGGTGCTGCCATCCCACAAGTCGCCGCGCGAATCGATGGGCATGCCGTTATCACGACGGCGCAACTTGCCCGTCACGTCGTATTGTTCGAGCGCCAGCCCAATGGGGTCCATCATCTTGTGGCAGCTGCTGCACGACGGATTCTTGCGGTGCTGCTCCATGCGCTCGCGCACCGTGAGCGGACGTGCCCCGTCACTCCCGGGCGTCGCTTCGAGATCGGGCACGCCCGGTGGCGGCGGGGGCGGCGGGCTGTTGAGCAGCACTTCCATCACCCACTTGCCACGTTCCACGGCCGAGGTGCGGGTCGCGTGCGACGTGAGCGTGAGCACGCTCGCGTGCGACAGCAGGCCGCGACGGTTGGCGTCTGGATACGACACGCGACGGAACGCCGGGCCCACCACGTTCTTCATGCCGTAGTGTCGCGCGAGCTGTTCGTTCACGAACGTGTAATCGGCCCGATACAGATCGAGCACCGGACGGTCGCGCTTGACGAGGTCATCGAAGAACAGTTCCGTCTCCTGCCGCATGCTGTTCTTGAGCTGCTCATCGAAGTCGGGGTATTGCCGGATATCCGGCGTGACCACGTCGAGATCGGGGAGGCGTAGCCACTGCGCTGCGAAACGGGTGGAGAGCGCTTTGGCGCGCGGATCGTTGAGCATGCGCTTCACTTCGCGCTCGAGCCCGCCCGGCTGCGACAAGCTGCCGCGTGTCGCCGCGGTGATAAGCGCATTGTCCGGCGGCGCCGACCACAGGAAAAACGAGAGCCGTGACGCCAGGTCGATATCGCGCAGCATGTAGGGTTTGCTCGTGGTCGCCGAGCTTGGCGCACGCTCGAAGCGGAACACGAAGTCGGGGCTCGCCAGCATCCCTTCGAGCGCGAGGCGGATGCCCTGCTCGAAGCTGCCGCTGGCGGTGCGCCCGGCATCGTACAGCGACATGAGCCCTTCGCGATCGTCTTCGGTGAGCGGCCGGCGATACGCCTGCGTCCCCAACCGGCTCACAATCGACAGCGCGCACGGCCGTTCGGCGGCCGCGGTCGTCGGGCGGCAGGTGAAGAGCTGCCGGCGAATGTGCGTCTCGGTCACGCCCGTCGGTGCGTACGGCCCCGTGATCGTGAGTTCGCGCAGGTGCGGCAGCAGCGTGAAACCATACGCCACCGCATTGGACGTGCTGTTGAGCGAGTACTTGAGCGGCGAGATGAGATCCTGCACCACGCCCTGAAAGCGCGGAGGTACGAACGCTGCCGACACTTTGTGCGGCCCCGCGGTCACCTTCACCGGCAGCGCGCCCTGTGCCACACCATTCGGGTCCGACGCGTGCATGAACCGGTCGATCTCGATGAGCGCCACCCGCGTGCCATCGATGGCGATCTCCATCGCTTCGCCGCGCGCGAGGCCACCGGCAAACGCGCCCGTGGTCTCGTGGAAGAAGTTCACGTTGAACTGGTACTCGCCGTCGGCGGGAAACGTATGCGTCACCACCATGCCGCCACGGCTGCCGTACGGCGTGCCCTCAACGTGCGACGTCTGCGACGCCATCTTGGGCATCGTGTACGTGCTCGCGCTCGCGCTCGCCTTGGGGTTGCCAACCGCGAGCCAGCTGATGTCGCCCGCTGCGCGCAGATACGCGCCAAGCAGCGTGGGCGAAAGCGCCTGCACATCGGCAATGTTGTCGAAGTTGTCGCTCTTGGTATCGGGGGGCAGATAGTTCGCCGCTTCGACATCCAGGCCGAGTAACTGCTTCACTGCGGTCTGGTACTCCGCGCGGTTGAGGCGCTGGAAGGTCCGGCGCCCCGGATCGGGATTGATGACCGCGACCGAATCAAGACGCGTCTCCAGCTCCATCACGAGCGCCTCGAGCGTGTCTCCCTTGGGCCGTGCCGAGCCGACGGGCGGCATCATGCCCGTACGCAGCTTCGCCACCATGCGTTCGGCCACATCGGTCTGGCCGAAGGGCGTCGCCACATCGAAGGCCGACAACGTGAGGTTGCCGCGCTTCATGGTGTCGTTGTGGCACTTGCCGCAGTACTGCTTGACGACGCCATTGAGCGCCGCCGGTGCCAGACGCGCCGGCACGGGAGCTCGGCGCGACAGCACAGGGTGCCGAGCGGCGGGAAAGGCAGGCGGCACTACTACAGCGCGGGGAGAGGGACGGGCGTTGCCTGAGGAAGGGAAGAGCAGGGCAACGGACAGCGTCACAGCCAGCGCAGAACTTGGCTTCATGCCGTACCTCGGTACGAAACATGGGGGAGGGACCAACACGGCAAGTTGCGGCTCGGGAGACGGGGGCGCAAGCGAACTGCGGTCTGGGAGTACTACGGTAGGGGACCAACGGGAGGGGAACTACGCGAGGAGAACGACGGGAGGGGAACTACGGGAGGGGAACTACGGGAGGGCAACCACGGGAGGGCAACCACGACCCCGTGACAGAGACCCCGACCCCGTGGTTGTCCTCCCGTGGTCGCGGTCCCGTGGTCGCGGGGTCGTAGTCGCGGGGTCGTGGTCGCGGGGTCGTGGTTGCCCTCCCGTAGTCCCCCTCCCGTCGTTCCCCTCGCGTAGTTCCCCTCGCGTAGTTCCCCTTCCGTAGTGCACCCCAACCGCAGTTAACTAGAGCATGCCCAATTTTTCCGCCCTGCTCGCCGCGGCCCTGCTGTCCGCTCCCGCCTCGCTGGCAGCGCAAAGCGCGGCGGTCCCTCCCGCGGCGTCGGTGACGCGCGACAGTGCGGTCATCACGCAGCATGCACGCGTGCATCTCGCGCTCAACGCCCTCCGTGATCGTGAGCACGCGGAGCTCGCCGCGCCGAAAAACAAAAAGGTCGAGGCGCAGGCCGAACTCCGTGACCGGTTTCGGGCCCTGCGCACCGACCTTTTCGTCCGTGAGAAGTACACCGCCGCGCAGTACGCCGACATGACACAGCGTATCAGCGGTGACGATGCGCTGCGGGCCCTCTTCGAAGCGACCCTCGAGCGGCTGCAAAAGAAGTAAGCAGCCGCTCGAGCTCGCGGCCGCTACTTCGCGGGGTCGAGAATCGCCGCGGCGCGTTCGGCCATATCCGCCCAATGCGCCTTCTGCACCGGGCCCGTCGACGACAGCGCCAACGTCCGCGCATCCCGCTGCACCTCGCGCACCTGCGCCCGCGCCAGCGCCGGCAGATCGCTCTGCGGCACGTTGGGCGCCGAGACGAACGGCGTGAACCGCTGCGCCTGGCCACCGAATCCGCCACCGCCACCCGGGCCGGCTGGCGCCGCCGACGGTGGTGTAATCAGCGCCTCGAGCCGCTGCATGTACACACGCTGCAACGTACGGCGATGCGCATCCGGTGACGCGCCGTTGAACAACGTGCGCTTCACGTCTGCCATATACTCCGCCAACGGATACGCGTTGGTCGCGTCGTACAGCTCGGCTTCCGCAAGACGACCAAGTCGGGCCGGCGACAGCAGCGATGTCAGCACGCCCGCCGACCGGGTTCCCACCACGGTGTTGGGGCCAATGCGCGTCGTGATGTTCGTCGGCATCAGCCACTCAGGTGCGCTGAAAATGTTGCTGCCGATGAACGCGAGCGCCGCCTTCTGCCGTGCCTTCGGCACCACGCGATACACCGCGCCCGACTGCTCCGCCACCTTGAGATCGACTTCGACACCGCCAACCACCGTCGCCACGTGGTTCACGTTGCCGAACCAGCGCCCGACGGTTTCTTCGTACAACTCACGCAGCTCCGAAAAATCCTCGCCGGGCTTGCTCGTCCAGGCGGCGAGATTCGGGAGGACGCGCTTGTAGTTGGCCGTCGAGTAGGTCGTCGCCTTGAGTGGATCGTCGCCCAGATCTTCCGTCTGATTGCGCGGGTCGCCCGCGGCCAGCTGCTGCGACGCGAAGCGATACGGGAACGGCCCGCTCTGCTGCGTGAGCCAACGGTTGAGCGTGGGACGCTCGGCGTCGGCCGATGGCGCCGCAATGACACGATAGCCCCAGTTGATGGCATAGTCGTCGAACGGTCCCACCCGGCGGATGAAATCCTTGGGCTGCAGTCCGTCGCCGGGCTGCGCCACATAGTTCTGTCGCGCGTAGTCCATGATGGTGGCGCTCACACCGTACACACGCGTGAACGACGGGCTGCGCAGCGAGTCCACCGGAAAACTCGCCGACGCAATCATGTTGTGCTGCAAGCCAAGTGCGTGTCCGATCTCGTGCGTGATCACCTGACGCATCGTTTCGCCCATCAGCTCTTCTGGAATGTCGAGCGAACGTGCGGAGGCATTGGCGGCGCCGGTCTCCATGATCAGCCAATTGCGATACGAGCGCATGTGGTTGTGGTACCACGTGATCTCGCTATTGATGATTTCACCCGAGCGCGGGTCGTGCGTATGCGGACCCGTCGCGTTGCGCACGAGGCTCGCCGCCCAGCGTACGATGCTGTAGCGCGCATCGTCCATGTCGAAGTCGGGATCTTCCGCCTTGCTCGGCGCTTCCTTGGCGAGAATGGCGTTCTTGAAGCCGGCCTTCTCGAACACCTTCTGCCAATTCTCCACGCCCTCCTTCACGTAGCGCTTCCACCGCGTAGGGGTGGCCGGATCGAGATAGTACACGATTGGCTTCACCGGCTCGACCAATTCACCACGGGCGTACGCCGCCGGATCCTTGGGCTCGAGACGCCAACGGGTGATGAACTCCTCGCTCTCCGCTTTCTGCACGTCGAGGCCGTAGTTCACTCGGTTCACCGAGAAGTAGCCGACACGCGCATCGGCATGCCGCGGACGCATGGGTACCTTGGGGAGCAGCACCAGCGATTGCCGCGTTTCCATCGTCACCGTCGCCCCGTCCGCGTCGCTCGGCGGGGTGGCGGCGTCGAAGGTTTGCACCTGCCGCACTTCGAGGTTGATCGGGAAGCTGCGCATGCTCGCGATATAGCTGCGCGCCGCGTCGTATCGCCGTACGCCGAACGCCCGACGCTGCCCCGCGTCGAGCCCGGAGGTGGCCGGGTTGTCGTTCGCAAAGAAGTCGGTCATGTCGACCACGTACGACGCGCTGTCCTTGCCGAACGCGGCAATGGGGAAGGCGCCGATGATCGCCGGGTAGTTGTTCTGCGCCACGCTGCGCGCAATGGGGAGCGAATCGTCGGCGACGGCGCCGGTGCTGATGCTCTTGAGCAGCACCCGGTCGTTCACGCGCTCAAAACGCACGAGACGTTCGACGAGCGAGCTCCCCGCGCTGAGGAATCCGCCGGCGCCGGCGGGCACGCCGGACACACGCGTCACCATGAGGAAGTCGCGCCCCGCGAGCGAATCGGGGACCTCGAAGAAGAAACGATCATCCACGCGGTGCACCGAAATCCCACCGCGCTCCGTTCGTGCGCGGGCCGTGATGACCTGGGCGTATGGACGCGGTCCTCGGCGGGCGGCACCGGCACCCTCCGGCGCGGCCGTTGCCGCTGCCGCGGGAGGCTGGGTACCAGCCGGCGGCGCCGCCTGCGCGGTCGCGCTCTGCAACGGGCTGGCAAGCCACGCAGCTACCGCAATAGTAGAAGTCCTCAAAACTGGCATGGAGGGATGTGACGGCGAGGGTGACGACCAATGACTGGCGGAACGATGCCAGCGGGGGGCGAACTTCGGGTGTGCCTGCTTCCTCTTTCTCCTCATTGCTACGTACAACTGGCCGGGAGCGCTAGACATCGCCATTCGCGTTGCGCCGGCGACCCCTCTCGCCTTGATGCCCGCCGCACGCTAACGTTGCGCCATGTCATTCTCTCGCCATCCGCTCCGTCCCGGATCTGTGCGCACGCCGCGGCGGGCCGCGGCGACGGTGCTCGCAACACTGGCGCTGAGCACCCTCGCTGGTTGCTTCAACTACCTGCCGCTGCAGAGTACCGCGGTCCCGGCGCGTGCCGAAATCCGGTTGTTTTTCACCACCGAGGGGGCGCGCGCGCTGCGCGATTCTGCCGGGTTCGAGCTCCGGCAACTGGATGGCGTCGCCGTGCGCACCTTGGCCGACAGCGCCATAATCGTGCGTCCCGGCAGCATCATCACGGCCGACGGCAACGAGCTGCAGTGGCGTCGTGGAGACCTCATGGTGCCGTGGCGCACCGTCGACCGTTCGCAGCAGCGCACGATGGACAAGCGCAAGACGCGCGGCTTTGCCGTGGTCATGGGAGCGGTATTCTCCGGTGTGGTGTACTTCGCCCTCAAGAGCATCGCCGGTGGCAGCGGTGCCACGTTGCAACCCGGCGGCGGCGTCCCCGAGTAGCGCTCCTTTCGGTCATCCTCATGAGCTTGCCCACAGATGCAGAGCTGAACGCCATTGGCGTGCTCAATCGTCGCCTCATTGAAGCGCGAATCGTTGCGCCGCTCCTGGAGGCCATGAGCGCCGAGTTCGGCGTCGATCGCGTGCACGCCATCGCCCGCAAGGTCATCGAGTCGCTGGCCACCGCGCAGGGGGCACAGCTGGCGCACGCGACCGGCGGCTGCTCTCTGGCGCATTTCGAGCACACGCTCGACCGGTGGAAGGCTGACGATGCGCTGCAGATTACCGTGCAGGAGTCCACGGCCGAGCGCTTTGCCTTCGACGTGACCCGCTGCCGGTACGCCGAGATGTACCGCGAACTCGGCATTCCGGAGTTGGGGGCCATCTTGTCGTGCAATCGCGACGCCGCACTCATTGGCGGCTTCAACCCGGATGTAGACTTCACGCGGACGCAGACCATCATGTCGGGTGCGTCGCACTGCAACTTCGTCTACACGTTGACACGCGCGACACCGCCCTGAGTGGCGCGCTTCACCCCTGAAAACGGAAGGCTTGATGTACGGAACGGTGATTGCTTTGCACAACGCGCTTGCGTGGCTCGTCCTCGTCATTGGTGTGACGGTGATCGTCCTGGGTGCGACGGCCAGCCGCACGTGGGGCCCCGCTCAGACGTCGTGGGTTCGCCGCTTCACGCTGCTGGTACACTTGCAGTTTGTCGCCGGGCTGGTGCTCTGGTTCGTGAGCCCCGGCGTCGCCGCCGCGCGCGCGTCCATGGGTGACACCATGAAGAACGCAGAACTCCGCCGGCTGGTCGTCGAGCACCCCACGCTCATGCTCCTCGCGGTCGTGGCGGCGACGGTTACCAGCGTGCTCGTCCGCAAGGCGCCATCGTCGGAAACGAAGGCGCGCAAGGCGCTCATCGGCACGCTCGTGTCGCTCGCCCTCATCGCGGCCGTTGTGCCGTGGGCGCAGCTGATTGGTCGCTGGACGGCCTGATCTGCCGGTTGCACCCGCAGGGCATCGCGTGGCGCCCGTAAGCGCCGCGCAGCATGACGAATGGCTGTGGGGGTGGAACGACACACCAGCCGTCGTGTCGGTGTGGGCCGAAGGAAACGGAGAGGCGACGGTGTGGAGTCGCCCGCACGGTGGCGACCTGCACACACGTTCCGTGCGCTTCCGGCCTTGGGTGTTGCTCGACTCCACCGAGGACCTCGACGCGGCCGGTGTGCCATACACGTTCGACGACGGCGCCCCCGATGCGCGCGGGCTTCGGGTGCGCGAACTCGCCGGTCCGGGCGCGTTGCGCGTCCTGCTGTCCGCCGACCGATTTGCCCAGCTCGAGTCGGCGGTCTGTCGCGGCGCCTCGCGACGGTTGCAGCGTCGCATCACGCGCCTCGCACAGTTGCCGCGGGAAACGCGACACGTCGTGCCCCCCGACGAGCAGTTTCTGGTGGCCACGGGGCTCACGTACTTCCGTGATCTCACCTTCGCGCAACTGCGCCGGTTGCAGTTCGACCTCGAGACCACCGGACTCGATCCGGCGGTCGATCGCATCTTTCTCATCGCGGTCGGCACACCAGACGGCGACGTCGAACTGCTCGAAGCGCAGGGCCATGGAGATGCCGCCGAAGCGGAACTCATCGCCCGGTTCGTGTCGCGCCTCCGCGCGCTCGATCCCGACGTCATCGAGAATCACAATCTGCATGGCTTCGATTTGCCGTTCCTGCGCCGACGTGCCGCGATGCTGCGCGTGCCGCTGGCACTCGGACGACTGCATCATACCGCACTCCTCGAGCGGGCGGCCATGCGTGGCACCAGCAGCGATGCGCCGCGCGGGGGAGAAGGCCAGGACGGCAGTGACGACCGCCGCGTACGATTCATCGCCCCGGGGCGCGAGTTCATCGACACGCTCGATGCCGTCAGACGCTATGACTTCGCGGTCCGCGAGCTCCCGGGGTACGGGCTCAAGGCCGTCGCGCGACACTTCGGGCTGGCCGGTCCGGCGCGCGAGCTCATTCCCGGCGATCGCATTCACGCCGTGTATCGCACCGACCCGGACAGAGTACGCCGGTACGCCGGCGCTGACGTCACCGAAGTGGCCGGGCTGGCGCGCATACTGGGAGGCGCCGCCTTCGCGCTCGCACGGATGGCGCCACGGCGATACGAGCGACTCGCCGATGCCGGTGCCGCCACCGGCGTGATCGACCCGCTGCTCGTGCGTGCCTATCTGCGCGCCGGGCAGGCGTTGCCGGCCTACGCGCCGCATGACGGCACCGTGCACAGCGGGGCGGCACTCTATCTGTTCACGTCGGGGGTGGCGCACCGGATCGTGAAGGTCGACGTGGCGAGTCTATATCCGTCGCTCATGCGCGCGTTTCGCATTGGACCGGCGCGCGATCATCTCCAGGCACTGCTCGTGCTCGTCGACAAGCTGGTGGAGCAGCGCCTGCGCGCCAAAGGGGCCGCCAAGGACGCGCCCGCCGGGTCCGACGAACGTTTCACGCTCGAGGCGATGAGCGCCGCCATGAAGCTCGTGGTGAACTCTGCGTACGGGTACCTGGCGGCGGGGGAAGGGCTCACGCGCTTCGCCGACGTGCACGCCGCGAACGACGTCACGCGACGTGGACGCGAGACGCTGCTGCTCATGTGCCGCGCCCTCGCCGAACGCGGCGCGCTGCTCATCGAGGCCGACACCGACGGGGTGTATGTGGCAGTGCCCCCAACGTGGACTGAAGCGGACGAACGGCGCGTGGTGGACGAGGTCGCCGCGCTGCTGCCGCCTCTGGTGCGTCTCGAATTCGAAGGGCGGTATGCCGCCATGCTGTCGCACGAAGCGAAGAACTACGCGCTGCTCACCTACGACGGCCGGCTGCAGCTCAAGGGCGTCGCGTTCCGCTCGAGTCGCGCGGAGCCATTTGGCGAAGCGTTCCTGCGAAAGGCCATTACCCGACTGCTGTCCGGCGATATCCCCGGAGTGCGCGCGGCGTACTTGGAGACCCTCGACGCCCTGCGTACGCGCACGCTTCCGACGGTAGCCGTGGCCTCACGCGTGCGCCTTCGCAAACTGCCGGACGCGTACGCGCGCTCGCGGACTGTCCGTCGCGAGTTTGCGTACGAAGCCATGTGGCAAAGTGGCCGACACGCGTGGTCGGCCGGTGATCGTGTGCGCGTATACCGCGCGCAGGACGGTCGCGGTCGGGTCATCGACGAAGTCGAGGACGAGGCGCGTATGGACAATGACCCGCGTGACTATGACACCGCGTATTACGCGGCTTTACTGCGTCGCACCTTCGCCACGCGACTCGCGAGCGCGTTGTCGCCGGAAGATTTTGCGATCCTGTTCGCCGACACCGAGCAGTTGCCACTCTTCGCACCCACGTTGGAGCAGATCATCCCCGTCGCCACGCGGGAAGACACCATCTGGCAGCAGCTGTATTCTTGATTGCCGCCTATCAGCTGCGGCGCGGGGAAGACCGGTTTGGTCGGGCTGTTGCTGGCCATGAACGGCCACGGGACCTATAATCTCGCAGTTCGTCCCACCATCCCCCCCCGTACCCAGGAAGGCCCATGTTGCGACCGACGCTCAAACGGTTGCTCTTTGCGGCATGCAGCAGCGCCCTCGTCTCGATGCCGCTGCGTGCGCAGAACACCATCATTCTCGAAGGCGCGGTGCGCGCCGACGGTGCCCCCGTTACCGGGGCACAGATCACCGTGCGCAACATCGCGACCGCCGAAGTCAACCGGACGCTGACCCGATCCACCGGCGAATTCCGCGTCCTCGGACTGTACTCCGGTCAATTCACCGTCAATGTGCGCGCGCTGGGATATCGCCAGCGTACCGATACGGTGAACCTCGTGCTTGGCCAACGCGCGCGCCTCGAGTTCGATCTCGAAAAGGGGGCGGCGGAACTCGATGCGCAGACCGTCGTCGCTGAGCGCGTCAAGCAGGTCGAAGTGCAGCGCATGTCGGTGTCGGCGCCGGTCGTGAAGGAGGAAATCGAAAATCTCCCCTTCAATGCGCGCGGCATCATGAACCTCGCCGGCATCGCGCCGGGCATCAAAACGTATGCGGCACAGTCGGGACGCACGTTGCCCTCGGGCGGTGCGGCGCCGGATCTTCGCTTCTTCAACGTCTACATGGACGGCGTCGAAATGAAGAGTCTCTTCAACGGCAACATCGTGGGTCTCGGTCAGACGGGATCGCCGCTGCCGCAGGAAGGACTCGAGAACTTCCGCGTGTATCTCAATCCGTACGACGCAGAGTTCACGCGCGCCGGCTCGTATGTGATCAGTGCCGAAAGCAAGCGCGGGACCAACGAGTGGAAGGGATCGGCGTTCGGCTTCCTGCAGAACAAGTCGATGCTTGCGCGGAACGCCTTTCAGCCGATCAAGCCGGACTTCGGCCGTGAACAGCTCGGCTTCAACATTGCGGGCCCGCTGAAGAAGGACAAACTCTTTCTCGCGACGAGCTACGAGCTCACCGACACGGACTTCTTCCTCGACGTGAACCCCACCACGGCCGCTGCCAATACGCGCTGGCCATCGGTGCGAGGCTCGTTCGCGGCGCCCAACAAGAATCACACGCTCTTCTCGCGTCTCACGTACGTGCAGAGTCCGCGACTGACCTACGACTTCATGGGCTCCACGCGCTTCCTGCGCGGTGAAGGCAATTTCGGCGGTCGCGCCTCACAGGACGCCGGTATCTCGCAGAAATACGAGATCTATACGGCGCAGCTGCGCCAGAAGTTCGTGTCCACCAGCGGCAACCTGGTGAACGAGGCGTCGCTGCAGTTCGTGGGCTGGAACCACAACGAGGCGCCGCTGCTCCCGGGGCCGCAGCGCAATTTCCCGGGCGTACAGTTCGGCACCTCCGGCTTCCCGCTCATCCTGCAGGAGAATCACTTCCGCGCCGTGAACCGGGCCACGTACAACCTCGAGAAAGCGGGTTCGCACATCATCAAGGCCGGTGTCGAGCTCAGCACCATCGGTGCGCTGCAGAACCAGCCGAACAATGCGGACGGCACGTTCACCTACAACGTCGATGATCCTACGGCGCTGCCGGTGTCGGCGACAATCGCCGTGGGCTTCACCGATCCGAACGGCACGTCGGATGCCATTGCTCGCGCACGCGGGTACACCACCGGCATCTACATCAACGACGAGTGGCGCATCAAGCCGAATTTCACGCTCTCGCTGGGGCTCCGGCACGACGCGGAATTCAACACGATGAACAACAACTACGTGACGCCGTGGGCGAGCAACCCGGTGCTCACGAGTATTCCGGCGCTGCAGCCGTTCATCAACACCGGTAACCGCAAAAATCAGCTCGGCAACTTTTCGCCGCGCGTGTCATTCTCGTGGGATCCGTTCAAGGACAACCGCACCTTCGTTCGTGGCGGATTCGGTATCATTTACGATCGCGTCACGAGCTTCATGGGCTTCCAGGAGCGTCGCAATTCCACGTGGCGTACGTACACCTTCGCGAACCCCGGCACGAGTGACCCGTCGGTGCTGCGGCAGCGCGTGATTGCCGGCGCCTCGGCGGCGTTGTCACCGATTCTGATGGACAACGAGATGAAGACCCCACACTCCAGGCAGATGTCGCTTGGCGTGGGTCATCAGTTCTCGTCGGAGCTTGGCATCAATGTCGACTATGTTCGGCAGAACATGGAGAACCTCTATGTCCAGCGGAATCCGAACTACCTCGATCGCACGGTCACGCCCGCGGTCCGCAAGCTGACGCCGGCGTTCGGCGACATCCTGATCTGGGACGACATTGGCCGTTCGAACTATTCGTCGGTGCTCGTGCAGGCCACGTGGCAGCGCGGCAAGGCGCGCGTCAATCTCGGCTACACCATGGGCTGGTATCAGGGCGACTTCGATACGGCGGCGCTCCCCAACTTCGCCTATCCGTTCCTCTTCAACCGCCAGCGCACCACAGGCGACGAGCGTCACCGCTTGGCGCTCTCGCACATCGTGCCGTTGCCCTTCGGGTTCCTCTTCTCTGGCGTCACGACCATCGCGAGCCCGCGTCCGTTCCTCACGACGGATGGCCGCGACATCAACCTCAACAACATCCTCACGGACGACTTCCCGGGCGGTACGGTGAGCTCCACCGGCAACCGCACGACGCTTCCGGCGAACGCGTGGCCGAACTGGTATCGCACGGTCGATATCCGGCTCGCGCGCCCCATTCTCACCTGGAATGGCACCAAGGTGAGCGTCTCGGCGGAAGCGTTCAACCTGTTCAACTGGAAGAACAACCTGAGCTTCGGCAATCAGCAGTTCACCGCCGCCGGTGCACCGCAGTCGACCTTTGGGGTTCCCCTCTCGGCGTTTGCCGCTCGCATGGGGCAGGTGGGTATGCGCGTCGATTGGTAATCATCGACGGCTGACTGTCGCGACAACATGAACGGGGGCGGCGATCGCATACTGATCGCCGCCCCCGTTCACATATAGGCCGAAGAATCAGCGGTACAGCAGATACGGTCTCACCTGAGTGGCGAACTTCACGGCATCGGCATCCCACTGCTTGACCAGCGCATCGACGGTGCCGGCTTCGACCGCCTTGGTGAGCTCATCGGTACCCGCGAGTCTGTCGATCCCCTTGATGCGTCCGGCAGCGTTCACCGTGGGCTCGCGCCACGCGAATTGCTTGGGGTGCGCCGCATAGAAGGCGCGCAGCATGCGGATGCCGAGTTCGACTGGGCGAACGGTGTTACGATCGGTGACGCTTACCTTGATCATCGGAATCGTCTTTCCGCCGAACTTGTAGCCGGGCTCGATGGTGCGCGTGGCCGTATCGAAACGCACACCGGGCAGCTTCAGCGCGTTGAGCGATGCTGCTACGGCTACGTTGTCGGTGAGGTAATCGGCGCCGATGAGCTGGAACGGGGCATCCGTGCCACGACCTTCGGTCGCGTTGGTCCCTTCGAAGAACACCGTGCCGGGATAAAGCAGTTCGGCGTCGAGCGTGCGCAGATTCGGCGATGGGTTTACCCGAGGAATGCCGGTCTGGTCGAACCACATGGCGCGCGTGTAGTTCTTCATGGGAATCACCGTTACGCTCGCATTGAGCGCCTTGGTGCCCACGAGAAAGCGCATGAGTTCCCCTGGCGTGAGGCCGTAGCGCAGCGCAACCGCGTGTTGTCCAACGAGCGACCGGAAGCGCAGGTCGAGAATATTCCCCTCGAAGCGGTCGGCGCGGATGGGATTCGGTCGATCGAGAATGATGATCGGCTTGCCCGCACTCGCCGCCGTCAGCGCGAGCGTCCACTGGTACGTGTAGACGCGCGCACCGACATCCTGAATGTCGTACAACAGGACGTCGATGTCCTTGAGCATGTCGGCGGTCGGTGACTCTACCGCCCCGTAGAGCGAATGCACTTTCACGCCCGTCTTGGCATCTACGCCGCTGCTGATCTTTTCTCCCGCCTTGGCTTCACCGCGAATGCCATGTTCGGGGCCGTACAGCGCCGTCAGCTTCACGCCCGGCGCGTTGAAGAGCAGATCGATGGTGCTCGTCCCCTTCCGATCGCGCCCGGAATGATTGGTGAGCAGCCCCACGCGTTTACCGCGAATGAGGTGCATCGAGTCGGTGAGGAGCACTTCGATGCCGGGAATGACGTTGCCCGCCCGCGACTGCGCGGGGAGCGAGGTAACCGACATCGCGGTGACGGCCAGCAGCGCAATGCTGCGGGCCACGAGGCGTGCTGTTGGGCGGTTCCGTGTGGGCGACATGTGAGCCGGGGAGGTGGACCGAGTGCGCCGACGGACAGGGTCCGCCGGTCGCGTAAGTCGTGCGGTGCCCAATTCTACCGCCCTTGGCTCGTCCCTGCGCGCGGAGCGGGCGACGTATCCGGTCCACCTGCCGGACTGGACGAATGCGCCGGCCGGCTGTCATTTGGGCAAATGAAATTCCTTTCCCGCCTCCTCGGCGTGTTCGCGCTGCTGCTGTTGCCGAGCACCGCGCACGCCACCTGGTCCGTCATCGCCGTGGACATGGCCACCGGAAGAGTGGTGATCGCGTCCGCCACCTGCGTCGATCGTGACGACGCGTTCTTGAGCGGTATTCAAGCCGTCGTTGTGCCCGGCAAAGGGGTCGCGGCCTGTCAGGCCGGCGTCGACGGCACGCATGCCAATCAGATGCTCGTGTATCGTGAGCTCCAGAAAGGAACGGACCCTGCGCGCATCATCGAGATGCTGTCCGCCGACCCGGCCTTTCAATCGCGGCAGTTCGGTATTCTCGACCTTACCGGGCGCACCGCGGGGCACTCCGGGCTCTCCAACGGCTATGTGACGCAGGACATCCAGGGGCGCGTGCCGGGAACGCAGATCTACTACTCCATTCAGGGCAACATCCTGCGGACGGGCGATGTCATCCCGAATGCGGTGCGTGCGTTCGTGCACACACAAGGCGCGCTCACCGATCGTGTGATGGCCGCGCTCGAAACCGCCGACCAGTACGGTGGCGACAGCCGCTGTGTCTGCCCGCCGCTCCCTGCCGATGGCAGCAAGCCGGCCATTCCGTGTGAAGGGCGGACGGCGTACATCGCGTACATCCTCATGGCCAACCGCAACGATACCAGCGGTGACGCGCACAGCAATGGCAAGTACGCGCTGTATCTCACCGTCGCGCAGCCCAACCAGAAGGGCCCCAACGTCATCAAGCCGGGCGAGAATCTCAATCCGGTGAAGACCCTGCGCACGCGATACGACGCGTGGCGTCGTACGCAGCCGGCCTCCTACAAGTGAGACGCGCCATGACCTTCGTTTCGTCGCTCCGCGCGCTTGCGCTTGTGCTGGTGATGAGTGCGAGTGTGATGCCCGCGTCACGCGCTGAGGCGCAGGCGCGCGCGCCCATGCGCGTGCTTACGCTCACGACGACGGCATTCCCCGACGGCGGCCTCATCCCCGCGCGCCATGCGCAGACAGGACGCGATGTGTCTCCGGCACTGTCGTGGAGTGGCGCTCCCGATTCGACGCGCAGCTTCGTGCTGCTCGTGCACGATGTCGACGCCGCGCAAGGCGACGGTACCGACGACGCGCTGCACTGGCTCGTCTGGAATATTCCGGGCACGGCGACCGCGCTCCCCGAGGGCGTACCCAGCGGGGCGCAACTCGCCGACGGGACACGGCAGCTCAGTGTGAGCGGCCCGTATTATCGCGGCCCGGCTGCACCGAGTAGCGGGCCGGCGCATCACTACGTGTTCGAGCTGTATGCCCTCGACATCACGCTCAACATTCAGCCCACCGCGTTGTCGCCGGCGCTGACACGTGAGGCCGTCATGCGCGCGATGAGCGGTCATGTGCGCGCGAAGGGCACGCTGGTGGGGCTCTATCGTCGGCCGGCCCCGTAATGGGCCAGTCTGTCCGTGCAGTACTCATTCGCCCCGCACACCGGAGCAAGTCATGAAAGGTGCTGTTCTCTGTCTGGCGCTGTTGGCCGGCGTTCCCTCGCTGGTGTCTGCCCAGAAGCAGGAGTACGTACGCTATCAGGCGGGCGGAACGACTTGGTACGGCCGTCTCGACGGCGAAACCATCGTGCAGTTGCGCGCGGCGCCGTGGCTGGGGGGCACGCCCACCGGCGTGAAGGTGCCGCGCAGTAAGGCGGTGCTGCTGGCGCCCGCCGTCCCGTCGAAGGTGATTGCCGTCGGCCTCAACTACCAGACGCATCTGGGTGAGCGCTCCGCGGCCGCCTATCCCGGACTGTTCGCCAAGCTGCCCACTTCGATCATTGCGCACAACGACACCGTCATTCTGCCCCCCGATGCCAACAACGTGCACTACGAAGGGGAAATGGTGATCGTGATGGGCAAGCGTGCGCAGAATGTTTCGAAGGAGGGCGCGAAGGAGTACGTGTTCGGGGTGACCACCGGCAACGATGTGTCGGAGCGTGACTGGCAGAAGAGCGACTTGCAGTGGTTCCGCGCCAAGGCCGCCGACACATTCGGTCCGCTCGGCCCCGTCATCGTGACGGGCGTCAACTACGACGATCTGCTGCTCGAGACCGTACTCAACGGCAAGGTGGTACAGTCGCAGCGTACGCGTGATCTCATCTTCAACGTGGCGGAGATCGTGAGCTACATCAGCCGGTATGTCACGCTGGAGCCCGGCGATGTGATCTACAGCGGCACGCCCGGCACCACGCAGCAGATGAAGAGTGGCGATGTCGTGCAGGTGCGGCTGGAGAACGTGGGCCTGCTCAGCAACCCGGTGAAGCAGCGGGCACGATAGCCCGCTTTGTCCAGCACAACAAACAAAAGCGCCGCAAAGACCGAAGTCTTTGCGGCGCTTCTCGTTATCTCAGTCGGGGCGACAGGATTCGAACCTGCGACCTCGTGCTCCCGAAGCACGCGCTCTACCGGGCTAAGCTACGCCCCGTTGACTGTCCAACACCCATGATCCGGACGACGCGTTCCCGTCGGGATCGAATAATGCGCCTGGAAGGACTCGAACCTCCAACCTTCTGATCCGTAGTCAGATGCTCTATCCAATTGAGCTACAGGCGCAACGGATCTCTTGAAACACCCCCGCCTGACAGGCGAAGGACCAGCAACCTAGTGAGTCTTTTCGGCCGTCGCTACTGCCCGGACCGCTGATTTTCACTCGGGTACTACACCTACAGTGGGTCGTACAAGACTCGAACTTGTGACCTCCACGATGTCAACGTGGCGCTCTAACCAACTGAGCTAACGACCCTCGACATCGGCCCTACAGAGCGGGAAACGGGACTCGAACCCGCGACCCCAACCTTGGCAAGGTTGTGCTCTACCAACTGAGCTATTCCCGCGTGACACCCCCTCCAACCTACCGGAGGGAACCTGCAAACCCCGTACGGCCTTGATCAAGGACTATCGATCGGACCGCAAAAGGCATGGAGCTGAGGGGAATCGAACCCCTGACCTCTTGAATGCCATTCAAGCGCTCTCCCAACTGAGCTACAGCCCCGAACTTCCCTCTCCCCCGCGCCACCCACCGTTGCCGGCGTCCGTGTCAGCAGGGTATCAGGAACCGCGCAGTCTAGTTGGGTGTATGTCCGTCGTCAAGCAGAGTTCGAGAATTTGCACTGGCGAATCGTTCTCGCTGGCGTATCTTGCATGGCTACCCCCCGTTTTTTGTAGCGCCTGCCGATACTCGGCAGGACGCCCCAATGGGAGGAAGCCGGGGCGAGTGCCGGCGCCGAAGTCAGGCTCGCCGATCCCCCGTGTCACCGCACGTCATTTTTCCGTCTCCTCAGCAGGGATGATGTCTCATCCCGAGGTTGCATAGCACACCATGACAGAAGTCAAGCGGAAGCGCCGTCGCGCCGCCCCCGCCGGCATCGCCCCCAGCGAGCCGGAACGCGACATCCTCGACCAGTACCTCTACGAAGTCTCGACCTATCCGCTCCTCAAGGCCGCGGAAGAAATCGAACTCGCCAAGAAGATCCGTGCTGGTGACCAGGATGCGCTCCAGGAGCTCGTCAAGCGTAACCTCCGCTTCGTCATTTCCGTCGCCAAGAAGTACCAGAACCGCGGCCTGCCTCTCATCGATCTCATCGGCGAAGGCAACGTGGGACTACTCACCGCGGCGCGGAAGTTCGATCCCGATCAGGGCGTGAAGTTCATCTCGTACGCCGTGTGGTGGATCCGTCAGGCCATCCTCTCGTCGCTGGCGCGTCAGGGACGCACCGTGCGCGTGCCGCTCAACCGCACCGCCGACCTCTCGCGCATCATCAAGGCCTCCGAAATCCTCCGCCAGAAGCTCCGTCGTGAGCCCTCGCCGGAAGAGCTCGCGCAGGTCACGGGCCTGTCGGTCGACGTCGTCCAGTCGCTCGCCGCGCTCAACACCGGCGACGTGCGCCTCGACGCGCCCATGGATCCCGATGGCGATCGCTCGCTCATCGAGCGCTTCGTGGCCGACGAGATGCCCGACACCGAAGAGGAAGCCATGAACCGCTTCCTCACCGACGAAATCGAGCAGGCGCTTTCCACGTTGCCCCCGCGCGACGCCAAGGTCCTGCGCCTGTACTTCGGACTCGAAGGCGGCCGCGAGCACACCCTCGAAGAAATCGGCTCCATGCTCGGCGTCACCCGCGAGCGCGTCCGTCAGCTCCGCGACCGTGCGCTCAAGCGCCTGCGCGAAGGCGACGTTGGCCGCGCATTGAGCAGCTTCGCCGCGTAACCGGCGTTCAGCTGGGCTCGGCAGGACAAGCACGACGGCAGACGGCAGCCACACCGATGGCAGTCGTCTGCCGTCTTGCACATAAAGCATCCCGCAGCTAGCCACAATCGTCGGCTCCCGTCATATTTGTGATCCGATGATTGAATTCAAGAACGTCCACAAGGCTTTCGGACCCAAGAAGGTGCTCCGCGGCTTCTCCCTCACGGTCAACGAGGGGGAAACCATGGTCATCATCGGCTACTCGGGTACTGGCAAGTCGGTCGCCATCAAGCACATCGTCGGGCTCCTCGAGCCCGACGAAGGCGAAGTGTGGGTGGACGGACTCCATGTCGACCAGCTCACGCGCAAGGACCTGTACGCGCTGCGCGGACGCATCGGCTACGTCTTTCAGTTCGCGGCGCTCTTCGACTCCATGACGATCGGCGAAAACGTCGCCATGGGGCTCCGTAAACAGGGCGAGCTTTCCGAATCGGAAATCGCGACACGCGTGACCGAAGCGCTCGACCTCGTCGATCTCCCCGATGTGCAGAACCGCATGCCCTCCGAGCTGTCGGGCGGTATGCGCAAACGCGTCGGGATCGCGCGCGCCATCGCGCTGCGCCCCAAGTACATCCTGTACGACGAACCCACCACGGGACTCGATCCGGTCACGTCGGCGACGATCGATCAGCTCATGGTGCGCATGCGCGAGCAGCTGGGTGTGACGGGCATCGTCATCACGCACGATATGCGCAGCGCCTACACCGTCGGCACCCGCATCGCGATGCTGTACGAAGGGCGCGTGCACGCCGTCGGCACCGTCGACGAAATCCAGCACAGCACCGATCCACTCGTGCGGCAGTTCGTCGAAGGTCGCGCGACGCTCGACGACCATTCCCCGCTGGTGGCGGGCTTGCCCGGCAGTCTCCCCGCCGACGTCGTCACGACGCCGCACCGCTGATGCCGCTACCGCCCCGCGATCCGCGCAAACGTCCGCGCGCCAAGCTCGAGACGTCCGCGGGGGGCGTCGTCTATCGTATTCGCGATGGGCAACCGCTCTTCCTGCTCATTCGCGACAGCTACAAGAACTGGGGATTTCCCAAGGGACATCTCGAGACGGACGAAGCGCCCGATGCGGCCGCCGTGCGGGAAGTGCAGGAAGAGACTGGCCTGCTCAACGTCATCCTCGATGGCGAAATCGACACTATCGACTGGTTCTTCCGGTTCCGGGGAAAGCTCGTACACAAGGTGTGTCACTTCTTCCTCATGCGTACCGAAGCCGAAGACACCATCCCGCAGCGCGCCGAAGGGATTACCGCGTGCCGCTGGGCTGGCTTCGACGAAGCCCTCGAACTGGTGTCGTACGCCAACGCGCGCGATGTATTGCTGCGCGCCAATGCGATGGTGCAGGGCGTCGATGTGAACATCGACCCCGCCGAGGCGCCACGTCGTCCGACGCCGCCGGCGTCCATGCAGGCCATCGTCAGCGATGTGCCGGCGCCGGTTGCGCCGCGTCCGGCCACGTGACCTCATGACGCCGGCCGTCCGCTCCACCGAATCATCGGCGCACAGTCTCTGCGTGGTCACGCTCCTCAAGCGCGATCGCGCGCGGCAGATGGTCCGTGCGGCCTTCCCGCGTCGGCGCGCGCACATCGTGTCGGCCAAGAGCGCCGCCGAAGTCGAAGAGTATCTGCTCAAGTCACTCGTCGATGCGGTGATCATCGACGCCGGCGCGGGCGATGACGCGCAGCGCCTCGTCTCGCGCGCCGACGAGTTTTCGAGCGTCCCCTTCGTGCTCATCACCACGCTGCTGCCGGCGGACGCCCCGCTCCTGGCGCGCGCGGCCGACACGGGGGTGTGCGAAATACTGGTGGAGGGCGTCGATGACGCCGCCGCGCGCGATCTGGTCTCGCGCCGGGCGTTTTCCTCGCGCTTCGAACGGGCGCTCGCGA
>CANGXD010000038.1 GCA_947457545.1 Gemmatimonadaceae bacterium
CTGCACATCGTGCCGAGCAACGTGGTGGCGGCGTTTGCGAGCGGCGATTTGTTGCCGGTGGTGTTCTTCGCCGTGCTCTTTGGTGTGGCCCTCACCGCGGTGGGTGACGCGGGTCGTGACATTGCCGATCTGCTCGTGCGCTTTCAGGCGGTATTCTTTCGCATCGTGGCGATGGTGATGGTGCTCGCGCCCGTCGGTGCGTTCGGCGCGATGGCGTACACGGTGGGCGCGTTCGGTCTCAAGACGTTGCTGCCACTGGGGCGTTTGATGCTCGACGTGTACGTCACGATGGCGTTGTTCATCTTCGTCGTGCTCGGCTCCATCTGTCGCATTTACGGATTCCGGCTGCTGCCGTTCCTGCGCTTCATCAAGGAAGAAATTCTGTTGGTGCTTGGCACGTCGAGCAGTGAAGCGGCGCTCCCGCGCATGCTCGAAAAGCTCGAGCGCTACGGCTGTGCGAAGCCGGTGGTGGGGCTCGTCATTCCCACGGGATATTCGTTCAATCTCGACGGCACGAGCATCTACCTGAGCATGGCGGCGATCTTCATTGCGCAGGTGTACAACGTGGACCTCACCGTCGGTCAGCAGCTCACGTTGCTCGGCATTCTCATGCTCACGAGCAAGGGCGCAGCGGGCGTGACGGGATCGGGCTTCATCGTGCTGGCGTCGACGCTTGCCGCGACGCGCACGGTGCCGGTCGAGGGCGTCGCGCTGTTGCTTGGCGTGGACCGCTTCATGAGTGAGGCACGCGCCATTACGAACCTCATTGGCAACGGCGTGGCCACGCTGGTGGTGTCGCGCAGTGAGAACGCGTTCGACGATGAGAAGCGCGCGCTGGCGGAGGCGGGGCAGTAGTCGGCTTATTGGCTGACTTGGGTGGAACTGCTCTCACGGAGGCATCGGAGGTCCGGAGAGCACGGAGGGTGTGCTTACGAACCACTCCGTGATCTCCTTACCTAGGATGCCTCCGTGAGAGCAGTTCGCCGATGTCGCGGCATACCCCGTACTAGACGGCGCGCTGCACCCGGCAGGGATTTCCGAAAGCCAGCATGCCGGGCGGCACGTCGCTGGTGACCACGCTGCCGGCCCCAATGACCGCGCCGGCGCCGATGGTGACGCCGGGTAGGACGAGCGACCCGGCCCCGATCCATGCGCCGTCGCCGATGACAATGGGCTGGGCGGTCGTGACGTAGGGCGACTGCCCGCTGGAAGGGGTCCAGTCGGCCGGGAGCCGGTCGGCGAGGGCCAGCGGGTGCGAGATGGTAAGCAGCTGGACGCCCGGGCCGATGAGCACTTTGGAGCCGATCGTGATGTCGGCCGCGTCGAGCATGACGACGTTCATGTTGACGAACGTGTGGGCGCCAATGGAAATGTGGGCGCCATAGTCGCAGAAGAAGGGTGCCTCGATCCAGGCGCCCTCGCCCACCTGTCCCAGCAACTCGCGCAGAATCTGCAGACGCGGTACCGTGGCGTTGGAGGGGGTCTGCTGGAACTGCTGCAGCCGGGCCCGGGCGCGATGCGCCAGCGCGAGCAGCTCCGGGTTGCGCGTGTTGTACGGCAGGCCGGCACGCATGCGGGACCGCTCAGACTCTGGGGCATTGATCATCGTCATAAATTACCCCGATGCCCCCGGCCGACCTGCAGGTTCAGATATTTGGCACCAAGAAAAGTGCCGATACCCGCAAAGCGCTCCGCTTTTTTGCCGAACGCCGCGTAAAGACGCATTTCGTGGACCTCGCCGAGCGCGCCGCGTCGCTGGGCGAGCTGAAGCGATTCACGCAGAAGTTCGGCGTGGAAGCCATTCTCGATCGCGAGTGCAAGCTGTTCGCCGAACTCGGCCTCCGCACCGCGCTCTACGGTGAAGAGAAGTGGCTGTCGATTCTGGCCGACGAACCATTTCTGCTCAAGCAGCCGCTGGTGCGCTTGCAGAACAAGCTGTGCGTGGGCGTGGACGAGAAGCTGTTCAAGGAGTGGCTCGGCTGACGCTGGTTGAGGGTTGAGATGTTTGGTCCGGCGGTTCACGGGCTACGGATCTAGCCCTCAGGGGGAAGAACGCAAGGACAAAGGTTAAAGCGCGGTTCCGTCCACTCGAACCGCAACCGCAGTTCCCAGTGGACCAACCCGCGCTCTCACCTGTGCTCTTGCGTTCTCTTCCCTGAGGGCTAAATCCGTCGGCGAGTAGGTCGACGGACCAGCCACACCGCTGTGGCTCATCCGCCCCAATCATCAACAACTCAACTGAGCACCCATGCTCTCTCCAATCGTTGCCGGCGTCTGGCGCATGGCGTCGTGGAACTGGTCGCCGCAGGAGCGTTTGCGCTGGATCGAGCAGTGTCTCGAGCTTGGTGTATCCAGCTTCGACCACGCCGACATCTATGGCGGGTACACTGTCGAGGCGCTCTTCGGTGAAGCGCTCGCGTTGGCGCCCGGGCTGCGTGCGCGCATGCAGCTGGTGACAAAGTGCGGCATTCAGCTGTTGGCGCCGGCGCGTCCGGATACGCGCATCAAGCATTACGACACGTCGGCGCGGCACATCGTGCGCAGTGTCGAGAACAGCCTGATTGCGCTCGGCACCGACCACATCGAGCGGCTGTTGCTGCATCGTCCTGATGCGCTGCTCGATGCCGACGAAGTGGCGGGGGCATTCGAGTCGCTGCAGGCGTCGGGGAAAGTGCAGCAGTTCGGCGTGTCGAATTTCAGCGTGTCGCAGTTCGAGTTGCTGCACGCGCGCTTTCCGCTGGTTACGAATCAGATCGAGTGGCATCCGCTTCATCACGCGCCGCTCAACGACGGCACGCTCGATCAGGCACAGCGACTGCGCGCGCACCCCATGATCTGGTCGCCGCTCGCTGGCGGTGCACTGTTCACCAGCGACGCCGCCGACGCGGTGCGCGTGCGTGATACTCTCACGCGCATTGGCGAAGCGCGTGGTGTGAGCGCTGCCACGATTGCCTTTGCGTGGATCATGCGCCACCCCAGCCGACCACATCCCATTACGGGGTCGCGCCGCATCGAGGCGATGCGCGAAGCGGTAGCCGCACAGGGTGTCACGCTCGATGCGCAGGAATGGACCGAGATACTCACCGCCGCCACCGGCAAGGAAGTACCATGATGCGACGTAACCAACCGCGCTCGGCCCTCGCAGCAACGGCGGGTATCGCGATGGTCGCGGCCACATCGCTATCGGCGCAACAGGCGCCACTCGGTGGATGGCCGCAACATTCGCGCGCGCGCCCGGCACCGGCGGTGGTGACGCCGGGCCCGTATGCGAATGTGCTGCCGCCACGTGATGCGGTGGTGCTCTTTGATGGATCGTCGCTGTCGTCGTGGATGATGAGCGACAGCACGCCCGCCAAGTGGCGCATCGTGGACGGAGCGTTCGAAGTCGTCCCGGGCACCGGCACCATGGTTACGCGCAGCTCGTTCGGCGACGTACAGCTGCACATCGAGTTCATGAGCCCCAACCCGCCGCGCGGTACCGATCAGGATCGCGGCAACAGCGGTGTGTTCTTTGGTGGCGGTCGTTACGAAGTGCAGGTGCTCGATTCGTATCGCAATCCCACGTACGCCGACGGACAGGCCGCGAGTTTGTACGGACAGTTTCCGCCGCTCGTGAACGCGAGTCGTCCGCCCGGCGAATGGCAGACGTACGACATCACGTATGATCGTCCGCGCTTCAGTGCGACGGGCAAGGTGTTGAAGTCGGCCGTGTTCACCGTGATGCACAACGGGGTGCTCGTGCAAGATGCGCGCGCGATCATCGGCCCCACGGCCAACGGCTCGCGTCCGCCATACGAAAAGCACGAAGACCGGCTGCCGCTCATGCTGCAGGACCATGAGCATCCGGTGCGCTTCCGCAATGTGTGGCTGCGCCATCTCGAGCCGTTGCCGCAGGAGACGGTGCAGTATCGTACGCCACAAGGCGACGTGTTCCGTTCGATGGTCGATACCGACGCAATCGTTGCGGCGCGCGCGGCGCTCAACGGCAACTATCGCGACGTGCAGAAAGTCATCGCCCTCGGCGTGGCCCAGTCGGGCGCACGACAGTTTCGCGAGGCGATCGCCACCTTCACGCGCGGGCTGACGGCGCTACCCGCCACCGGTCGCAACCCGAAGGACGAAGCGATGCTGCTGCGCTGGCGCGGGCACCGCTATCTCTCGGTGCGCGAGTTCGCCAAGGCCGACGCGGATCTCACGCGCGGGCTCGCGCTCGACGGCACGAACTATGGCATTCTGTTTCATCTCGGCGTGCTGCGCTTCCATGGCGGGCGCTTTGCCGAAGCGGCCGCGTTGTTTGCGCGCGCGCAGCCCATTGCGCCTGATGGTGGTGAACGCGCGGGCAGCACCGACTGGTTGTACATGTCGCTGTCGCGCGCGGGGCGTGTGGCCGAGGCGAAGGCGATGCTCGACAAGCGCATCGATCAGCAGCCCGACCCCAAGCCGGCGCCGCCGGGCTACGCGTACGTGTCACGCCTGCGTCTGTACCGCGGGGAAATCACTCCGGCGCAGCTCATTCCCGATGGCGAGGTCGACGACGTGAACATCTCCACGCTCTCGTACGGCCTCGGCAACTGGTACATGGTGCAGGGCGATACGGCCAACGCGCGTCGCGCCTGGGAGCGTGCCGTACAGAGCGGTGGGTGGCCGGGCTTTGGCTTCAACGTGGCCGAAGCAGAGCTGCGGCGGCTTTCTGTGAAGGCGCGCCGCTAAGCCTGTGGTTGGGCCAGTGGGTTTGAACTGCTCTCACGGAGGCGAGGAGGGACGGAGAGCACGGAGCAGACTCTGCAAGTCATTCGATTCCATTTGAAAAAAGAGCCTACTCCACAAGCATCGTGGAGTAGGCTCCGTGTTCTCCATTCCTCCCCGCCTCCGTGAGAGCAGTTCAACGGAGTCAGCCCCTCCTCGAAGGGTCAGGCGCTACGAGAGTTCGCCAGTAGCGTTGCCGGCACGCCAACGACATAGCCGATCACGAGCAGCAAAGGCGCGATAATGTCGCCGCCGCGCCAGAGGTCAGCGTAGCCGAGCAACAGCACGACCGCGGTGATCGCGCCGGCAATACGGGTGTCGCGGTCGAGAGCCACGGGTCAGAGCTCCGCCGCCAGTTCACGCACCGGCACCGGGTCGAGCGTGAATTCGTTCACCTGAAACGACACCGCCACCGCATCGCGCGGGAGCAGTGCGCGCACACGCCACTCCGTGTCGGAGACGCGCGTGAGTTGCGTGGGCTCGAAGGGCACGACGTGTGCTTCGTTGGCGCGCTCGTCGCGCATGGCGTGGCGCACCCGGACGGCGCGGACATCGCTGCCATGCACCACGTACTCCACGACCTTCATGGTATCGAGCAGGCGGCCGTGCATCATGGCCACCAGCGAGTCGGCACCGCGCACCGGGACGGCGCTGTCGCCCAGTACGATTGCGGACGGGTGTACGCGCGCGGATACATCCTGCTGTTCGCCTTGCCGCACGGTTACGGCCATCATGAGCATCGCGGTGAGGAGCACGCCGCCGAGTCCAGAAAGCGAACCGCGACGACGCCAGCGTGACGCGTGCTGCGTGCGTGGGGCCGAAAGACGGTGCGGCGCGGGGAGGGCGCGGACTGCCGACATGATGCGCGTCCGCGCTTCGGGGCGCGACGCGACGGGCGCACGCAACGCGTCGACGAACCACGTTGGGGGTGTGCCGTCGTGATCGGGGGAAAAGCCGCCGGACTTCATGAAGGCAGGTGCTCCGTAAGCAGGGTGCGAAGACGTTGGCAGGCGCGCTGCACGCGCATCTTGAGCGCGGACACCCCAACGCCGGTAATGACCGACATCTCTTCGTAACTGAGTTCTTCGGTGAAGCGCAGCGCGATCGCCTCGCGCGCTTCGGGGCCGAGGTGGGCCAGCGCGTGGGCCAGTTCAGCGCGCCGGTCGAACTGTTCGTCCGACGGCGAGACGGCCAACGACGCGGTGTGCGTCTCGGGGTCGAGGGCCACGTAGCGGGCGTTCTTGGTGGCTCGCGTGCGGCACTGGTTGACCAGAATACGCATGAGCCAGCCACCGAACTTGTCCCGTTCGTGGTAGTTGCCCAGGTGTCGGTACGCGCGCACGAAGGCGTCCTGCACCACGTCCTCGGCGTCGTCCGAGTCGGCCAGCAGATGCGTGGCCATGCGCAGGCAGCGCGCGTGATAGCGGTCGACCAACACGCCAAAGGCGTCGGTCTGACCGGCCAGCACGCGGCGCACCAGGAGCGCGTCGGGAGGGGAATCGGGTTGAGTCACGCCCCCTAACCCCGGGAAATCCGGAATCGTCACAGGAGGTTAGACGGCAGTCGGGCCGGGAAGGTTGCAGCGCCAGCCTGTCGCTGAGGCCGGCCCGACTCAAACTCACGTTTGGGGTTCGGGTTTACTTCCCGCCCAGCGCGCGCCGGATCAGCGGCTCCACGATGCCCGCCATCATGCGGTAGCCCGCCTCGGTGGGGTGCACGCCGTCGGCGGCGAGTGCTTTGCTCAGCCCCTGACGTTCGTCGGCCATGGCGCTGTGGTAGTCGACATACGTCGCGCCCCGCTCGGCGGCATAGTCACGCAACCAGCGATTGACGGCGATGATTTTGGGGGCCGGCTGCAGGCCGGGCTTCCAGGGGTAGTCGTACACCGGGAGGATGCTGCTGAGGAGCACCACGATGCCGTTGGCCTGGGCCAGCTCGGTCATGGCGGCGAGGTTGTCCTGAATTTCCTCGAGCGTGGCGGGGCCGGTGTTGCCGGCGATGTCGTTCGTCCCAGCCAAGATGACCACGGCGGCGGGCTTGAGCGCGACGACGTCCTGTCGGAAACGCAGCAGCATTTGCGCCGTGGTCTGGCCACTGATGCCGCGGCCAACGTAGGGGCGCCCCGGGAACATGGTGGCGAAGCGCGGCGCCCATCCCTCGGTGATGGAGTTGCCGAAAAAGACGACCCGCTGTTCACCGGGTTGTACCGGAGCGAGCGCGGCGTTGGCCGCACGATAGCGGGCGAGGCCGGCGAACTCGGCCGCCGATGGTTGCTGACACAACAACGGCCTCGCCGGGAGGAGGGAAGCGAACGCGGCGGCACAGCACAGGGCTGCGATGGTTCGCCGAGTGAACGGGGCTACATCTCGTGTGCGCATGCGCCATTCTGCAGCGCCAACCAGAGGGTCACAAGAGCGGTATGTTGGTGATGCGTGTCGCACTTGCCATGGGATACGCCGCTCCCCAAGCTATGCAGCTTGTGTTGACCGCTGAATTCTCCGTAAGACCGGAGTGGCGATGCGTCTCAACCGTGGATGGAGTTCTCTCACCTGTTGAAAGGAGCGTAGTGCATGCACGGTGCGATGAAGCGCGGTGTGGTGATGGCGGTGGTGACGGCCGTGGTGGCGAGCGCGGTCGCGTGTGCGGACAAGGCGCCGCAAGCGACGGTTGCAGAAGGCCGCCTGCTCAAGCCCAAGAAGAACGACACGGTCACGGTGACGGCGAATTGCACCAGCGAGAGTCAGGTGGACGTCGCCTTGGACAAGTGGGTCGTTGATGTGAACAAGAACGGTGAGGTGACGTTCCTGCTGAACTCCACGAGCACCCCCGCTGCTGACGTGACGGTGCTCCAGAAAGCCACCGGCAAGTGGCCGTTCACCGACACGACATCCATCAAGCCCGGCAAAGGCGACGGCAACGGTCGCAACAAAGGCAAGGCCAAGGCCGACACCGGGAAATATCAGTACAACCTGCGCGTCGTCTGCGGCACGGGAGCGACCGCTCGCACCGTCGTCATCGACCCCGACATTTTTGTCGACTGATCGACTGCGGTCTCCGTTCGTCCTGGACCTGATCTTCTGCACCACCCCTCGTCACGCACGCATTACAGCATGAGCAAGCTGCCGGACCATCCGACTCGCATTGGCCCCTACGACATCATTCAGCTCCTCGGCGAGGGCGGAATGGGCGTCGTGTACGAAGCCGAAGAGACGGTGCCGGTCCGGCGGCGCGTGGCGCTCAAGCTCGTGCGCGCCGGGCTCGACGACGCGCGCGATGTCCTGGCACGATTCGATGCGGAGCGGCGCGCGCTGGCCGTGATGAATCATCCTGGCATTGCGCGCGTGTTGCAGGCCGGGAGTACGGAAAACGGCGAGCCGTACTTCGCCATGGAGCTCGTACGCGGCTTACCGCTGACGGAGTTCTGCGACACGCGCCGGCTGGCGGTACGCGATCGGCTGCTGTTGTTCATCGGCATTTGCGAAGCGGTGCAGCACGCGCACCAGAAAGGTGTCATTCACCGCGACCTCAAGCCGTCCAACATTCTCGTCACCGACGAGGAAGGACACCCGCAGCCCAAGATCATCGACTTCGGGATTGCGAAGGCGCTGGGGCCTCAGCCCGAACAGGCCGCCAAAACGCTCGCCGGCTTTGCCATGGGCACCGTTGCCTACATGAGCCCCGAGCAGGCGAGCAGCACGGCGATCGACGTCGACACGCGCGCCGACATCTACTCGCTCGGCGTCATTCTGTACGAGCTGCTCGTGGGAAATCTGCCCGTCGATCCGGTGGAGGTGGGGATTTACGAATTCCTCGCCCGGCTCGCGAGCGGCGACACCATGCCCCCAACACCCAGCGTGGGTTTGTCCACGGCGATCGCGCGCAGCGAAACGATCGCGCAGCGACGTCGTACCGACCCGCGTCATTTGCAGAAGGAGTTGCGCGGCGATCTCGATTGGATCGTGATGAAGGCGATGCACCCCGACCGTTCACACCGCTTCGAAACGGCGAACGGACTCGCGGCCGACATCAAGCGTCATCTTGCCAACGAACCGGTGACGGCGCGTCCGCCCAGCACGCGCTATCGGGTGAGCAAGTTCGTGCAGCGCCACAAAGCCGGCGTGATTACGGCCAGCGTGGCGTCGGCGCTGGTGGTGGTCAGCTCCATCGTGGCCACGGTGGGTTTCGTGCAGGCGAGCCGCGCGGAGGAGCGCGCTCAGCGTGATGCCGAAGCCGCCAAGCAGGTGACCGACTTCATGGTGGATCTGTTCCGGCAGTCCGACCCCACGGTGTCGCGTCGTGGTAGCGTTACGGCGCAGGCGATCCTCGAGCAGGGCATCAAGCGCGTCACCACCGACCTGGCCGCGCAGCCGCTGTTGCAGTCGCGTCTCATGCAGACCATGGGCACGGTGCAAACGGCACTGGGTCGCTATCCGGAAGCGCGCGCGATGTTGCAGGATGTGCTGCAAACGCGCGAGCGTCTGTTGGGGCCCGATGACGTGCTGGTGGGTGAAACGCTGAACTCGCTGGGCGAACTCACGCGCGATTTTGGTGACCTCGACGACGCCGAGCAGTATCTCACGCGCGCGCTCGCCATTCGTGAGAACGCGTACGGCGCGACGCACGTGGATGTGGGGACGACGCTGTCGATGTTGGCGGCGTTGCGCTGGAAGCAGACGCGCTACGCGGAGGCAGAAAGCCTGTACATGCGCGTGCTCGACATCGATGCGAAGGTGCGTACTCCCGACGATCCGCGCGCGCTGCGCGACCTGCGTGGTCTGGCGGCGGTGTATCGCGGACAGAAGCGCAACGCCAAGTCGGATTCGCTCTGGAAGGTCGTGCTGGCGCGTCAGGAGCGGGCGTTGGGCAGCGAGCATCCGGATTTGGGCACCACGCTGAACAACATCGGCGCCTACGCGTACCTCGACGGCAAGTACGAAGAGGCGGCGGCGTACTACCAGCGCGCCCGCCCCATCTTCGAGAAGGCGTACGGCACCGAACATCCGCTCCCGGTGGGCGTGATGAACAACGAGGCCGAGGTGCTGTGGAAGCTCAAGCGCTACCGTGACGCCGAGCCTCTGTTCCGTTCGGCGCTGGCAGCGAAGGAGCGGTTGTATGCGCCGGAGAATTCGTCGATTGCGGTGTCGCTGAACGGCTTGGCCGGCGTACTGCGCGACAGTGACCGGACGACGGAAGCGGAGCCGTACTACAAGCGCGCGTTGGCCATTCGCGAAGCGAACAAGAGCACGGCCGACCTGAAGGAGACGCTGCGCGATTACGCGGCGCTGCTCAAGGCGACGAACCGTGCGATGATGGCGACGCAGTATGAGGAGCGTGCGGCGGCCTTGAAGTAGATTGCCGGGATGCTCTTTCGCCGGATCGTCTATTGGGTTTCGGGCCGTTGCCTGCACTGGTTTTACCGCGAGCACCGGGTCGTTGGTTACGGGAAGGTGCCGACCAGCGGTCCGGTGCTGCTCATTGGCAACCACCCCAATGATCTCCCCGATGTGATTTCGGGGCTGTATCTGTCGCCTCGCCATCCGCGCTATATCGCGACCGTGTCGGTCACGACGAGCGCCATGGCGCGGGCCATGTACGAGTCGATGGCGGTGATCCCGGTGGCGCGGGTGCGCGACGCCCGGAAAATGAAGGCCGAAGGGGTGGACCTGGCGGCGGTGAATCAGGCGGCCAACGACACGGTATCGGCGGCGCTGGCCTCGGGTGAGGTGGTCGCGGTCTTCCCGGAGGGCGGTGTGCACGATGTGCCGCAAATCGGGCGTTTGCGGACAGGTGTCGCCAAGATGATTCTTGGACATCTCGATGCTGGCGCGAAAAATGACGTGACCATCGTCCCCTTTGGTGCGCAGTACGAGGCCCCGCGCCGCTGGGGGAGCGACACCATGACGGTGCTGGGGGAGCCATGGACGGCGCGCGCGTGGTACGAGGCGCAGCCGGCGGAGCATCGTGGACTGGCGGCGCTCACCGACCGGCTGCGCGAATCGCTGCTCTCGGTGACGCGCAATTCGGCCAGCTGGGAAGAAGGGGACACCCGCGACGAGATCGTGGCCGCCGCGGCCGCGGCAACCGCGCCGCACGATCCGCTCGACGCGGCGGCCGGAATGGTGTCGCACGCGGCCGCGGTGGCCGCCAACGCCCATAGCGGCGGTGTGTGGCCACAGACGGTTCGGCTCAAAACGGCCTCCGACGCCCTGGCCCGCGCCGTGGAACGCGCCGGCGGCATCGGGAGCTCGGCGGTCGACCACGCCCTCCTGCTCTTTGCGCTCGAGATTCAGGTGGGAAAGCGGCCGGTCTCCACCGCGGCGCTGTTGGCGGGGGTGCCCGCGGCGGCCATTGGCTGGCTGGTGCACGCCCCCATTCTGGCGGTGGTGAACGCCGTAGCCAAACGCATCGCCAAAGACCGCGTGGACTTTGTCCCCAGCTGCTTTGTGCCCGGGCTGTACCTGGTGCTGCTCTGGTGGGTGCTGGTGAGTGTGCTCGCGGCGGTGGGGATGTTTGCGGTGGGCATCGGTCCGTGGTGGGCGCTCCCGCTGCTGATCGCGCTGCCGCGTCTGGGCGATTTGGCCATTGCCTGGCGCCAACGCTTCGTGGGGTGGCGGCTGGTGCGGCGGGTGCAGCGCTGGTCGACCTCCGACCGCATGGCGCTGCGCGATGCGGCGACCGTGGTCCGCGAGACCGCCACCCAATGGAAGGCACTGCCCTGATCGCACCGCGCCGGGAGTCGGGCGCCCGACCCATTAGAATGATCGCATGACGCTCATCTCCCTTGGCGCCGCCGGAGTCGACTTCGGCGCCTCAGAAATCTTCCGCGACATTTCGTTCACCGTGGCCGCCGGCGACCGCTGGGCCATCGTGGGACGCAACGGGACCGGCAAAACGACGCTCGTGCGTCTCATTACCGGCACGCTGCAGCCCACCCGCGGGAACGTGGCGCGGATGCCCGGGCTGCGGGTGGCGCTCATGGATCAGCACCGCCGCTTCCCGGACGACCAGAGTCTCTGGGACATCGTCGCCGACGCTTTCGGTGACCTGCGCACGCTTGAGCACTCGCTCGCCACGCAGGCCGCCAATCTCGAGCACGACCACAGCGAGTCCGCCATGGAGAAATACGGCCGAGACCTGGAGCGCTTCGAGCGCGACGGCGGCTACGAAATGGCGTCCAAGGTCGATTCGATTCTCATGGGCGTGGGCTTCGAACCCGAGATGGCCAAGGTCACGCGCATTGGCACGCTCAGCGGTGGGGAACGCGGACGCGTGGCGCTCGCTCGGCAGCTCGCGACGCCGTCGGACCTGCTCATGCTCGACGAACCCACCAACCACCTCGATCTCGATACGACGGCGTGGCTCGAGCAGTATCTCGCGACCACCGAGCGCACGGTCATTTGCATCAGCCACGATCGCGCGTTTCTGAACGCGATGGCCGATCATGTGCTGCATTTCGAAGGCGGGACGGCGTTCGCGTACACCGGCAGCTACGAGAGTTTCGTGCAGCAGCGCGAAGAGCGCCGGCTCACGCAGCAGCGGCAATTCGAAAAGCAGCAGAACAAGATCACGAGCGAGATGGACTACATCGCGCGCAACCTCGCCGGCCAGAACACGCGGCAGGCCAAGGGGCGTCGCAAGCTGCTCGCGCGCATGCCGCGGTTGTCGGCGCCTATTGGGGCGGATGGCGTGATGGCGTTGCGTCTCGATGCGGGTAACCGCAGTGGCGATCGCGTCATTGAGGCGAAGAACGTGACCGTCGGCGTGCCCACGCCCGACGGACCGCGCACGCTCGTGAAGCAGGTGACCGTCGTGATGGAGCGCAATGAAGTCGTCGCGCTTGTGGGGCCCAACGGTGCGGGCAAGAGTACGCTCATCAAGACGCTGCTTGGTGAGATGCCGCCGCTGGATGGTGAAGTGAAGGTCGGGCCCAGCACGACGGTGGCGTACTACCGTCAGGACGTGGGACACTTGCCGCTCAACAGCACCATCTACGACGCCATCGCCAACGAGCGCCCGCTGTGGGAACGGCGCATGGTGCAGGGGCATCTGGGGCGTTACGGCTTCAGCGGCGACGAAGCGCAGCGCACGATCGGTACGCTCTCCGGTGGTGAGCGCGCGCGTGTGGCCATGGCGCTGCTCACGCTGAGCACCAACAACCTGCTCATTCTCGACGAGCCCACCAATCACCTCGATGTCGAAAGCATCGAAGTGCTCGAAGACGCCGTCGACGGCTACGAAGGCAGCGTGCTCATTGTGAGCCACGATCGTGCCGTGCTGCGCGGGTTGGCGACGCAGGTGTGGGAGCTGCGAAACAACGAGCTGCAGATCTTCCCGGGTTCGTTCGTCGAGTGGGAAGCGATGCGCGCCGAACGCATGACCAACGAGGCGAAGCAGCTGCGCGCCGACGACAAGAAGGGCGCCGAGCGTGCGGTGCGGCAGCGTGAACGCGAGCGTGAACAGAAGGAGCGCGAAAAGGCGGCCGGTGGTGATCCGCGCAAACTGTTGCGCGCCGCTGAAAAGGCGCTGGCCGACGCGGAGCTGCGCGTGGCCACAGTGGAGTCGACGATTGCCGATCTCACCGAGCAGCTCGACAACCCGTCGCTGTATGACACCCCCGCCGGCGTGAAGAAGGCGGCGGCGCTGGGGCGTCAGCTCGACGAGGAGCGCGAGCAGCTCGAAGACGCGATGCACGAGTGGAGCACCGCCGAGGAGTACGTCGCCATTTTGAAGAAGAAGTGATCGTGAGGTGATCGCGTGGCGGGTCAGCGTCGGGCTGCAACTTCTGGCCGGGCTCGGGCGTACTAGCCCTCATGCGTTTTTCTTCATGGATTCTGTTGGCCGTGGCGGCAGTCGCCACGGCACCCCGCGCGGGAGCCCAGACGGCTACGTCGACGCCCCGCCCATTGCTGCAGCTGCTGGAAGACGCCAGTCGGCGTAACCGGCTTCCCGACAGCCTCATTTCGTACAAGGCGAACGTCGAGACCGAAATCGCCATTCTGCTGCGCCGCGAAGAGGGCGTCGAGGCGGTGGGCGCCCTCGAGCAGGTGGCGAGCCGGCTGCGCTGGAATCGCGCCGGTGGCTACGAGCAGCGGGTGAACGGGTACAGAGCGCAGCAGCTTGGCGGCAACGTGTCCATGTTGTCGCTCTTTCAGACGGGGTGGATCAACCCGGTGCTGTATGGCAACCGGTTGCGGGTGCGTCAGCTCACCGACAGCACGCGGAACAATAGCCGCGCGCGCGGTCGCAACGGCGATGCGAGCGACACGCTGCCGGCGGTGCATCCGTTGGCCACCGATCGCGACATGTACTACACGTACAGCGGCGGCGATACGATTGTGACCATCCGCGCCGGAGACCGCGTCATTCCCATTGCGCATGTGCGCGTGCAGCCGCGCGCCGATGTGCAGGGCAACGTGATTCTTTTCGATGGCGAAATGGATCTTGATGCGTCGCGCGGTACGCTGGTGCGATTGCGCGGCCACTTTTTCAGCACCAGCGTGTCGCGCTCTCTGTTAGCGCGCACCTTTGCCAATGCCGTCGCGTTCGTCGAGTACGAACAGGGCGAGCGCTACGGCAGCTATTGGCTTCCGGCCAAGCAGCGACTGGAAGCGCAGGTCAATACCCCGTTGTTAGGCGATGGTCGCGCGGTCATTCGCATCGTGTCTCGCTTCTCCGATATGGAAGTGAACGACACCGTGCTCGACGCGGCGACGCTGGCCAAGGCCGACTCTCTGCGGGCGCGAGCCCGTCGCCCACTCACCTTTGCCTCTACCGACTCGCTGGCGCGCTTCGGCGCCTGGCGCAATCAGCTCGGCACAATTACCGAGGGCTTGCACAGCGACGACTTTCAGGACATCGCGCCCGACGTCTGGCGTCCTACGGGCGCGCCGCGCTTTGATCTTGCGGCGCCGCGTCCCGCCGACGTGATGCACTTCAATCGTGTCGAGGGACTCTATACCGGCGTTGGAGGCAAGCTGTCGCTGCGTGATATGGCGCCCGGTGTCGTCGTGCGCGGCAACGTGGGGTATGCGTGGGCCGAACAGACGGTGCGCGGGCGCGTGTCGGCAGAGCGCACGCGTGGTCCGTTCACGCTCGAACTGCGCGGCGGCCGCTCCATGGATATCACGAACGACTTCCGGGCGCCGCTCGACTCGGGCAACACCTTTGCGGCGCTGGGCTCGCTCGACTCGTACGATTACGTGTCGCGCAACTTCGCGACGTTGTCGGCCGTGCAGCGCATTGGCCGCCGGCACTTCATTTTGCGCGGTGACGTGGGCTACGGCGACGATCGGTGGCGCCCGTCGCAGTATCTGCGCGGTCCCTTCGGTGGCAATGCGTTCCGCGCCAACCATGGTGTCACCGAAGGTAGCTACCTGCGGTCGGCCGCCGTGGTGGAGTGGAACCCCGATCTCAATGCCGAAGCGCTCAGGCCCGGTATTGGTGGACGGTTCTCGTACGAGCGCGGCGACGGTACGTTGTCGTGGCAGCGCACCGAGGCGCGACTTACGGGGCGTCGTCCGATTGGACCCTTTGTGATTCTGGCGCGCGGCGATGTGGGCATGGTGACCGGCAGCCGCATCCCGTCGCAGCAGCTCTTCGAACTGGGCCGCCTTCAGAACCTGCCGTCGTACGAGGACAAGCAGTTTGCCGGTTCCCGTGCCGCGGCGGTGCGCGCGAGCGTGCAATACACGACGCCGTTCCTGCGTCAGCCCATTCGGGTGGGGCAGCGCTGGTTCCTCCCGGCCATTGCGCCGGGGTTCAGCGTGGGTGTGCAGAGTGGCTGGGCCGATGCGCCTACCGCGGCCGCGCGTGAGGCGGTGTTGCGACTCGACGCTGGCTATGACCCGCGGAGTCTCGCGTTGCGCACGCCGGTGGCGACGCCCACCGAACGCGTTCGTGCGAGCATGACGGCCGGGTTCCGGTTCTTCGGCAACGCGCTCTTCGTGGGCGCGACGCGCCCGGTGGATCAGGCGGCGCGTTGGCGGACCCTCGTGGGGTTGGGGCAGACCTGGTAGGGAGACCACTGTACGCCCTGCGCGCCTGCTGACTGTGTGGCTGCCGTCCGCCGTCTCGGCGCGATCCCGCCGCATCGCGCCGAGACAGCAGACCGCAGCCACACAGACGGCAGGCGCGCAGTAATGCGCGGTAAGGTGAGCCGCTCCGTGAGAGCAGTGCAAACCCACTAGCCCCTGCCACGGAGCCATGTGAGTTTTACGAGCATGGACGCCACCAATCATCTGCTGCCGAACCGCCGTGACTTTTCCGGCGACGACCTGATCTTCACGCTCAACGCCGCCGCGCAGAAGCGCGCCGCGACGGGAGCGAGTGTCATCAACGCGACCATTGGCGCGCTGTACGACGATCAGGGCAAGCTGGTGGTGCTCGACACCGTCATGGAGCAGTGGAAGCAGCTCGCGAGCGCGGAGATCGCGCCGTACGCGCCCATTGGCGGCGACCCCACGTTCCTGCTCAACCTCGCGCAGCGGCATTGGCCGTCGCTCACGTCGCTCGGCGCGGGTGTCGCGACGCCGGGCGGGTCCGGCGCACTCGCGCTGACGCTCAAGAACCTGCTCGAGCGCGGCAACACCGTCCTCACCGCTGCGCCCTACTGGGGGCCGTACTCTACGCTGGCTATCGAGGCGGGACAGACGCTCACCACCGTGCCGTATCCCGATGTGCACACGGGCCTCGACCTGGGCGCGTGGGAAGCCGCGTGCCGCGACATTCTCGATGCGCAGGGGCGGCTGCTCGTGTGGCTCAACGACCCGTGCCACAATCCCACGGGACGCAGCTTCAGCAAGGCCGATCGCACGGCGCTCATGGATGTACTGCGCGACGTCGCATCACAGGGGCCGGTCACGCTTGTGCTCGACCTCGCGTATCTCGACTACGCGCGCGACCCGCAGGAAGTGCGTGAAGCGCTCGACGAGTACGCAGCGTTTGCGGCCGAGGGGAACGTGCTCGTGGGCGCGTGCCTGAGCCTGAGCAAGGCGTACACGTTGTACGGCGCGCGCGCCGGTGCGCTCGTGTTTCCGTGGACGAACGACAAGGCGCTGCAGGGCGCGCTCATCACGAGCTGCCGCGGCACGTGGAGCAACTGCGCGCGCGCTCCCATGAGTGTGCTCAATCGCATTTCGAAGGACGGCGCACTGCAGGCCTCGCTGGAACAGGAGCACGCGCAGTGGCGCACGTTGCTCGCCGAGCGTGCCACGGCGGTGGATGCCGCACTCAAGGCGGAAGGGTTCCCCGGCGCGGCGTACGACGGCGGCTTCTTCGTTACGCTCGACGGCGGCGCGAACCCCTCGGCCACCTGCGAGCGCATGCAGGCACACGATGTCTTCGTCGTGCCCATGCCCGAGGGGCTGCGTGTCGGCATCTGCGCCATGAAGGCGGCGGACGCCGGCAAGTTCGCGGGCGCGTACGCGGCGGCGATGCAGGGCTAGTGTTGGCTGGCATCGATAACGGCAACAGCGGTTGAACAGCACCACAGATTGCACAGAGGGGTCACAGAATGAACACGGAGAACAACAAAGGTCTGTTGTTGTTTCTGTGTTCAATCCGTGACCCTTCTGCGTCTTCTGTGGTGCTGTTTACCGAGGCCCAAAAGGGGTCAGAGTCCTTTCGAGCCCCGAAGGGTCGGGGGAGCGGGAGGGGTCAGAGTCATTGACGCTCCGAGATGATCCCGGCACCAGAAAAACTGCGAGCACGAGCCAGTTCCCGCAGTTTCAGGGTCACCGCGCTCCGCCATTGCGGAGCTCATTCTGGTGGATGGGGTGCTTCCATAGGATCTTGGAATTCTGGTCGCGGACCGTAATCGTCAAGACGCGATCGGCACGAGGTCCGGTGACTTCGAGCAGGGCAAAGTTGCGCACGGTGGTCCAGGTGCCAGGCACCCGCCACGGGTTTGGCTCTTCCGGTTCGGCGAAGGGCTTTGACGTCAGTGGCGAGATTGTGGCGTCGTACAACGCGTACATGCCGAGCCGAGGCATTTTGGTGAGTTCGGTCAGATGGCGATCGCCCGACAGGAACATCACGCCGTCAATCTGTTCCTGAGCGAGCGCGGCGAGGAGCTCCCCGCGCTCGCGTCCGTAGTTGGCCATGTTCTCGTGATTCGTGAGTGGGCTCAGCACCTGTCCGCCGTTTGCCACCAGCTTGAAGGTAGCGCTGCTCGACTTGAGGGCGCCGATAAGCCAACGCAGTTGTCCCGCTCCCCAGTAATCGCCGTCGCCAGCGCGCATGTTGTTCGAGGCGCGGTAAGTCCGATCGTCCATGAGAAACACTTCGACATCACCCCAGCGGTAGCTGGTGCCGATGGCCTGTTCGGCACCAGGTACGCCGTAGTCGGGATTGGCCCAGAAGAGTTGAAACGTTTCCCGGGCGCGTGACTTGCCAGACCAGCTGCGGTCGACGTCGTTGGGGCCGTAGTCATGGTCGTCCCACACGGCGTAGTGATTGGTAACGCCAAGCAGACGCTGGAGCTGTGGGAGCGCACGGTCATGGGTGTAGCGCTGCCGCATTCCTGTGCGTGACGACCAGTCGGCGTCGCGGAAGTACAGGTTGTCGCCACCCCAAAGCATGAAGTCGGGACGTTGATCCGCGATGGCTTCGAAGATTTCGTAGCCGGCCCCGTACACGTTACCAGGCACGTCGACGCGGGGATCGGCGATGTTGCTGCAGCTGCCGAAGGCGATACGAATGTCGCGGACACCGAAGGCACCGGACTCCCGCGGGGGCGTACGAAAGCCCAGTTCACGCCCCATGGGAATCGTCCGCCCATTCACCTGCAGTTCGTAGAGATACCGCCGGCCTTCGCGTACGCTATCGGCAAGCGCATGCACGACGAAGACATTCGAGGCGATCGCGTCCTGTTCGGCGGTCGTGTAGCGGACGTTGGGCGCCGCGGAGTCCCAATAGACAAAGCGTACGCGTCCGGGTGCCTTGAGTTGTACCCAAAGTGCGGCTTCACGCAGTGTCGCGTAGCCGGCCATGGGTCCGGAAGACACGGGCGACTGCGCGGAGAGCGCGCGCCCGGTGGAGCAGAGCAGCAGCGCGGACGACGCGGCGCGCAACAGACGGTGTCGGAGTGTGATGGTCATGGTTCAGAACCGGTAGGCCATACCGGCCTGCATCTGGTATGGGTTGCCGGACTTGAGGAGCACACCGGCGTTCTGGTTGACGTTGTAGCGATAGCGCCTGGTGGTCTGGTCGAAGCCCACGACGTTGAGCAGCGTTTGCCGTGAGCCGCCGGTGTAGTTGGCGCCCCAGTTCGAGTTGAGCAGATTGGGGAGATTGAACACGTCGAGCGTGAACTCCGCGTTCTGTCCACCGAACGTGCGGAACGTTTTCGACAATCGCAGATCGAGGCGCTGCTGCCACGGATTGTAGATCGCGTTGCGCTTGGCGATGGTGCCCACGTTGTCACGGAGATACTGGGCGACGATGCTGTTGGGGTTATCCATCAGCGTTTGCATACCGGTGGCAATAGCGGCCGGCGTAGCAGGATCCTTCGGGTCGAAGATGAACGCGAGGTCGTTGGCGAGCGGCGACGCGTCGCCATTCACGTCGCGACTGGTCACCAGCGACAACGGCGTGCCACTCGCGCCCACATAGCGCGCGCTGATCTTGAAGCCCCAGATGGCCGGCAGCGCGCCGAAGGCGACGAGCTTGTGACGGAAGTCGGCATCCGACTGGCCCCAGAGTGAACCGAGATTGTTGGGGTCACCGGAATTGGTCGTGTTCAGTGCGCTGCCCGACACGCAACAGTTGTACGTCGAGTTGTCGCGGGTGTTGTTGAGCGTATAGGAGAAGTTCACCGCGGCATCACGATACGGACTGGCGCCCATTTCGAACGTGAACGCCTTCTGTTCGAGACGCCCGACGGACACGAGTTCCATGACGCGCCCGATTTCGGTGGTGCGGAAGCCGTTCACGTTGAACGTGCCACCGGTGGCATCGATGGTGGCCGCAGGCACCCACACGGGACGATTCGCTTCGTTGTCGACGCGGAAGAACGGCTGCTCCGGGCGGTTGCGATCGACATAGTGGTAGTTGTTCCAGCCGTTCGCGTAGAAGAGCGTGGCGCCGGCGGTAAGCCGGTTGCTGATCTTGCGCTGGTACGAGAGATTCGCCTTCGCCGTCGTCGGCGACTGGTAGTTCTCGTTGATGAGGTCCACGCGTGTCGTGGTCGCCACACCGGGCAACAGGCCGGGAACGGTGGAGGGGTCAGCGCGGAAGCGCGTGTAATCGGGAGCTGGCACATCAGCGCCACGCACATCGATACCCGCCTGCTCCATCCCGCTGTTCAAGATGTGATTCACGTGCGCGTAGTAGTGCGGCTGCGCGGTAAACAAGCCACCGCCAGCGCGTACCAGATTGCGTCCGTCGCCCGTGATGTCCCACACCGCCGACACGCGCGGCTGAATGTTGCTGAAATCGGACGGGGTGTTGTCGGTGCGCAGGCCGAAGAGTCGCTCGGTGGCCGGGTTGCGTCGCGCGGCGGTGAGAAAGCTCGTGACGTCGTAGCGCAGACCGAAGGTCGCGGTGAGGTTGTTGCGAGGATGCCACTCGGTCTGCGCAAATGCCGCGGCGTCGAGGACCCACTGACGGGCGGTCGGTTCAGCACTCAGCAGCGGCACATTGCGCCGATAGCGCGCGGCGCGTCCAGCCTCGAGATCGGCCAAGCTGTTGAAGTTGTACTGTCCGCCCGTCTCGATGGAGAGATAGGTGGCCAGCTGCGTGAGCGAGTTGTCGACACCAAAGGAAATCGACTGATTGCCCCGCTGCAGGTACGTCATGTTCACGAGCTGATACTGCACTTCCTTGTTCCGCTCAGGGGCAAAGCGACTGCCGCCAAACTGCACGGTCGTTTGTCCGTTGGTGCCGTTTGGCAGTCGCGAATTGATCAGCACTTCGCCACGCGGCGTACGGTTGTACGGATTGAAGAATCGCTGCGCGTAGGTGCCGGCGACCTTCAACTCATTCTGGATCGTTGGCGACAAAGTCGATCGCAGAGAAATGAGCGCGGAGTTTTCGAGTGAGTTGAACTCATGGCGCGCTTCGGCAAGAATGGGGCGGTTCTGGTCGTTGGCACCACTCTGCCCGGCCTGCCAATTCGAAAAATTGTTTCGCACCGTGAGCAGGTGTTTGTCACCAATGCGCCAATCGATGCGCGAAAAGAGCGTGTTGGCAACAGGCGCGCGGCTGTACGCGCCGGCGGCACCGGCGGTATCCATGCCATACCGTCTGCCGAGGATGCCAATGAGACGCTTGAGCGAATCAGCAACGATGCGATTGTCGATTTCGTCCTGCGGCGTGCGCAGATCGAGCACGAAGTACGGTTCCTGCTGATCCTGCCGATCGAAGGCGACGAAGTAGTGCAGCTTGTCCTTGATGATCGGTCCGCCCATGGAACCGCCCCACTGGGCAATGCGCTGCTGACGCAGATCGCGTCCACGACCGGTGAAGTCTTCGCTGGCCGCGAGGGCCTGGTTGCGGAAGTAGCCGAACGCGCTCCCCTCGGCGGTGTTGGTTCCGCTCTTGGTCACGGCGCTAATGGCTCCGCCGCCCTGACGTCCCATGGAGACATCGTACGCGTTCGTCACGACTTCGAACTCACGAATGGCCGCGAGCGAGAGCGAGTACGGGCCGCTGCCGACCTGTCCGCCAGAGAGCTGATTCCGTGCGGACACGCCGTCGACGCGCACGTCGGTCGAGGTCACCTTCGCGCCGCCAATATTGAAACCGCCGGCACTGGTAGTCGGCGCCAGCAGGGCGAGGTCGGTGAAGTTTCGATTGGCCACGGGCATGTCGCGGATCTCACGATCGGACACTTTCGTGCTGGCGCCAAGACGCTCGCGACGCGCTCCGGTAGCTGCCTGGTCCGTGATCACGACAGGCGCGAGATCCTGCGACGTTTCGTCGAGGTTGAAAGCCAGTTCAACGCGATCACCCTGACTGAGGCTCAGATTGTCGCGTACCTGCGCGCGGTAACCAATACGCCGCACGGTGATGCTGTACGGTCCGCCCAGTGGTAGCTGCGCAAAGATGAAGCGGCCATCGGCACGCGTCACACCGCGTTGCAGATATCCGGTGGACGCGTTGCGGAGCAGAATCTCGGCACCTTCAATCGCAGCGCCGCCGCTCTTGGTGATGCGTCCCGTTACGCTGGCATCGGTCCCCTGCGCGTGCAGGACGGCGACACTCGCGTGCGTACCAGAAACGGAAATCAGCGGCGCCGCGGCGAGCAGCAACGCTGCGTAGGGAATGACGGTGGGGAAATTGCGTGGCACGAAGCGAGCTCCGGAAGTGGAAAACTTCGATCGAGAGCCCGCACGGTCACATTCCCACGTAACAACCGCCTACTGAATCGCTGACCGTCCGGTTCCGTTCCGGTAACGAGCCGGTCGGTCCTGCTTCTGAAAAGCAGAAGATCCGGATCTCCTCAGGATGTCACAGAATCCGGGTTCCGTACCCATACTGAAACAACGGGGCCACGGAACGAACACAGAAACAACAAAAGTTCGTTGTTGTTCTCCGTGTTCATTCCGTGACCCCTCTGTACAATCTGTGGTGCTGTGTAACGGTGCTGCCGAAGACTCAGTACGTCGTGCCCAGCAGCACCGCGTTCGCAAACAACGGCAGCGTCCCACGCAGCTGATCGCGGTACACGGGGTCCTGCGCAAACAGAATCACTCGGCCGCGTCCCGCAGACTCCGTCCACAGGTACGGTGAACCTGCAATGCGCGCGGCGCTTTCGGGCCAGTAGAAGCCGCTGAGTTTCACACGGTCGACGGGCGCGAAACGAATGAGCGCTTCGCCGGCGGCGAGATCGCGCGGAATGGTGAACACCGTGCCACCGTTCGCAAACACCGGGATTTCGCGTGTGAGCATGCCGGCGGTGAGCGGCGACAATGAGTCGACGGTGGCACGGGCAATCACACCGGGGAGTCCGCCGGGGAGTGGCGCACCACCAGTGCTGTCGGCGCGGGCGCTGTCACGCTTGACGCGTGTGCGCACGAGTCCCACACGTTCCTGTGCGACCCACGCGCTCGCCCCTTCCATGGTGATGAGCACCCCGCCGTTGCGCACCCACTCCACGAGGCGCTGACGGCCACCGTCGCCCAACAAGCGGTCCAGCGCACCCGCCTGCACACTGGGCATGACAATGGTGGTGTACTGCGACAGATCGCCGCCGGCGATGTAGTTGGCGTCGATCATGCTGGTGGGAATCCCGATGCGCTGATCGAGCGCGTACCACGCAAAACCGAACGGCGTGCCGTTCACCGGAGCGCCGCCAAGCAGGGCAATGCTGGGGCGCGGAATGGGGACGACACTGTTGCTGCCAAGATCGGTGCCTTCGTCAACGCCGGCGCTGGCAATGGCCGCGAGCGTCACGCCGGTCTGCGCCGCGCGACGCATGACGACATCATGCACCTCGGCGCGGTTGGGCTGCACGCGCACGATGAACGCGCCGTTGGGAAACTTCTGTCCGCGGCTGGTGAAGCCGTACGGCGCGTACCACACCTTGATACTGTCGGTGAGCAAACCGGCGAGCAGTCGGATGCTTTCTTCGCTGCCCGGTGCGAACGCGTAGCCGTACTGCGCACGCGCGACGGTCGGTGCCACGGGCTTAGAGACGTCGGCCTTCGCGAGCCCCGCCGGGATAGTGGGCACCGTGTACGCGTCGACGCGGAAGGTGTACGGCAGCGACCAGCCGGTGGCGTCGTAGAAGCGATTGCGCTGGCCGGTGCGGCGCAGCTCGAGCTCGAACTTCACGTACGCCGAATCGAGGTTGGCGTTGGGTTCGAGCAGCGCCTTGGCGAGGTGTCCCTGCGGCTGCGCAAAGTCCACCACGTAGCTGCCCGCCTTGAGCGACAGCGCGGCGGTGTTGCCGGTCATGTACGACGTGGCTGCGGGGAGCGACGCGTTGCCGGTGAGCTGCTGCACCTCGATGCCGTTGGCAATGAGCTTGGCGGCAAGCGAGTCAGCGCGCCCCTGAATGTCGCGCGTGAACACGACACCACGCATGGGGCCCTTGGCGTGCACCGTGATGGCGTTGGCGCGCGCCGCGGCATAATCACGCAGCAGCTCCGTGCGGCGACGGGCCGAGGTCTTTACGGTGTTCCACTCGGCGGTGTAGTGCTCCCACGCGGCCTGACGCAGCGTGCGAATGGTACCGTCACTGCGACGCACAGCGCCGCCGCTGCTGGAGGCGCTTTCGAAGAGCATGCCAATGGCGCCGGTCAGCATGGGCCACCCTTCGCCGTAGCCCGGATAGAACGAGTCATAGCCTTCACGACGGAAGTAGCTCCAGCCGTGCGTGTCGAAGGCCGCGCCGTGAGCGGCCGCGAAGATGTCGAACCACTTGGGGAGATGCGGCGGGTTGTTCTGATTGTCCGGCTCGCGCGGCGGCGCGAAGTAGAACGACGCGCTCGACCCCTGCTCGTGCAGGTCGACGGCCACGTGCGGCATGTACTTGAGGAACGTCTGCGCGCGTCCGCGCGTCTCGGGGTGCGACTGCGCGTACCAGTCGCGATTGAGATCGAAGTAGTAGTGCGACGTGCGCGGGCCAGGCCACGAGCCGGCGTTGTTCATCGCGCCCGGGTCGTTGGAGAGGCCGTTCACGCTGCGATACTTGTCGACGTCGTGCACATGCCGTTCGCGCCCGTCGGGATTCTGATTGGGGTCGATGAGTACGACGGTGCTGTCGAGCGCGAGCTTGGTGTCGGCGTCGGTGCCCGCAGCGAGCTGATAGAGCAGCGCGAGTCCGGCTTCCACGCCGCTCGCTTCGCCGCCGTGCACGCTGTGCGCGAGCCACACGATGCTGGGGAGCCGCTTGATGGCCGCATCGATATCACCCGGCGCGGCGCCGCGCGGGTCGGCAATACGCTGCGCGTCGCGCTGAATGTCGGCGAGGCGCGCGTGATTGGCTTCGCTCGTGACCGTGATGACGAGCATCTCGCGTCCTTCGAATGAACGCGCGACGGTATCGACCTTGACGCGCTTGCTCACCGCGGCAATGCGCTCGACATAGCGCATCATGCTCTTGTGCGAGGTGAAGCGGGCGCCGAGTTCGTAGCCGAGGATTTGCGCGGGGGTGGGGACGCGCGCGTCGAAGGTGGCGCTGGGTTCGGCGTAGCTGTGCTGGGCAAGCAGTGTGCCGGGCGCAGCCAACAGCAGGGACAGCGCGGCAGCAGCCTGCGCAACGGAGGGCAACCGGATCATGACGCGAAGGGGCTCGTGGTGACGAAAGAAGCAGCAGCCGGGAGCAGCCGCTTCAAACTTACCGTCGTGCTGGCTGCCCGTATTGGAGAACTGCTCTCACGGAGGCATCCGAGTTACGGAGGTCATGGAGCGGCGTGTCGGCTGGGTCGCGTTTGGGGCTGTCTTGGGTTGAACCGATGGCACGAAGGCAGCCAAGGCAACCGAGGCAACCAAGCCGACTCCGCGGGTGCGGGTGTTCAACTTTTTGAATGAACTGCCGCGAACGCGAGATCTCGCGTGGC
>CANGXD010000039.1 GCA_947457545.1 Gemmatimonadaceae bacterium
CGGCATCTTCACCTCGACGACGGATCTCACGCGCAAGCTCCTTCGGTACATCAAGCTCCACAACGAAACCTGCCAGCCGTTTGTGTGGCGGTACCGCGACGTCACCCGTCGCATGCCTGCTACACGAAAATCAACTACGCCCCACTAGATGCGGCGGAGCGCGTGATCAGCACGTTCGCCATACCCAAGGGCGTGCAGGTCACTGGATGGCGCGAATCGCACGTTATGCGCCCGGTCCCGCTGGTCACTTTGCGTGCCACGCCGTTCGCCGTGTTGACTCGGGGTGACTCGCATATTGTTGGTGCGATCTCTATGCGGCTCAAAAAGCAGCCGTTTCAGGGTCGCGGCGGTGTCCTCGCGGCCGACCTCTTACGTCGTGCGCTCGAAGCCCACGTCGGCGAAGAGCTGGATCCGGCCAACTGCCTGACGGTGGACGCGTTCTCCGGTCAGGTATTCACCGCGCCAGCGAAGCACGTGCGCATTCGTCGCGACTGTGAAGACGGCATGCGCACCCTGATCGCGGATTGGCATTCGCGATTGGCTGCATAAAGTGATGGCGGTCGTCACGCCCGTCTGATTGCAGTCGGCTTCAGTAGTTGCGCCCCCACGCCCCCGGCCTCCTCAGGCTGGGGGCGTGTTGTATCGGTGATGGCAAGCGGCCTATGACGGCACCCCAGCGAGTGCCGTCGCGGCATCCCAGCGTTCGTGGAGCAGACGCATCGCGTCCGTTCGCATGTCGACGATCTCAATGACAGCTCCCCGGGGCGTAGGCAGCTCGTTCCGCTAGTGTTGGGCGAGGGGCATGCCGTATTTAGTGTCAGGACGGCGTGACACGCACCGGCGTTTCCCTCAGAGCCAATAATCGCATCGACTGTCAGATTTTCTCGACAGTTTTTGGGTGAGCGGCGGCGTTCGACGAAACCGGCAATTTGTGGTTTGGTCGGTACGCACGAATGTGTTAGGCTCCGGGGTGCTGGCAACTGTACCCCGTGCCCGGAGCAGTGCATGAAGCCGCAGGTCATCGAACGTCGCAACGGAAATCCCGTGGCCCCTGATGGACACCACGCGCGTCCAAATGGACGCTGGGCCGACGACAAGCTGTCATTTCTTGATCGATACTTGGTGCCAGCGCTGCGGATCGCCACGCCGCACTTTCGCCACCGCGTCTACGTCGACTTATTCGCTGGTCCCGGCGTGTTCTTCGATGAGCGACTGCGCGAGTTCTTTCCTGGCGGGGCACTGCGGGTCCTTGACGCGAGCGGAGCGTCGGCGCGCCTTCGCGATCGGCAGTTCACTCATGCGGTGTTGGTGAATCTTGATCGGGACGATCATGATGCGCTCTCCGCCCGTATTGACGCGTTGGACGCGGACGGTCGCCTCACCATCCCCCGCGCGAATATCCAGCTGGTGCATGATGACGCCAATGCGGTGGTGCAGCGTCTGGGCCGCCTGCTGCCAGCAAGTCCGTACGTGTTTGCATTCGTCGATCCGGAGAAGCCGGAACAGTGGCCATGGCAGTCCTGTGTCGCCCTACGCAGGGCCGTACCGAAAGCGCTGGATCTCTACCTCTTGTACCCAGGGATGATGGCCCTCAACCGCTGTATTTCGTATCAGGGGCATCCCAACGAGCGCGCCTTGAGTGCCTACTTCGGATGCGAAGAGTGGCGGGCGATCGCCGACGCTCGCCGCACAAAGGCCGAGAGTCCTGAAATGCGTCAGGAGCTCGAGGCCTTATACGAGCGGCAATTGGCGACACTTGGGCTCGCGTACGTTCGTCGTCCTCGACGCATCTGTCGAACGGGCGCCTGCGAGTTGTACACCATGTTTTTCGCGAGTCGAAAGCCGGTGGCGTACAAGCTCGCGGAATGGGAGATGGAGACGGTCAGCTCACAACTGGGCCTTTTTGCGGGGTAAGAATCACGCCACGACCAGCGTCATCACGGGATATTCGCTCCACTCCACGCCGTCGAGCAGGCGCCCACCAGACTTCGGATGGGCGCCGCCCCATTGCTTCCAGAAGAACGCGGCGCCCGCGCGCTTAACCGTATCTCGAAGCCCTCGGGCCCATGCGAGATCAACCGGACGGGCCCCCGGGCCACTCTCGCCGCCCCCGATGACCCAATCGACGCCACTGAAGTCCACGGCATCAAGGGGACCCAAAAGCGGCTCGGCACTGACAAACCGCACGGCGGCCGGAATGGCACGCAGGACGTCAATGCGTTGGGCGTTGTCCTCGTGTTCGACGGAGACACCAAGCCAAATGTGCGACGGCCACACCAAGAGATCGGCCAGTCGGCGCGCCCGCTCCGGGCGCTTGGTCAGCACCTGAAACTGATGGTGGGGGGCCGCGACCATCGCGTCCCACACTTGGCGAATCTGCGATTCCGTAAAATGCGCGTGAAACACGTCGGACATGCTATTCACGAACACGCGACGGGGGGCCCGCCAGCTCGACGGCAGCCGAAGACGCTCGGGCCAGAACCGCGGCGCAAACGGATCGGCGCGATTCGCCGGCGTATCCCGCACCGGGAGCCGTTGCCGATAGATCGTGTCGAGGCGCGTGCGCGCGACCGCCGCCGCGTAGCAGTGGTCGCAGCCCGCGGAGATCTTCGTGCACCCGGTCATCGGATTCCACGTGACATCCGTCCACTCAATACCCGTCGCGCGCTTCATCGGTGCCCCCAGAATGGTTACGCCCTACGATAGCGGAGTGGCTGGCGACCGGCGATTCTTGACGCGACCCTTCCAGGTCCTGCCACCGAACAGGGTTTCGAGTCGATGTGCAGCCAGTCTCTGGATCAGGAGCGCGAGTGGAACGTAAGACTGGCCGTCGCCGTCAGTTAGAGACAAGACGGGCTCCGCTCGCTGCGACGTTACGAGAGCTTCGTGTGTATCCGCACACAGTTCGGCACAAAAGTACGAACCGCCTCACGACGACGCTTTGAAGCAGTTACGGTCGAGTGGGGCGAATCGCGATGGTAGGAATACGCTGGCGAAGCGAGCACTGCGCTGCGAGCGGCGCAACGATTCGAAGTCGCTGAATGGCGGAGTGGAGCATGTTCAGATCGTCGTTCCGCTGAGCCTCGATGAACTGCATTTCTGCCGCATCCACGGCCATTATGCTGGACCCCAGGTTACTCAAGCATACGGAATCGAAAGGGCGAGACGCGCGGATCAGTGCGCAGAGTTCTTCGCCATCGGCGACGTAGCCATTACGTTGGGCTGCGCGCACCAAGTCGGCGGCGGCACGAAGGGGCTCATCTATTGGACTCTCGGCCATCCGCCAATGTTAGGCGTTCGGCTACACCTTCGGAACCTGAAGAAGCGAACTGCCAATCGTTGCGAGGGTTTGAAAGAGTGGGCGACCGAGAAACTCCAAAACAGCCTTGCACATGGCGAGGTCTTCGTCGAATGCAGCCGCGTCGTCGGCCGCAAACGGAGCGTTCCCTGCTTCGGTGGCCACAAAGGCGCGCCGCGGCCACTCCTCTGGGGAGGCGTCGAGGGCTCGGTGTCCCTGCAGCACCAGGAGAAGTAGGGCCAACACGGGATCTAGCGGCAAGTTGAGCGGCGGGGACCCCCAGAATCGACGGCCGTCCAGTGCTACTGCCTCGAAACGAAGGCATCCCGACGCAATCACCCGCGTATAAACGACGATGCCGGCGGCTGCGAGTGCGGCGGCAGCGTGACTCAACAGAGTCGAGAAATGGTCGAAAGAAAGAGGTTGCGACATGGGGCGTAGGGGCTTCGAGGGGTCGGCTCCCTATTAAGCCGACGCGGAAGCGCCTACCGGAAGAACGCCGACTCTTCAAACTGGCTACGCCGAAAGGCCTGCCGCATCCGGCGCGGTCTCATGCCCGCCAGAATGACAGTCCGTTCAAGAGTAACGGTCCACCCTTCGGGTCAAGACTTTTGGCCGTGCCCAACCGCCCCATTGGGGCTTTCCAACGCAAGTATTGATCGTCGAGAACCTTGTTTCGGCCGCGAATCCCGGGGCGAGTGTCATACCCCCGCGCGATCATAGAGGCCCACCGCCCCCCCCACTTCCGGCCGCGCGGAATCGACGCTATTACACCTCTAGTCGTACTGTCGAACGCCGCATGGCAAGTCGGCCGGTCCCAAGCAATGGATTCACCCTAAATGCCGAACACCTCGGCCCCTCCCCACCCATCGGCGCCTACCGATTCTCCGGACGAATGGCGCGATTGGTCCCGCAATCGCTGGAATGCTGAGCTCTTCCGCCACTATTTCGTGGCGGACGGACTGGATGCACGCCAGGTTCGGCGGATCACCGTCGGTCCTGAGGATCTCGCCCATGTTGCCGGTGAGACCAACGACCCGACGGCGGTCCAAGAGGCATTCGAATCCGCAATTGCTGAAGGATGCTCGCCCGCCGATTTAGAAAGGCGACTGTCACGGGAGGTGCACGATCGGTGGGTGACTCGCGCGCGGAACGGATGCGAACCTCCATACGTCGCCGATCTCCTGTTTACTTGCTATGCCGCTGGCCTTGTCGATGAAGACACGAAAGACGTCGGCGATTTTCGTGAGCGGCTTCGGCTGCTTCTCGGTCATGATTCTAGTCTTCCGCCCTACCGCTTAGGCGAACTCGGGCAACTCTGGGAGTGCTTCGCGCGGTGGCTTGCTAAGAGGCGAGCAGCTGGAGAGCCTTTCCGCGCCCTCGATCTGCCGACAATCGGACACGAGGTCCGAATCGGCTATTCCAAACGGCTGATATTCCCGGGTCGACGCGATCGCCAAGCGCTCATCGACCTGCTGGCACGCGAAGGCGTCGGTCGCGAACCTCCCGTTCTCGACGTGCTGAGCCTGCTCGCCCGGTACGCTGACCGATTCACACTTCCTTTTCAGGAGGCGGTCGCTCGCTCACGCAGTGCCTACCAAGACTCGCGTGAAGATGCGGAGCTAGATGTGCTCTGGTCCGCGGTGCGCGACGCAGCGGTACTGGCGGAGTCCGTCACAGGCCAAACCTCAGTACGATATCAGCTCTTCGCGCAGCTCGATGAAGAGTTCCGGGGCGAGCTACTCCTCATGACTACCGGGCTGCCGCAAAGAGTTCCGCGTGGTCTGTCGATCTCGCACTCAAGCGTACGCCTCGGTAGCTGCACCCACGTCGTCGAGCAGGCGAGCGGGTCGAACGCGGGTCCTACCGGGGCGGTGCTGCTGATGCTCCAAGGGGTGCTCGACGACTCGTTGTCCGGATGGCAGCGGAGCGTGCCCGGACGGGTATGCGATGAGGGCGTTCTACTCTTCACGACGTCCGAGAGCGGCGTTCGCCAGCTGGTCGCACACCGGCCCGATGATGAGCGCGTGTGGGCGCTGGTTGCGGATCGCTGGGTGGCTCCCTTCCTCGACTTATTCCCGCCCGCAGAGCGGCCCCTCGCCAAAGCGTCGAGGTATCGCGGCTGGCAGGAGATCGGCCCGTTCTACGGAGCGCACCTTGCCCGCATCGATGCGACGCCGCGCGCTGCCTTGGCGCAGCTACGCTGCCTACAGCCTACTCGCGTGGATGTCGCGATCCACCTGGCGCGCGGCGTGCGCGTGGACGGCGGCTACCTCGCCCTCAGAGGTGTACTACCGGAGGTCCGAGTCGGGTCTCCCGAGCGTCCAGTCGATAGCGTGGTTGTTTACGCAATTCGTGCGGCCGACGGGGGCGGCGTGCTGGCGGAGTATGTCGCGCCGCTGACTACTGACCCGAGCGATCAAACGCGCTTCCGCTTCCCCCGCGAGTTCGGCGAGGGGTTGGAGGGGCGCCACAATCTCGTCGCGCTTCGCAGTCAAGAGATTGTGGCAACACGACAGCTCACCCTCCACTCGCGAATTCTCGGTCGTCCGTTCCTGGAGCCGACAGAGCCGAATCGATGGTGGGTTGAGAGTGCTGCGGGCGACGTGGTTCCGGCCGGAGATCCTGTGGCACGCGCGCCCTTCTTCGATGTGTTGTCGGGCGAGGCGCCTGTGCGGCGTCGATCGACGGTCACATCTCGGAGCACCTTTTCTCGTAATGGCTCCCAGAGAAGCACCTCTGAAGGGGAAGTCGCGACGCCGCCAGAGAGTCGAATTGAGGATCACGAGGGTGTAGACCGGTTCGTCGAGTGGGCGGCGGGTCTAGCGACGGTTCGTCGCGGTTTGACCGAAGGCGAGCTTCTCGACATGGCCGAGGAGTGTTTCGGGACACTTGATTGGGGAACGCACTGGGACGTATTGCGCGCGTGGGCGGAAGTCGGCGCGCTCGATCCGCTGACCGATCGGGTTTGGCACGGCCGCACGTGGTTTGTGCGCACGCCGCGCTTGGTAGTGGTGCGGACGGCGCCGCTGGTGGTGGCGCTCGTCGGTTTGGCCGGTTGGGCCACTCGCCGTAGAGTCGAACGCGTGCTGTCGGCGCACCACGCCGAGCGATTACCGGGTCGTGCACTGGCTCTTCACGTCGCGCCTGTCGCGCTATGGCAGCTGCCGGACACCGGTGCGCTTGAGCGAGCCGTTGCTGAACTCAATTTAGGGCAGCTTCGCTACCTACCTGATCCCGTTACGCTCGCGACGTCGGTATCACGGGTCCGTCGAACAACTCTGGGCGAACGTCCAACTTCCGGGGAGCTGCGCCGCACGTGGGATTGGGGGCGGTCGCACTTCGCGCAGCGACCCTCCGACTCGGTGCTCGGCGTAGGTGTCGAGCAGTGGGTGCGGCGCGACGGCCCAGATTACTTCGTCGTGCGTTCCCCAGCTCAGGATTGGTGGACGCCATCAAGGAATTGGGCTCTCCTCGCGGCCCATGAGATGGCGGGCCTACACCCGTTTGGTATTTCGGGGGATCGGCTGCTTCTACGCACCGTCGCTGGTGGCCCCTATCTGCCGCTGCCCATTGGGCGTGCCGTCGTTCTACGCTCAGGCATTGCGGCTGGCCCCACTATGCGCCGCGATGGTCGACCGACCTACGCCTACGCGTTCGACGAAGAGGCGTCACGCGACGCCCTCAGCGTCGAACTCTGGGGATCGCGCAATGCACGCCCTGATATCGCGCGGGACGTTCGCTGGCTCCTCTCTGCGACCCCGCAGTCTGAAGCTGGATCGTCGCGGCAGTCTGTCGGCTTGCCCTCGGTCCCGCTGCCCCCTGATCTCCGTCGCGCTCTCGCCGAACGCACCGACGTAGCGGGAGCCTCCGAGCTGGCTACGCGCCGCATGCCCGCCCATATCGTCCCCTACGTTCGCCGGATCGTGGCGCGCACCAACGACTGACCGCCTACTCCTCCCGATTTCGAGCGATCGTATTGCACCTCTCGTCATCAGCTTCGTCACACCTCTTGCCGTATTGATCATGAGTACGTCTCGCACATATCTGGGCCGCGTTCGCGAGGTCCGCATGAGCTTCGGCACGTATCACTACGCGCTCGTAGAGCCACTTCTGGAGTCCGATGAGACGGGCAACGAGTGGCTGGGTCCAGTGCCAAACCTCGAGGACGACTTTCCGTCTCGTGGGCGCGTCTACTGGCACGAGTCGCCCCCGAATCTCCGCCATGGAGCGCTGTGGCAATTCGAAGTGGAGCTGCGACCGGACAACTCTGGAGGCGAAGCCCCGCGAGATCGGTGGCAGGTCCTTTCCCCACGACGGCCAGTGGAGGTCGTCGACCTGCGTGGATGGGACGAAGAAGCTCTCCGCGTGGCAATCACCGGGAACGGAGTGCCGTTGCCCGTTGACCCCATCGCAAGGCTTGTCGCACTCTGGATTGACGATGCCCATCTCCTGGGGCCAGTGCGCCTTCGGAAGGCCGACGACCAGCGTAGCTGGGTGCTCGATGTCGAGGACCTGAGCAAGCTTTCGATCTACCGGACCCCTCGCGCAAAGATCAACGCCGTAGAGTGCGAGGGCGCGCGGCTCTTTCTCGAACCATACTTGGATTTCGGACCGCAGGCCGGCGTGCGGAATTGGTGTTCTGACGAGGAGGTCGCCCGATCTGTGCTGAAGCGTCTCGCCAAGCTCGACCGCAGGGCAATCGAAGCTCTGAAGATGACGGAAGCCGTCTTCTCGCGGTTCGTCGAGGCGCAAATTGCAGCTGGATTCGGTGGAAGGGAAGGTCCGCTCGATCGCGCTCGCGTCGAGCGTGTGGAGAACCTGCGCGCTTCGATCGCCAACGATTTGTCGCTTCTGGAAGATGTGTCGACGGCACTGCTCGACACTCCCGTAGTGGCCCAGCGCGTCGACGACAAAGTAGCGGAGCAAGTTCGCGAGCAGGTGGATGCTCGCGCGCATCAGATTGGTGAGGCCATCGCCGACAAGGAAACTGTGTTGAACGAGCTCGTGCTGGAGCTCAATCGTCTGAGGCTGCGGCACTCTGAAGCCGAAGCGGAGCTCGCGGAGACAGAGGCGAAGCTGAAGCAAACCGACACAGACTTCGAACGAGAGTTCGAAGAGCGAGCGGCGGCGCAGGACCGGGTCTTGACCGAGCGCGAGGAGCGCCTGGGCGCGGCCGTTAGGGAGCGGGAATCACACCTCGCACGTTTGGACGAGGAGTACCGGGATCGGACGGCGAAGTATGAAGGTGCACTCGCGGAGCACCTCCGCGCACTCGCAGCGCGGCCGGAGACTGTATTCGCAGAACTAGCCGTCATGCGTGCCGTCTTAGGTAGTGGTCGCGGAAGCAACGATGCGTTTCCGAACAGCGACACCAAGAACACACCGGCTCGTGTCATCGATGTGCCCCCGCTCGCGGGGCGCTGTGACGCTGTGACGAATATCAAGCTGCTCAAATCGGCGCTTGGACGTCATGCCATTCACAACGGGCTTCACCCATTGAGCCTTCTCGAGTTCCACGCGGCGAGTCTCGCGGGCGGAATGCCGATCATCGTAGGAGACCGAGCAGATGACCTCATTGAAGCATACGCCGCAGCGGTAGCTGGTGGACGGGTCACCTGGGTGCCGATCGGCGCCTCGATGTTGGAGCCTCACCAACTTCTAGGCTGGGTGGACTCCGCGGCCAGCAGGTTCGTGCCGCATGCCAACGGTCTCGCAGAACTATTGCTAGGAGCATCCAGCTCCGATGACGTTCACATCGTCGTTTTTGTTGGCATAGACCGCGCGCCGGTCGAAGCGTGGATGCTCCCGTTTCTGGACGCAATGGCCGCCGCACGCCGAGGCCGCACCGATCGTGGGATTCCGCTGGTACCAGCAGGAAGCGTCGTTGCCGACGATCCGTTTGCGGAAGTGCTGCGCCTACAATGGCCCCGCAATGTTCTGCCGATAGGAATCCCGTCGCTTGGGAGGGCCGCCCTGCCGCTCCCAACGGAACTATGGCGCTTCGGCGCGCTCATCGACGCCGACCGTGAATCGCCATCCGGCCTCGCTGGTCGCGGCGGTGATCCGGTTCCGGCCTCGCGCGTCGCGGCCGAACAATGGTTCGCTTGGCAGGACGCGGTGACCACGGCCGATGCGGACGATCAAAGGGCTGCACAGCAGCTCGTGGCGTACCTGTCGGAGGGCACGCGGCATGTAGAAATCGCGTGCCGCATGGCGGGTGTACTTCGAGCCCACGAGCTCGCGCCCTCCGACGTGCGTCGTCACGCCTTCGTTCCTACGCTCGTTCCGCGCTTCAACGAGTCTGAAGACGCGCTCGAGCGGCACGGCGACGCGATCGGCATTGGCCCGGCCATACAGTGGCGAACCGTTCTCGAAGCGGCCATCCGGCTCTCTCGCTGATTGGTGCAAATAACGAACACTCGTCGTCGCGTCGTGGTCCGCCACGCCCCACCCCGCCTTCACCTAAACTTGATCCGTGCTTGATCCAATCGGTGGTTTTCAGCGCATTCGCGACCTCTACATCACGTATCTTGAGACGGCTTTTCGCATCCGTGATCCCCAGGTGTCCGCGGAGCGGAGGGCGCTGTTAGAGCGCGCGGGGACCTTTTGTACCGAGCCACTCGTGGAGCCGATGCCGCGCTACGAAACGGTAGACTTCCGGCTTCACGACCTGATCGACCACTCCGAGCGCGAGCGCTGGCTTCCTGGCTTCAGCCGAACCGAGCTGCTGGCTTTCGTCGACGTGGCGCTCGCGGGCCTGCTCGACTCGGTGCCTGCGCCGGCGAGTTGCACCTCGCTTCGGCAAGGCACCTTTGAGCCTTACCGACATCAAATGCAGATGCTCGCGCGTGGTGTACAGCCCGGGCAGCCCGGGATCGTGACGTCGGGCACGGGCTCTGGGAAGACGGAGTCGTTCCTTCTGCCGATTCTCGCACAGATGGCGAAGGAGGCGACTCGATGGGGAGCGCCGATGCCGGGGTACCTGCAGCAAAGGTGGTGGCAAGAGGAGACGACGGGGTCAGCCATGGAGACCTTCGAGTCGCTGGAAGGCCGACCTAGCAAGCGCCAGCCGGATGCATCTCCCTTCCGCGAGCAGCGAACGGGGGAGCACGGGAACCGGCCAGCCGCAGTGCGCGCCCTGGTGCTCTACCCGATGAACGCACTCGTCGAGGATCAGCTTACCCGCATTCGGCGAGCGCTTGACTCGGACGACGCACGGGCCGCAATGGATCGGCATTTCGCAGGCAATCGCCTGTTCTTCGGACGATATACCAGCGACACGCCAGTCACCGGATTCCACCGGCACCCACGGGCAGGGAAGGAGGAGGCGACGCGTCGCGAGCGCAAGCTGAGAGAGCTATTCCGCGCGTGTCGCTCGATGGAGCAGGCACAGCAGCGCGCACGCGAACTCGACGCGGGGCGTCGGCCCGATCAAGATCCGATCCGATTCCTGTTTCCATCAGTGGACGGCGCTGAGCTGACGACGCGATGGGACATGCAGGCTACGCCGCCGGACTTGCTCATCACGAACGTCAGCATGCTCAACGCGATGCTGGCTCGCGAGGTGGACGCACCGATTCTAGAAAGGACGCGCGATTGGCTCACGAGCCATGACGACGCCTACTTCTTCCTCGTGCTCGACGAGCTGCACCTCCAGCGCGGTTCGGCCGGCACCGAGACGTCGTATCTGCTGCGCCTTCTGTTCGATCGACTCGGCCTGACTGACCCGGCGCATCGCCACAAGCTCCGCATCCTGTCGTCGAGCGCTTCCTTACCAATGGAGCCCGAGAAACGCCAAGACAGCCTTCGGTACTTGTGGGACATGTTCGGCCGTCATGGAACGTGGGCCGCGCCCGCGACGTCAGGGACAGAGGGCGCGGGCAAGTCCGCAAGCGCAAGCGCGGAGGCGGACCCCTGGGCCGAAGCCGTCGTTCCAGGCAAGACGATCGATGACCCGCCTCAATCGACCGCGATATTGCCGATCGCGCCGTTCCAGTCCTTGCTGGCGCAAATGGGAGGCGGTCAGGATCAGGTACGGCTGAAGGAACCGCGCGACATGGAGGCGGAGTGGCGTGCGGTGGCTACGGCGCTCCTTCCCGGAGACTTGATGACGGCCGCTAGCTCGCTTGCGGACGTGATCGACGCGGTCGTTCGCGAGGCCGGCGCGCGAGTCGCTCACGCCTGCTGGTCGGAAGAGGAGGGCCGAGCGCGGGCGACGACGCTCGGGATGTTGGCGAAGCGGCTCTTCGGCGGGAGCGGGGCCTCGGAGCTCGATGCCGTGCGAGGGCTACTGGTCGCGCGGGGGGCCGGCGATGCCGCTCGTTCGTGGTGGCCAGAACGGGACGTACCCGCGGCTTCCTCGTTTCGGGTTCACACGTTCTTCCGGAGCATCGACGGTCTGTTTGCCCCGATCGGCAACGTCGACTCTGTCGAGCCGTCGTTCCGGCGACCCGACAGACTCCACGGTCCCCTAGGCATCGACCGCGGGATCCGATTCGCGAAGACTGCCGACGGGGTGCCTGGCAATCGCGTGTTAGAACTGGTGTATTGCGAGTCGTGTGGTGAATTGCTTGTAGGGGGACGGCGCGGCCACAGGAAGGGAACCGACGCAATCGAGCTCCTGCCAGCAGAGCCCGATTTGGACGGGCTGCCCGAAAGCTCGACACGGAATCTCTTTGAGCTCCTTTCAGCCGAGTCGTTCGCGCTGTTCTGGCCGTCGGATGCGCGCCACTGGCCGTACACCATGAAGGTTCCCGAAACGCCCGAGATAGGTGAGTGGCGACAGGCGCACCTAGATGCGCGTACGGGTGTGGTGGTTCCCGCCCGCCCCGGCGCCGTCCCTGCATCACATCTCGTGCCTGGCTTCCTCTACCATCGAGATTTCGCGGGCAAGAACCCCCAGGACCTTCATGCCCGCCGGGGAACCGACGCGGGAACGGCGGTGCCATACGAGTGCCCGTCGTGCGGCACTGACTACTCTCCGCGACGCAACGGTCGCCTCTCACCTATTCGGAACTTTCGTGCCGGTTTCGCGAAGACCACGCAGCTCCTCGCTACGGAGCTGTTCGATCTTCTCCGTCTCGGTCAGACGGACCCGAAGCTGGTCTCCTTTTCGGACTCGCGTCAGGATGCTGCCAAGGCGGCGCTCGACATCGAGCGGCGTCATTACGAGGACCTGGTGCGTGAGATCCTCGTGGAGCGGCTAGAACGCGTGCGCGAGGGCCGGCCCACGCCCTCGAGTGCTGCTACTCAGCTAGAGCAGGTCCAGCGCGAAATCCAAGAAGCCGTAGCGGCCGGCGAGTTCGGCAAGCTCGGTGACCTCACCGCCAAGATGACCGAGCTGCAGAACGCTGCCGCGGGTATGAACGGAGCCGATACCGCGGCGCTGACGCTTGCTGCCCAAATCGTTCGAGTCTGCGACGTTTTGGAGAGCTATGACGGGAACGAATTCCGGGGGACTTCAGGTGCGCGTGTCGCGCTGAAGCCGCTGGTCGCCGAGCTCGCCCGACTCGGAATACATCCCACCGATCCGACTGGAACCAAGCGCATTCGTGCGAACGATGACGTGTCGTACGTATGGTCTGAACTGTTTACCCTGAAGAGTGGGGAGGCCGACTGGCGAGACTCGGAGACGGAGAAGTCGGAGTTGAATCTCGCGCGCGAGGACATCCTCAAGCGAGTCCACCGACAGGTCACTGGTATTCTATTCAGCCGAACCTACTTCGCGCTTGAGGAGACAGGCCTCGGCTACCCTTGCCTCCCTGCCACCGTGACGGGTTCTGACCGGGCGCTCGGCGACGCATTCCTACGCGTTTTCGCCGACGGGTATCGGCTGAAGGACGATCCTTGGGCCGACCGTGGCAAAGCGAAGGAAGCGCCTAAGGAATGGAACAGCGGCCATGAGGTCACGAAGAAGAGCATCAAACGCTTCGCCGGCGCGATTTGGTCGGCCCCGGACGTTGCCACGGGGCTCGACAAGGTACTTCAGTTACTGAGCAAGGCCGGTCACAAGGCGGGTTTGGTGTTCACGTCCGCCCTTCACCTGCGTCTCGTCGATGCCACCGACCCGTACTGGCGCTGTATTACGTGCGGGCGTGTCCATCTGCATCGGGGCATGGGCGTTTGCACCCGGTGCGCCACCGAGCTGTCGGCGGAGCCAACGGGCGCGGCCTCGGAGTTGCGCGAGCGCAACTATCTCGCAAAGCGCTTCGAGCGGCCTGGCTCCACTTTCCGACTTCGCTGCGAAGAGCTCACTGGCCAGACGGAGAATCCCGCAGATCGGCAGCGCCGATTCAAGGACATCATCGTAGCCGACGATGCAGACGCGAAGCGCGACCCCGACATGGCGAAGGCGGCCCGCGCGATCGATTTGCTGGCTGTGACCACTACCATGGAGGTCGGTATCGACATTGGCCCACTCCGGGCCGTGTTCCAGTCGAACATGCCCCCACAGCGCTTTAACTACCAGCAGCGTGTAGGCCGCGCCGGACGTCGTCGGCAGGCGTACTCGATGGCGGTGACCGTCTGCCGGTCTAAGAGCCACGACCTTCACTACTTCTGGCACCCGGAAGCGATCACGGGCGATCCGCCGCCACCGCCGTTCCTGACGAAGCGACAGCCAACCGCTGCGCGCCGGTTCGTGCGCAAGGCGTGGCTGTGGTGTGCCTTCAGCGAGCTGCGTTCCGCGCTCGGCGCCGACGACATGGCAGAATTGAACGACATCCACGGCGAGTTCGTGCGGTACGATGACTTCTTCGCATCCGGAAGTCGGTGGCCGCAGCGACTCCGCGAGACGCTTCTAGCGACACAGGCATATCGTGACCGCGTGGAACGTGTGATCACGGAAGACTCACCCATCGCAGGTGACCCGGAGCTGGCAGCGCTCGACGCAGACACGCTTCTGGCCGAGATCGCATCCGTACCCAACACTGGGGTGCGGCAGGAAGGACTTGCCCACACTCTTGCCGAAGCAGGCCTGCTGCCGATGTACGGCATGCCCACGCGCGTACGCGACCTCTATCTTGGCGACGAGCGCTTGGCTGACGAGTCGTTCCAACGGACGTGGAAGACGATCGACCGCGATCTCGACGTGGCAGTCTTCGAGTTCGCGCCAGGGTCCGTGCTCGTAAAGGACAAGCAAGAGCACCTCTGCGTTGGGTTCACCGGGCCCTTGCCCCGGCGGTGGACAGCATCGGCCAAGCACAAGACTCCTGTAAATCCATTGGAGGAGGCATTCTCGCCGCCCTTTTGGCTCATGCAGTGTGAGCACTGCGGAGCTTGGCGGCGCTTCGATGCGGATCCGAAGGGGACGGAGCAGAAGTGTGCCGCGTGCGAGCATGTGCTGGATCCGCTGCTGGCTGGTGAGTGCCGCACTCCGAACGGCTTCCGCACGGACTTTAAGCCGCGCTCGATGGACGAGCAGCAGGAGTTGAGTGCTGGACGCCATCGGCTTAACACGGCCGAGGGACGGCAGCTGGAGCTCAAGCCCGATGCCGAGTCGAATCTCGCGACTGGGTACCATACCCAGACACGGCTTTACCGTCTCAATCGGGGTGCGTGGGACACGGCCACGGCTGCATGGCGCGGTTTCGATGTCGTGGAGGGCGTCCAGAAACTCGGCAAGAGTGGCACACCCCTGCTAGGGCAGTGGCTTCACAAAGACATCGTTAGCGACGCGTCCCGCCGGCCTTGGGGATGGGAGGCTGGCGACCGTGAGCTCTCGGGTGTCTGGCTGTCGGCGCCCAAGACAACCGATGTTCTTTTCCTCGCACCCCGCTGTGTCCCGACGGGCCTACGCACCCACCGTATGCTGCGGAGCGACGCCGGTAGCACGCCTATGCGGGCGGCCGCCATCTCGGCTGCGTACGTGCTCGTGAATCGGGCGGCGCTGCATCTCGACGTCGACCCGGAGGAGTTCGATGTGCTCGAGCCCCGTGTGCACCGTCACGGCGATGGCCATCCGGTGCCACTGCTCCAGATCGCCGATCATCTCGTGAACGGGGCGGGCTTCAGCGAGCGGCTCGGCCAGCCGGATGCCTCGGGTCGACCGCTGGTGATCTCGATAGTACGCTCCATAGTCGAAGACGCGTCGGCCTACCCGCAACGAGAGTTCTTTGCGCAGACCGCCGATGGCGCACATGCCGCCCAGTGCGATCAGGCGTGCTACCGCTGTTTGCAACGCTACGGCAACCAGGGCTATCACGGGCTGCTCGATTGGCGTCTCGGACTTGCTTTCCTTCAGCATCTTCTCGACCCAAACTGGCTGTGCGGGCTGGACGGCAAGTTCACGGGCCCCGCTCTCGGCGACTGGCCAGCGCTCGCGGAGCGCTATGCGAACGCAATGATCAGCTTCGGCTCGCGGGGAGAGATCGTACGTACCTCGACAGGGTTGATTGCCTTCCGGTTCGATCAGACAACACCGCATTGGGCACTCATCGTTCACCCGTTCTGGGACGCGGCGGAGCTGCCTGGCATCGTGGGTGTGGCGCATGACGAGCTGGATGGGCCGGGTGCTCGGATCGAGCCGGTCGACACCTTCGAGTTGGCGCGGCGGCAGATCGCCGTCCGTGAGCGACTAATGTTGGCGTGGTCTTCGTGATGTCGGGGACGCCGGGTGCGTCGGGAGCGTCGGGGGCGTCGGTAGATTCGAGTTGGCGGGGAGATAATTCGGACAATGGCAGCGTGGGGAAAACGCAGCAACTTCCACCGCTGCTGTCGATGGTGGTCCCGCCGCCGACCTTTTCGCCGTCTCATCTCGGCGTGGCCGACGAGTGCCTGCTGCGGGCTGTCCTGGGGAGCGCGCGTGTCGTCGCTTCCCTGCCGGCTCACCCAGCGGCAGACGTCGGCACGGCCTTCCACCTCCTCTTGGAGCGCTCGATCCGCGGCGAAATCACACGGATGGGCACCGCTGAGGAGGACGCTGAGCGAACGCTCGACGAGATCCTCATCGAAGCCAACCGACGTTTCGCCGCGAGGCTGCCGGAGGCGTCATCGGTAGTCCTAAAGGACGTGTGGTCGCCCCTTCTCTGGCGCAGAAAGGTACGGCGAGTGATCGATCTAGCGGTTCGCCAGATGGAGGGCGGCGGATCAGCGGCTCCGGCCTACTCTGGAGTGCTGGCACACGGAGGTGTAGGTCTCGCGCTTTCGGATCTCGGTTCAGTTCGGACATTTGCTGAGGTGAGGATGCGGGCGTCGGATCTCCGTCTTGCCGGTCGGGCCGACGTCGTCGAGCGGAGTGCGGGCCACATCACGATCCGTGATCTGAAGACTGGCCGGGTCACGGACCCTGACGGCTCGGTTAGTCCCCATGTCGCGCGGCAACTCCGGGTATACGGTCTCATGGCCAGAAGGCAGGAGCCCGCGGCGGCCGTGCGCTTGGTCGTCGACGATGGCACTGAGAGGGAGGTGCCGTTCGGTCCCAAAGAGGAGGCGGAAACCGAAGAGTGGGTGCGCGCTACGATGGCGCGGGTTCCGAGCGGGGTGCCCGTCGACGCCGACCAGTTGGCACGCTTCGGCCCCGCGTGCGACGGCTGTGGATTCCGCCACGTGTGTCCCGAGTACCGGCAGCGAGCTCCAGAGGCCTGGAGCAGCGGTGCAAAACACCGAATTCCCCTAGATACCTGGGGAAGGCTCACCGACGTTCAGGGCGCTGAGGATCGTCATCGAGTTCGACTCGTAGATGCCGCTGGACGGTCAGTTTCGATAACAGGGCTTCTCCCAGCTCGAACCCGTGGATGGTATCCCGGGGATCTTGTGTCCCTTTTTGGTCTGCGTACGCGGGATCGCCACGTTGGTCAGGACGCTGTGCGGCAGCCGCTCAACTTCCACGAGACGACTGTGGATGACCGGCGCGACCGCGCCTGGGCCCTCGCGGTATTCCGCGATGAGAGTCAATCTTGAAGTCGGTACGCGGGCAGTCGAAGAAACGTGAGGTGCAAACAACACGCGGTCCGAAGGGTAATGTGTACGTACCGTCGAAATCACGACATCAATATCTTGGCCGGCTTCCTATGCCCGCCACCGGCATCCCCGTGCACTATTGAATCGAGCATGAAAGACGAAGGTTCGCTATTCGAAGAGATCAAGAGTTCTAAGTCGGACAAACGGCGCCCGGTGAGAAGGTATGCAGACGGTGGATCCCGACCGTCACGCAAGGTCGCGGAATCATCGCCCTCCTACCTGACCGTCGAGGTGTTCTTGGATGCGCTCACTCAAGCGGAGCCGCGTCCGGACGACGCAGAGGAAACGACGGGCGTCAAGAAGAACTACGCCGAGCGCCTGTCCAACAAACTCGCCGTTCTGGTGGCGAACAGACTCCGTGAGACTGGTGATTTTCCGGGAATCCTCCCAAACCCGGACGGCAGCGGTAGGGAGACTCGCGCCGCCAGTGGCGCAGCAAAAAAGCTAAAGAAGACTGATGTGCGTTTCAGTACGTTCGACACAGGGCTCGAGCTTTTGGTGTCGATTAAGACATACAGTTTTCGAGACGCACGGAAGGACAAGACGACTGGTCAGGTCGTGCTCGGCCGGTACACGAAGAACATGGTGCGGAACGACCATGAACTACGAGCCGAGGCGATGGATCATCATGAGCGTCACCCGTACGCAGTGCTGGTAGCGCTGTTTTTTCTCCCGATGCGCGCGTGCGACGACGCTGCAAGTGACAAGTCGTCATTCGCTCATGCAATCATGACGTTTCGCCAGCGCGCAGGGCGCGTGCAGCCCACTGATCCGCATCAGCTGTTCGAGCGCTTTTTTATCGGGCTCTACGAGCTAGAGGATGAGCGCCGCGGGGAGCTCTTTTTCTTCGATGTCGCCGATCGCCCTCCTCGGCGGGGCCGGCCGAGGCGGCAAGAACCGTCCAAGGGCGAACATCGCCGTGGTTTGCTCACCTTGGAGGAGATGATTTCTGAAGTGGTCAAAACCTACGGAATCCGTAATCGTCGCTACATCGAATGGGCAGATGAGGATCCGGATGCCCGTCCCGAACTGATAGCCCCTGAGGAGGCCGAGGTCGATTCAGATGTCGGCGACGAAGAAGAGGAGACCACTTGAGGAAGACGTCATCCGCTCGGTCGAACGTGTTCTACGTGGGTCGCGGTCCGCGCAATAGCGAGGTGCATCATGCCGAAGCAGAATAACGCGCAGGTGTCGGACCAGATACCCAGCTACCCGACGCTTTTCGAAGCGACTTTCGCCGCGTTACGCGCGCTCGGTGGTAGCGCCTCGAACGAGGAGCTGCTCGATCAAGTGATCCAAGATCTTGCTCTCCCGGCATCAGTCATCGAAGTGCCACATGGTTCCTCCGGGATGTCCGAGATCGAATATCGGCTCGCCTGGGCAAGGACGTACCTCAAGAACGCGGGGCTGGTCCTGAACTCAGGCCGCGGGGTGTGGGCATTCACTCCGCTCGGTAGCAGGACCGATACAATCGAAGGACGCGATATCGTCAAACGTGCGCGCGAAGCGACTCCGCGCAAGGCTCGCTCAGGCAACAAATCAGTGAACGGCGACGACCCGGATCGCCCGCCCGAGCCAGGCTCCTCTAGAGTTGGAGATTCTCCGGTCGATTGGCGAAGCGCGCTCCGCGAAGTGCTGCTCTCGCTTACGCCCTCCAAGTTTGAGCGGCTCTGTCAACGACTGTTACGAGAGTCAGGCTTTACTCAGGTCGAGGTCACAGGCCGTTCGGGTGACGGCGGAATCGACGGTCACGGAATTGTGCGTATCCACGGACTACTCAGCTTCCCTGTGCTCTTCCAATGCAAGCGGTGGAAGGGAACAGTACCTCCTACCATGGTGCGTGACTTCCGGGGCGCGATGGTCGGCCGGGCGGACAAGGGCCTCATCCTCACGACGGGGAGATTCTCAGTCGAGGCGCGACGCGAAGCGACGCGCGATGGAGCACCGCCGATCGACCTCGTAGATGGTGAGCAGTTAGTGGAAAAGTTGCGCGAGTTATCGCTCGGCGTTCTGACTCGCACCGTTGAGGTCAGCGACGTAGACCGCGCCTTCTTCGACGGTCTCTGAGCCGGAGTTACTTCTCGCGGGAACGCCGTAGAACTGGTTAACCGCCACTCGGCCGTCTAGCGGTCGGACGCGGGTGGTAATCTGCGGAGAAGTCGACTGGCGAGTTGCCTCAACGCGTTGCCAGAGATTGTCTCACATTCCCACACCGTCTCCACGATCCATCCCTTGCTCTCGAGCGTCGCGACTGCTCGAGAGTCGCGTGTTCGATTCGCTGCGAACTTGGCTTCCCAGAACCCGCGATTGCGTTTCGGTACGGTCGCGCGTGGGCAATCCTGGTGCGAGTGCCAGAAGCATCCGTGCACGAACACGGCCCATCGACGTGCACGGTTAGCAACATCTGGAGATCCGGGGAGGTCGCGGTTTCGAACCCGGAAGTGGTGACCGAGAGCGTGCAGGAGGCGCCGCACCCTAAGTTCGGGCTTCGTGTCGCGTTGAGGGATGCGCCCCAGACGATCCGACGTTTCCGGATCGGTGATCAGCGAAGAAGGAGACGGCACCTTACAGACGCATATGTGTGACTTGTAGCTCGCTCGCGGAAATCGATGCCGTGGCGGCTTCGCCATCAGGCATGCGGCCCCCGCAGTAGTTCAAGATCCCGCGACCGCCGCGGCCTTCCGATTGCCCGTTCTAAGGCGGCCCCGACCCTTGGGCGCCTTCGAAGGGACGTCCGCCTCGGCGATGGCTTCGAAACCGCTTGGGGCGGCGACGCGTGCAAGATGCGCTTCTAGGGCATCGAGGAAGCCATTGGGCTTAGTTAGCGAACTGGCGCGAAAACGATTGAGGAAGCCGCTCGTCGCCCGCTCCGAGAGTGGACGAGTGGGATACGCGAGGAACCGCGCGAGGGGTTCGCCTTTGCGGGCAACCGGCCACGAACCGATGGCCGTGGTGGTGCGTCGCCCTTGGCCGACGTTCCAGGCGACACGTGGCCAGCTCCGATCAGCACGTACGGGCTCCCCGATGATGTCCGTCCTTCCAGCTCGCTCCCGGAATTGCTCGCCGATCCAAGCTGCAGCGTCAACAGTCACGGCATTGCCCACGAGCTTCCAACGGTGGCTCGGCCGAGTGACCCCCTCCGCGGGTGCAGTCCAGTCGACCGGGAACCCCTGCATCCGCTCGGCGTCGCGGATGTCCGGCTGCACGATCTCCCCCGCGGGCAGCCAAATGGCCGGAGGCGAGGCGATGCCGATAGTGGAGCCACCCTTGAGCGTGGGAACCGCGTCTACGGCCCAACCAAGTCCACGGCTGCCCTCGGTCCAATAGAACCCATGCGAACGCTCTTGAGGCGGCGGGAGTTCGGGCGGCTCCTGCAACTCGTTCCCTGCGAATAGCACCGTTCGAGGATCGTCATTCCGTGCGGCGAGAAGATAGACGCGCTCCCGGCGCTGAGGCAGTCCGAAGGCGCGCGTGTCGATCACGCGATACGCCCACGAATACCCTAGTCGCTCGAGTTCGCTCACGACCGCGTTCAGCGCATGTCCACGGCCGAGCTGGAGCATGAATGGCACATTTTCTAGCAGTACCCATGGCACGCGACGACGCTCGAGCAGGCGGAACACGTGGCGCACCAAGCTCGACTGCTCCCCGCCCATGCCCTTCGTTCGGCCTGCCTGGCTTAGATCCTGGCAGGGGAAGCCAGCGGTGAGGAGGTCAATGCCCGCAATCGCCCGCGGCGAGAGAGTCGTCACGTCGCGATGCAGGTGCGTTCCCGTGAACCGCTCCTCCAGCACTGCCACCGCACCCGGCTCGATCTCGCAGAACACTTTCGTAGTTACGCCCGCGCGATGGAGCCCCGCTTCGATACCACCGATTCCGGCGAAAAGCGCTGCGGCCTGAGTAGGTGATGGCTGCATTGAGAGCGAGGGGGTTAACGGAGAATGTTGGGCGCCGATTCGGTTGATTCGGAATTTCTTCGCCCCTTCAATGTTGGCACCGGAACGGCCTAGAGTCCATGCCCGTAGCGGAAGTCGACGCGGAAGCCGTGGGTTGACGTTTCCTAGGGCGAGGTGTGTGACTTTGGCGCATCAGGAGCCCGACGGCGTCGCTTCCGACGTCAGGCAACGCAGTCACACACCAGGTGATTGCGCTCCCCATCGAGGGCGAGAGCCTTAAACCCTCGGAAAGCCGTGGAACAGCTCACGAGCTCATCGGGGCGCCTGCCGATGAGCGGCGACCAGAGCATCACCAGCGAAGGACGTCAGCTGGGCGTGTCGGCGATGCGCTCGACAACTTCGATCGATATCCGGAGGATGCGCGCGAGTCGAATGTATTCAAACACGCTGAGGACCAAGGCCCCACGCTCAACTCTCGAGATCCAATCTTGGCTGCGGCCAACGAGGGCCCCCAGTTCCTCCTGCTTCAGCCCGGCCCGAACACGGTGACTTGCGATCTCTCGCCCAAGCTCACGCTTCTGCTTCGCGGACGCCCGGAGGCCTTGTCGGTTCTGCTCCATACGTGAAAGCAACCAAATGGCGTATGGTATGCGTATCTCACGTATTGCACGCGCTTTTGACATATCGTACGTTCGTCGTTCTCGAACAGGCGTCCAGCATCCATAAGCGGGCTTGGGTTTTAGTGACTCTTCCCGTACGGTGGCCGCGGAACGCCAACAAAGGAGCGGCGAGTGCGAGCGAACAGTCGGAACACCGTCACGAAGGAACAGAAGCGGGCGCTGAAAGCCAAAGGTGACCTGCTGCATTCTCTTGCAGCGCGCGCCCTCGCCCGACGCGAATTTCCCGAAGATGACGTTCGATCGCTTCGACGCATTCTAAAGCAAATCGGTCGCGTCGAATCTGTTGTCGCCGCGGCAGAGCTGGACGCCGAAGCAGATAAACGCTTGGACAAACTCCGCGCGGTGCTCGGCGTGTCGGCAGACGACCACGAACAGCAGTCTGACTGCTTTGTCGCTCCCGCGGCAGGCAAGCGCTCAACTGTTCGGTCGGCACAGGATACCGACGTCGGAGCCCAACAGCAAAAGCTGGACGCACTGATCGAGCTTGAAGAACTGAAGCGACGCGAGATGCGTGTCGTCCGCGCAATAATCGGTGGGGCAACGGCGAGCGATGCACTGCGCGCGGAGAACTTCGAGGCGACTTCAGCTCGCATACGGCGCGCCTTGCGCCAGCGCAAACAGTTCGAGTGTCACGGCACCCTCGATGACCTCCGGCACGGTCGAAGTGGCCGGGAATCGGATGTAATGACGACCGACATGAAAACGACCATTTCAGTCCTGTGGCTGCGGCATCGCTACGCCACTGCCCCCGGAATCCTGAAGGCGCTGCGAGTACATATCGAAAAGACCGAGAAGGATCTCGTCTCCGGTCACGAAACTGAGCTCCGGGAGCGTGGCGTACTGCTCGTTGACCAGATACGAGACGGATCAATCAAGCTTCCCTCCGTCGAGTCTGTTCGAGCATTCCTCCGCGCAAAATCGAAGAGCGAGCGCACTCTTCGAGAGCAGGGGCCTGCCGAATATCAGCGACAGGGGCGTCCGCTTGGGAATCTGCCGGACACTCGATACGCCAACGAGCTGTGGGAGCTCGATCATTCCCGTCTCGACATCTACGTCAGAGTCGAGCGCGACGGACAATGGCGTCAGGAGGAGGTCTGGCTGACGATCCTGCTAGACGTGCACTCCAGGGCAATCGTAAACGCAATCCTGTCATCGCGGACACCAGACTCGTTCACTACCGCGATGCTCCTTCGTGGCGCAATTCTGCCGATCGATGACAGCAATCGACTGCGACCATTCGGTGTCCCCGATTTGATTCGGACCGATCGCGGCTCCGACTTCATGGCGGTTCAAACGCAGCAGTTCTGTCGCAAAGTCGGTATCGACCTCGACTTCTGTAAGCCACGCCGACCTGACGAGAAGCCGCACGTCGAACGGTTCTTCGGCACGCTACAGGGCAACCTCCTGCCTCTGCTCCCGGGTTACAAGCATGGCAACACACGAAGCGAGCCGTGGACGTCGCGCCGGATCAGCAATCTCCTGACAGTGAAAGATCTCCGCATAGAGTTCGACCGCTGGGTACGCGAATACAACGGCACGACTCATTCGGCAATCGATATGCGCCCGCTGGAGATGTGGCGCACGTCGGTCTCACATCGGGCACTCCCCGATCGCGAAACGCTGAACATGATGCTGCTTCACCGAACCACTCGCATGGTTCGCAATACGACGGTGGGCTTGTCGCTCATCAGCGGTGCGCACCAGTACTGGGGTGAGATTCTCACGGCCATGAATGGCCAGACCATCGTCGTTCGCTACAATCCCGACGACGATGAGGTGATCTATGCCTATGACCCCGGGGACGAAGAGTTCCTGGGCGAACTGCGCAGAAAAGATCTGGTCGGTCAAGATCGAATGAACGAGGCATGGTACGCATTCAAGCGCGAAAAACGACAACAGGACAAAAACCTCGATTCACGTGTGCAGCAGTATCACGTGGCGGCGCACGAAAATGATCGGCTTAGCAAGGCGGCCCTTCGCGAAAAGCGGGATAAGCTTGCCGCAGAACGCCTAGCGACCGAGTTCGAGGCTCGGTCGTCAAGCGGCTCCGATGCGGGTTTGGGTGATTTGAATCGCTCCGGTACGATGGGGAAGGGCGACTCAGGAACAGCTGAATCGCCTGACATCACGTCGACTGAGCAGAAGCTCGACGACTTCCTTCGCAAACTCTCCGCCTGATCGAACATGCTTGCTTTCCCCATCCGACGCGGTCGGCAAATCGTTGCCACTCCCGTGATCAAGCAGTTTCGACACTTTCTCCTCGCTGGTCACCAGGATCGCGGACAGTTCTTTGTTGTTACGGGGCACGCCGGCGCAGGAAAGACGACGGCATCCGGCTACATCTGCAATGAGGTAAACCAGGCGTTCGAAGGCGCGGCGGACTCACCCGACGCGTTCGCCGCAAAGCGCTTTGAGGTCACGGATCATCGGCGCGGGCGCGGACACATAATGGGAACCCGTCTTCTCGCGGAGTTCGCGGAGAAGGTAGTGGGCTACAAAGTCCCGACGGACATTCGCATTGTCGATCACGCGACGCTAGCTGACGTGATCATTCGAGGGATGGTATTTCACCGCATCGAGATGGTCTTCATCGATGAGGCCGGGCGAGTTCCGCTCGAGGGAATAGAGCGCCTGGCAATGTTGCTGAACAAGGCGGCAGAAGAGTATGAGCACCGGCTCACGATCGTCCTCGTAGGCATGCATGACTTGCCCATTACCATGGCCACGCTCCCCCAGATCGCGCGCCGTGTCACTCACACGATGATGTTTGGGGCGTGCGATCGGGAGGTTCTGCGCAATGTGCTCGAAGGAATGGATCCTCAGTTCCTCTTTGCATGCTCGGAGCGAGAACGGGAGGAGGCACTCCAGTTTCTGATGACGGAAGAAGTCTCGAAGGGAGGCCTGCTTGGCTATGTGATTCCTGTCGTGGAGCATGCGCGCACGATAGCGTCGTCAAATGGCGAGCCGTTGGCCTTGGTCCACCTGCGCATGGCTCACGCACTTCGCGCGGCTGGGAAAGCTCAGAGTATTGAAGCGGCGAAGCGCAATTGGGTGGGGGGCACAAAATGACGGCCGCTTTCGAGACCCACTCAAGCGCCTCAGAGTTCAAGGATTTCCTCCGTCAGCTCGTGCGCATGGATGTTCCGGCTAACTTCCCCGTTGTGAGCGAGGAGGGCGTCCGGTCGTTGGCACTGCACATTGAGCGGGTCAAGTACGCTGACTTAATGTCCGCGGACACGTTTCGTGAGGCCCTAGTGGGACGTAGTTGATTTTCGTGTAGCAGGCATGCGACGGGTGACGTCGCGGTACCGCCACACAAACGGCTGGCAGGTTTCGTTGTGGAGCTTGATGTACCGAAGGAGCTTGCGCGTGAGATCCGTCGTCGAGGTGAAGATGCCGCGTGCAATGC
>CANGXD010000040.1 GCA_947457545.1 Gemmatimonadaceae bacterium
CTGGCCGTAGTGCGCAGCGCGCGCCGTTCTAGTCCATAGGGCGATGACATGGATGCGACTGCGCCACCGAACGCCGACTGTCCGCAGACACGTCATAGTCCGAAGAATCGACGTGGCACATGCGCACCAACGAAAGCGAGGCCTATGACATTCCGCAAAACGCGCGCGTTGCTCTGCGGCGAAGCGGTCTGCGGTCGAAACGTGAACACCGAACTTGATCTCGCGGCCGGAGCTGCGCCCTCGGTCGGCAGCGTGGGGATGCCTACGACACCGCGCTCGCCGAAACGATGATCAGCGTGTTCAAGACCGAAGTGGTCCATTGCGACGGAACGCGGCGTAGCTTCGAGGACATCGAAATGGCGACGCTGGAATGGGTCGCCTGCTTCAATCAAGTGCGCGTATTGTATCGGCTGGGCTTTGTTCGGTCGGCCGAATTTGAGTCTGAGATTTACAACACAGTGCTGACCCTGGCGGCGCCGTGCCAGCGCGTGTCGTTGGATCTTCCGACCCCAAACCCGCTAACTTTCCAGTGACGCCGGCACCCCGTCGTGGCGGCCCTGATAGCTCCTCTCCGGCCTTTTCTCGCCTATCGTGCCTCTATGTCTGATGCACTCCTGCCCCGTGACAGCGACGCGGCCCTCGACGCGGCGCCCGAGACACGCCTTCCTCCTCGGTTCTTCTTGAGCCATTGGCGGGGGAATGCCTCAGATATTGCTGCGCTCCAGCGGGCGCTCCAATTCCGCGGGCTTCATGCATGGCGAGACGTTGATCATCTGGAGCTCGGCGAACTCTTCGAGGCGGCCATCCGGCGGGCCATCCGCGAGGAAGTCTCCGCCTTCATCGCGTTCGTCACCCCCACGTTCTTGACGCGCCCGGTCATCTGGAACGTGGAAGTGCCCGAGGCACTGCAGCGGCGCCAGCACGATCCGGAGTTCCTGATCATTCCCCTGTTTTGTGGCGTCACCCCTCAAGAATTGACCGCCGCGTGTGCACAACACGGTCTCGGGGATCTCAGCGCATTCAACGGTCGTACCCTGGCTCCCGGGGCAACCAAGAAGGTGCGGAGTGCCGAACTCCGTTGGGTCGCTCAACGAACTCTGCGCGCTGGCCTTCGTCCGCGCTTCGCCGCTAACAGCGACTACGCGCCACGACTACTGCTGCGCGCGCAGGCGCAGTCGGGTGGCGAGCACGGAGTCGATCTCGACCTCGACTGGACCGCACCGTTCGCGGCGGGGTGCCCGAGCACGACAGAGTGGCGTGACGAGCTCGTGCCCGCGCTGCACGATGTGCGAGGTGCGCTCGACGAGCTCTCGCGCAGGAACGCGCATGTCCAAGTGCAGGCACGGCTCTCCGCACCCCTCGCCCTGGGTGAGGTGCTGTCTGCGACCTCGAAGTACACATTGACGTTCGACGGCGCGAACGGCGCATGGTCGACCGCAGCGCCACGGCGTCCCACGCCGGTGCTCGTTCGGCACGATCTGGCGGCGCCCGGAACGGACCGCTCGGTGGCGCTCGTCGAGGTGGCCATCGCACGCGACTTGAGCGGAACGATTGCTGGTCATGCAGCGAGCTTGAGCGACCGACCAGGACACTCGGTGCGACTCACACCCGCGACCGGCGCAAGCCAGCAGGCGGTGGCTGACGCCTCATGGGCGATCTCGGCGGCGTGGGAAGTGGGCGAATGCCTGCGGACCTTGCACGATCAGCACGGCGTACGGCACTTCCACCTCTACGTGGCCGCGCCAGCTGAATGGTGTGTGCTGCTCGGGCACACGCTCAACGCGGTCGGGAAGATCACCGTGCATCAATGGCATCCCACCACGGGGTCGTACGTGCGTGCCTGCACGCTCGGTGCCGTCGGCGCGACGCCGCGGACGGCGACCACGCGGTCTCCCGGGTGATGCGACCGCTTCGCCACCGCATACCCGTGCGTCTGAATGCTCCATCGAAGTGCTGCAAATGTGGTACGTCTGCTCGCGACGCTGCGCGCACACGCGTGTGCCCCTTCACTGAGAATCCCGTATGGCAACATTGAAAAGCCTCTTCGTCGAGTTCCTGAGCAAGATCGAGCCGGACGAAGACACGCGCGCTGAGGCCATCAATGCGCACGAGCCAGTGCGCGCCTGGCTGGCAAACCACAAGACATTTGGCGCCGTGCACGTCGACACGTTTCTCGCAGGGTCCTACCGGCGCCGCACCTCGGTCACGCCGATCAAGGACGTGGACATCGTCGTGGTGTGCGCCATGAGCGAATACGATCCGCAGAATCCGAAGAAGTTGTTGACTACACTCAAGGCGGCGCTCGACGACAACAAGAAGTACAAGACGCGCACGACGCCGCGCCGTCGCTCGATCCAGGTCGAGCTGTCCAACATCGACATGGACATCGTGCCGACGGTAGCTCCCGAAGGGATGGACGAAGCGCTGCTGATTCCGGACCGCGACGTGACGCAGTGGTTCCCGACGAACCCGAAGGGGCACATCACGTGGACGCAGAACCTGAACGGCGACACGAAGAACAGCGTCAACGACAAGGGGCGCTTCGTGCCTTTGGTGAAGATGGCGCGATGGTGGAAGAGCGAGCAGCTCCGCTCGAAACGGCACCCGAAAGGGCACATGATGGAGCTAATGGCGGGCTACTATCATGAGCCTGACGCGCGTGACTGGGCGGACGTCTTCATCGCCTGGGTCGAGCGGACCATCGCGGAATTGAAGTCGTACCGAGTCGCTCAAATCGTTCCCGTGTTCAACGACCCCGGGCTTCCTGGCGAGATCATCAAGACAGGCATGGAGCTAGCCGACTTCGTCCTGTTCTACGATAAGTTGGCGGCGACGCTCCCCCTGGCGCAGCGCGCCCGGGACCTCGCGGGAACTGATCTCAAGGCGAGCGCAAAGCTCTGGCGACAGATCTTTGGCGACAAGTTTCCGTTCCCGGATGACGACGTGCAGAAGCAGGCGGCGCCATCGGTGCTGACGCGTCCGGACATTCGACAGGCCCCCACCTTTGGGTGACACCGAGTCGCCGACATCGGCGCCTGTCACCGATGGATTCCACCCGGTCGCGCGCGAGCGCTTCCGGGCGGCGCTCGTCGCAGCCGGGTTCATCCTCGGTGGGCGAGAGGCGAACGGTAAGGAGTGGTGGAACGGCACCGTGACGGCGCAGTGGCGCGATCCGGAGTCGGATGAGGAGCGCGAGGCGATCCACCAAATCCGGATCGCGCTGTGGACTGGATTCCCGTTTCAGGCGCCGTCGGCATTTGCGATGGACCCGCGTGAGGAGATGCCGAACAGCCGGCATGCGCAACCGCTCCCGAACGGCTCGTTATGCCTGTACGCCGCCAGCTATCGCCCAGACACCCAGCGAGGATGGGCGCCGTGGCGGACGGGCGAGGAGTATTTGGCCCGACTCCGCGAGTTGCTGTCCCGCATGCACAGTGGCGAATGGGACGAGCACGACCGGCCGCCCGACCTGCACACCGCGTTTCCGCAGGCAAAGGGCGACCCGGCAATGACCTTGGTGGGCGAGGGCTGGCTGCCCCCCAGTGGGTCTCGGTCCGGCCGTTTCGGCATCTGGCGACGCAGTGCGAGCATCGTCCTCGCGGATGGCCCGGTCGCGGACACCGGCGAGGTGCCTGCCAAGCCTGCCGACGAAAACGTGAACCTCGTGCTCGGCCTTCACGATCAACCTCGGGAGACGGTCGGCGCCTGGTTTCGCCTTGACCGGGAGCCGGCCCCCCGGGCGTCACTCGGCGCGGTGCTGGCGGAGATCGACCGGGCGAGCGGACATGACGCGGGATGGGCCCGCGATGAATGCCGACGACTGATCGGCGCTGATGCCGGCGGCAAGCGCCCCGCGTTTCTCGCGCTTGGGTACCCCGACTCGATGCTCGGCGGTCGAGAGAGCTGGCTCTTCCTCGAGGCTCGCCCCGAGGGTGCGGGCAAGCCGATTGTCTGGCGCGCCCCGCAGACGCTCGTGGGCGCCGGCGTGACGGCGTCGGAGACGGTGCCCATCACTCGATCAGCGCTGATGCGTCGCACGGGGCCAATCGCCATGGCGGTCGCGGGGAAGACGGTGCTGGTGTTCGGCGTGGGTGCGCTCGGCGGTGCCTTGGCGTTGCTGCTGGCGCGGTCTGGCATCGAACGGCTCACGCTCGTCGACGGCGACCGCATCCGGCCCGGCAACGCGGTACGCCACGTCGGCGACATCGGCCACACGGGGCAATTGAAAACCAGTGTGCTGTGGATGAGGATCCTCTACCACACGCCGAACGTGTACGTCGAGAAGCACGTCGCGACGTGGGACCCTGAACGTTTGCGTGAGTACATCGCACGCGCGGATGTCGTTGTTGACGCGACGGCCGAGCAGCCGTTCTCGTTGTTGCTGAACGAAATATGCGTCAGCGCTGGTCGACCGCTTGTACAGGTCGAAACGGCGCGCCGCGCGGCGTTCGGACGTGTGCGGGTCGTCCGGCCCGGACGGGATGCATGTCTCCTGTGCTACGAGGCGCATGCGCAATCGAAACGCTACCCCGTCGTGCCGCCCGGCGACGAAGGCGAGTTCTTTGACGACGGATGCGGTGTCCCGACCGTTGAAGCACCAGCGGTGGACGTGGAGGCAACCGCTAACTGGGCCACGCGCGTTGTCCTCTGGCTACTCCAGGATCGGTTGGGTCCACGCAATCACCTTTTGGTTGTGAACGAGGAAGTCGTCGGAGTCTCCGGGGACTTGGCGGTGGTCGGCGTGCACTGGGACGTGTTTGCCCCGGTAACGGGGTGCGAGTGTTGCCACGGTGCACGCGTGAGCGCGCCGCCGTTCGCGGCCGGAGGTACGGTCGCGTGAAGCAGTGGCGTATGTGGTGGGGCGCTGCGCCGACTGAGGGGGTAGCCAACACCGCCTTCGGTGATCTTTCGCGGTCTACTCCGCTCGTGCTTCACGCGGCCATTGTGAAGACCTTGCGGCTCGAGTCCCAACGCAAATCTCCGAACGAGACGGGCGGCGTCTTGGTCGGCTACGTAGACGGTGATGGTCGGACGGTGGTGACCGCGGTCGTGGGGCCGGGCCCCAATGCGGTGCATTCGCGCAGCCGCTTTCGACGAGATGGTGACTACGCGCAAGCCGAAGTGGATCGGCTGCACCACGAGTCAAAGGGGCGCGATGACTACGTCGGCGAGTGGCACTCGCACCCCGATGCCGGGGGACCCAGCCTTATCGACCGCGGCAGCATGTCGTGGATCAGCGACAACCCGCACTATGCTCGTCGCGAGCCGGTGCTGCTCATCATGGAGCGCGTCCGCACGCGAGCGTGGCACCCCCGCGCGTATCGATGGGTCGCTGGACGACTAGTCGAATTGTAGTCGAGCGCGCACGTCGCCGCCGAAACAGACTAGCCTGCGCGATGCGTCTCGGCTGCCCGAAGTCGATATTTCCTGTGGGCGAATCGCCGTGCGACGCTTCCGCCGAGCATTCGCTTCACGCGTCTCGCGATTGACCCGATGCGACCGACCAGACGGAAGTCGGCGCCAACAGGAGAGTCGCATGACACACCGTGGCACCAGGTGCGCGGGCACTTTGTCACCTATCGGCCCCAAGCCCCCATGTTCGGTCGCCTGGGCCTGCACGGGACCTACTGGATCCCGGCCCATGTGCGCGGCGACCGGGAGCATGGCGAAGTTCACAAAGACTACCGCGTAGCGACGGGGGAGGGCGCAGCTTCCCCAGACGCACTCGCCGAGTGAGCCCCAGAGGGAAGATGCTTGCCGCGCCGACGCAGGCTGGGGCGCCTGAAGATTGCCTGTCGAACGGTGCCGCACCTCATCGCCCAGATTCCAGTCTCACTTGACACAAGTGTAACAGGGTGCATGTTACACCTATGCTTCCATTCTCAGTGGCAATTCAGCCGGGCGAGTCGCCGGTTAAGCAAGTGGTGTTTGCCGCCTCCAAGGCCATTCTCGCCGGGGTCCTGCGCCCCGGTGACACCTTCCCGTCTGTCCGAGAGATCAGTGAGGCGCTGAAGCTCCATCCGAACACCGTGCAGAAGGTGATCGGCGAATTGGTGCGCGAGGGTTTTCTCTCCGTCCGCCCCGGCGTCGGCACAGTGGTCACCCAGGGGCCCAAGGCCCCTGATGACGAGCGGCGTCGCGCTCTGCACGACAGCGTTGAGCAACTCGTCGTGGACGCCAGGCGGCTGGGCCTCGATTGCACAACGCTCATCGACGAAGTGGAGTCGACCTGGGTCGATGTGTTCGGTGCCCTGCGCCGCACGGGAACGTCCGACGCCCGCGCAGCCGCCGCGCGTCGGAGCGGAGGCCGCAAGTCATGACGAGCGTTGTGATCGATCATCTCTCGTATCGATACACACGCGCGGTCGACGCTATATGCGACGTGTCTTTCGGCATCCCCGACGGCGCCGTGCTCGGCCTCTTCGGGCCAAATGGGGCAGGGAAAAGCACCCTGCTGCAGTGTGTCGCTGGCCTGCTCACACCAGCCAATGGAAGTGTCTGCATCGGTGGAGCCAGCAGCGCAAACCGCGCCTTGATCGAGAACGGAACAGTCACCTTCGTGTCGGAGGCGATTCGCCTGCCAACGGACGTCACGCTCGGCGCGCTGACGCGGTGGATTGCGCCATTGCACGCGAGATGGGACGCGGCGCTTGCGTCGTCGCTGGCCGAACGATTTCACCTCGACCCGAAGCGCCGAATTGGCACGTTCTCGCGTGGTGAGTACCTGAAGGCGGCGTTGCTGTGCGCCCTCGCCGCCAACCCGCCTGTGTTGATTCTCGACGAGCCATTCGCGGGGATCGAGGTGGCGACACGAGATGCCATTGTCGGTGGATTGATCGCCTCCGCAAATGCGAACGGGACCACGGTCATGCTCGCGTCGCATGACGTCGATGAGGTGGCATCGTTGCTGACGCACGCCGCCGTCCTAGTGCAAGGAGCTCTTCGTGTCTTTGGTTCGATTGAGGAGGTGGGCGAGCGATTCTCTCACATCACCATGGTCGCTGAAGACGCCGAGCTCCACGCGTTTGCGCACGAGCAGCCGTGGCGCCGCGTCGAACGGTCGGGGCGCATGCTGCGTGTGGTGGCCGACGCGATCTACACGCCCGTCGACGAAGCGATGTTGGCGCGGCGCTATGAAGGCGCGAGCTCTATCGCCGTCGAGCCACTTGCGCTGCGCGAGGTGGTCGCGATGTGCACTCGTGACGCCGACATTTCAGCACGTCTGCGGGAGGTTGTATGACGCTCGCTCGCCAGTTGCTGTATTTGGTCCAGCGCGAATTGCGAGGCATCGCGCCGTGGCTGGTGCTGATGGGGCTCGTGCTGACCGTCGCCGTTATGCGGTCGACGGAATCCACCGTGCTCGGCAGCGCGGCGCTGCCCACCTCCATAGCGATCATGCTGTGCCTTGCGCTCGCAAGTGCCATGCGGGTGATGGCCGACAGTCCGGCCCGCGCTGACGCGTACTGGGCTACGCAGCCCATTGATGCACGGGCGTTGGCCGTCGCCAAGCTCCTGGCGTGCCTGTGCGTAACGGCGCTGTGCGGGGTGGCGATGGTGATCACGATGTACGACTGGGGTTACTCGTTTACCACGGCGGTCGCGTCCGCCTTCACGACGGTGGCCGGACTGACCGTGTGGGCGCTCGGCGTGGCCGCTATCGCCAGTGCCTGTGCCCAGCGGGCGCTCGCGTGGTTTGTCGTTGGCAGCCTCGTGATCATCACGCAGCTGTTTGGCGAGCGCGTGATCTTCACCGCTCACTTGGAACGCGGATGGGTGGCGCTCGCGACCGGCACGTCGCTCGCGGTCGGCGCCATCGCGTTAATCGCGATTTACCGCCGCCGCCCCGAGCGTTCCGTATATCGCGTCGGCGCCATCGCCCTAGGCGGACTGCTGCTCGTGTCGTCGACTGTTCGTCCTCCGAGCCGCTCCGCAATGGTGGCATCGAGAACGGGGGCATCGAGTTCGTTTGATTCAGACAGCGTGACCCTGCAACTCTCGACAGTCGGGCAACCAGAGTGCGAGGGACAGTGGATCTTTCTCCCGCTCGACATCCTGTCGCCAGCGTGGGCGCGCGTTGAACTCACGCGTCCGCGGACCACGCTGATCTTGGCGAACGGTGATTCGGTAGCTCTGGTGAACACCGATTGGATGCAGTCGGTCGGCATCTGGGGCTCCCTCGTTACACCAATCCTGTTTCGCCACACGGTGGACGGCGAGACCACGACGGGAAGTCGGCGTGTTCGTCGCGCGGACATCGGATTCGTCCTGCCCGTCGGTCAGCACGACCGTGTGTGCGGCCGCGTCGCCCGCATCGATCTTCGTGTGCAGCAGCGCTCTGCGACCGGCGTGGAACTCATGCGCGTGCCACTCGTCGTGGGGGCGGCGGGCGATGCCCCGGGCGTCCGCGTGCGTGTCCGCGAGGTGGGGCGGGCAAAGGCGCTCACCACAATCACTGCGGAGATCGCCTCGCTCGTCAGCCTGCACGGTCGGTCTGATGTCGACGTCGAGGGGATCGACTTCGCGCTTTGGCATCAACGCAGCCGCACCGCCATTCGCCTGGAATATCAAGGCGGCGACGGGCTTGCTCGAGCCGCTGATCTCCAGGGGCTGTCGCGAATGTCCCGTACGCAGCGGATCGGGGTGGAGCGCTCGAGCAAGAGGCTCCCGACGGAGCTCACGACGATGGAGAACACGCAGTTGGTCGTCGTGGCGCCTGTGTGGCGCCCGCGCGCCGAGCGACGTGTGACGGCCGACGTATCGCCGTCGCTCGTGGCAAGGCGTGACTACCCGGCATTGCGCCGGTAGTCCGCAATCTCGCATTGCACACCCATTCATTCCGGAGGCGAAGTGTACGAATTCGATACGAATACCCGCATAGCACAACTGGAGCAGAAGCTACGGAATCAGCGGCGCGCGTTGATCGGCGTTGCGCTGATGGCGGCGGTGATGGTAATGGCAGGCTTTGTTCAACGGGATCAAGGCGTCATTCGCGCTCGCGGCATTGTGCTCATTGATGAGAAGGGCAAGGAGCGCATTCTTATCGGGGCGCCGATTCCTGCGGCGCGTAACCGGGTGCGCACGGATTTGCAGCGCGTGGAGCGCCTGTGGGCAAAGCGGTTCGGGGACCCGAAGCAGTACATGCGCTGGTACGCCGACTACCGCCACACGATGCACGGCATGCTGGTGCTCGACGAGAATGGCTTCGACCGACTGGCGATTGGCGACTCCACGCCCGATCCAAACATCGGTAAGCGGATCGGGGCCGGGCCCGGGCTTGAGATTAATGATGCGGAGGGGTTTGAGCGGACCGGGTACGGGCTCCTCACCGTGGCGGGCAAGGACCGCGTGACGCTGGGGCTCGACAGCAAGCGCGGCACGGAGGGCCTGACGCTCACCTTGCGCGACGACGGCCACACGGGGCTGCGCATCGATGGCGATAGCGGGCGGGCAATCTTCCTCGGCATGACACCGACCGGCTTTGCCGGCGCAAAGCGTGACCCGGTGACGGGATTGGTCATACGTCGCGGTGAGCGCGACGTACACCGGCTGTCGCTGGACACAGTTCCGCCACGCAAATAGTGGATGCAGCGGCGTCCCGTCATCTCCCCCACTGTCGCTTCTCGTCGAGCCTGACCTAACATCCCAAGCGACATACAGGCGCGGTCGGCTGCGGGGAATGCCGGGTCGACAGCTGCAGCCGCAAAGGTGAATGCCTCCCGGTGCGGCTATTGGAAAATTCGGGCCAAATGCGTGGCCGAAGAAACCCCGATTCGTTCCAGGGGTATACGAGCTCAGCAGCCGCGCGCTAGCCGCCGCCCCGTCCGGGCGTTCGGGGCGTCGAACGCTAGGCTGTTGGCGGGCCGAACAAGCGGCCCGAGCATGTACACCTGTCTACGCCGGAGTTGATGAATGGCTCGCCCCAAGGGCACAAAGGAAGAACTGGCAGCGCGGCGCGAGCTGGCGCGCGAGATGTATCGAAACGGAATGTCAATCTCGGAGATCGCCACTGAGTTGAAGTGCACGGAGGTCGCTGTGCGGCAGTGGATCCACGGCCCCGCGGAGCCACGTTTCCCGGCTGAGGAGCTGCGGGTAAAGGTGTTTGCCCGTCTGAATGAGAAGCGCTCCGCCGCGGTGTTGACCGGCGGTCAACATCAGTCGTGGACGACTGACGCCTTGCCGTTCGCGTTCGGCCATTCCTTTGCCGACCGCTTCGCGGATGAGGGCGTGGAACCGATTCCGTCCTTCATGTTCACGAACACTCTGCTCGATTGGGACTGCTACCAGGACGAGCAGGGGGTGTGGCGCACCCCGCTCTCGGCCTGATCACGCCAATGTGGTACCCGGCCGCCGCTGAACGGCGGCCGGGACCACACCTGTACTCTGACTAGCGCTGGCTCTCCTGGAACCGCGCCGCACCAATGGCGCGGCGGTACTCGTGGCGGAGCAGGTCTGCGAGCGTCGGGAACTTGGCCGGGTCCCAGTGTAGGGCCCAGCCCGTGCGCGCCAGCCGCTCACGAACCTGTCGACGGGGCCAGTCTTCCCAGACGTACCCGCCATGCGGAGGAGCGCTGAAGTCGCGTTCATGGATGCTGCAGTCTTCGTAGACGTATTCGATAACGCAGCGATTCGGACTCAAATGCTGAACGAAATTGACGGTGCACTTCATCGTGTGTTCCTGTGCGAGCGTTCCGAACGAGACGAATTCGGTGCGCGGAGGTGCGCACGGCGTCTCGCCGAAGCACAGGCTAGGAGGCCTAATTTTCGTGCTGCGTTGAGAGTCGCCCCAGGAGAGTGCCGGCCACTGTCATCTCGCCGTGAGCGCGTCGCAGTGAATGGCGAGACGACCCACCATGGCTGCAAGACGGCGGAGCATGGCGCCGCAGATCATGGCGACCCCAGAACGGAACGCCGGGCGCTCCTTGCGCTCGGCCCTCGTACCGGCGCGCTGAAGATCCGCCGGCTCGCTGATGGCGCGGTCCGGCGAACGCCACACCCCGCTCATGACGGCCGCGGGCGCGGCGGCGTACCCCGTGTGTGCGCTCGGCTTCTCGCGCGAATTGGCGAAATCGACTTCGAGCTCCCGCAGTACCTCGCCACGCAACCGGCTAAAACGGTCGCTGCCGCACGCGAAATTGAGATCGCGGAAGCTCTTCGCGTCGATGGGGAGATGGTTGCTCACACGGTCGCGCAGAACAGCGCACACGACGGCGTCTGAGACGCGTCGGCGGTTGGTTTGAAGATGAACCGGCATTGGAATCCCTCGCTGAGCCCAGGCCACCACGACCGGAGCTGAGACCAGTCTAGGGCGAGTGCGAGGTGGCTCCCCAAGAGGCTGTCCGCCGGTCGACCGCCGAGGCGGGGAGGAGCCATCCGGTTCATCCGGAGGAACCGGATTTAGCGGAAGATCCGGATTCTCAACGGCATCCGGTTTTTGCAGGTTGACGCGGGAGCTTCAGTAGAATCCGGATTGTTCGTGCCAAAGGCTTTATCCAGCGGCAGGGCAGGGGAGTCCGCTGGGATGAAACGCCACCGCCTCTCGCGCTCCGTCCGCCCCGTGAGGTACCTTGGCAACGGTTCGTGAAGCCCGGGGCTGGTCCGTCCCTCCATCTGTGCTGCTGCGAGAGGTGGTGTGTCCGTAATGTCGTCCTCAAATGCTGCTGTGACCCCGGCTGTCGCCCTCCGCGCCGTGCGCGACCGCTGGGCCGGGGTTCCTGCCGCCGAACGGGCGAACGCCCAGAGCTACCTGCGGGACCTCTGTGAGGCCCTGGGCGTGCCAGCCCCACTCCCTGCCGGCTCCGGGTACGAGTTCGAGCTCGCCGTCAAACTGGTCACACGCGACGGCACCGAAACGACGGGGTTCGTGGACTGCTACAAGGCCGGCCATTTCATCCTTGAGGCGAAGGATGTGCAAGGCGGCGCGTCCGATGTGGCGCTGCGCCGTGCGTATGGGCAGGCGCGCCAGTACGCCGCCCATGACCCGTCTGGCTCCGCGCCCCCGTACCTGCTGGTGCTCGACGTGGCCAAGACGCTGCTCGTGTACCATCGCTGGGGCGGCGTGTACCAGGGGTTTGCGGCGGGCCATCGCATCGACCTGTCAACGCTTGATCAGCGGCCGGCTGACATCGAGCTGCTGCGCGACATCTGGACGCAGCCCACCAAACGCGACCCTCGGCAACACGCGCAGGCAGTCACCCAGGAGATCGCGGCGAAGTTGGCGACGCTGGCCGCCACCCTAGAGGATCGGGGCTTCGAGCCGGAGCGCGTCGCGCGGTTCCTCATGCGCGTGGTGTTCTCGTGCTTCGCCGAAGACGTCGATCTCCTCCCGCGCGAAGCATTTCGACAGACCGTGCAGAATGCCGGTGTGCAGGGTGACGCGGCCCTCTTTCAGCGTGCGCTCGGTAGTCTCTGGCAGACGATGGATTCGGGCGGCCTGTTCGGCTTCGAGAACATCCTGCAGTTCAACGGGCATTTTTTCAAAGACGCTGAGGTGCTGCCGCTCGAGCGAGAGGAGATCGCCCTCTTACTCGAGGCGGCTCGTGCCGACTGGCGGGACGTTGAACCGACGATTTTTGGCACTCTGCTCACGCGTGCGCTCGACCCGGTCGAACGCCATCGCCTCGGCGCGGAGTACACACCCCGCGCGTTCATCGAGCGACTGGTGCGTCCCACCGTGGAGGAGCCAGTGCGTGAGCGCTGGACCGCGGTGCAGGCGGAGGTGCTGCAACTGCGTGAGACAGGGAAGGCGAAGGACCGCGCGGCGGCCGAGCAGCGGCTCCGCGAGTTCCTTGGCTCGCTGCAGGGGCTGCGTGTGCTTGATCCCGCGTGCGGCAGCGGGAATTTCTTGTACGTCACGATGCACGTGTTGAAGGACCTCGAGTATGAGGTGGTGCGTGAACTCGAGGCGCTTACCGGACACGCCGAGTTCCGCATGGAGGAGATCGGGCCCAAGAACTTCCTCGGTATCGAGGTGAAGCCCTGGGCGCGCGAGATCGCCGAGCTCACCCTGTGGATTGGGTTTCACCAATACTGGAAGCGTCAACATCACGTGCAGCCGCCGGAACCGGTGCTCATGGACACCGGCACCCTCGAGCTGCGTGACGCGGTTCTGGCATGGGACGCCGTGCGCCATGTGCCTGAGAAGGACCGCCTTGACCCAACGCCCCGCATCACGCACCCCGTCACGGGCGAGCTGGTGCCCGACCCGGCGGCGACGTTGCCGTACATGGAGCACGTGGGCGCGCGGCCGGCGCCGTGGCCGGAGGCGGACTTCATCGTGGGGAATCCGCCGTATCTTGGCGAGAAGCGGCAGCGCGACGTGTTGGGGGACGGCTACGTCGACGCGTTGCGCGGTGCGTATCCCGACGTGAGCGACAGCGCCGATCTCGTCACCTACTGGTGGCATCGGGCGGCGGTCGCCGTCGCGCGGGGGCGCACTTTACGCGCGGGGTTGATCACTACGAACTCCATCACACAGCCGAAAAATCGGACCGTCATCGAAGCGGCGGCACAGGCCGGTGCACACGTCATCTGGGCCATCGCCAACCACCCCTGGGTGGATGAAGCCGGTGGTGCCGACGTGCGAGTGACTATGTCAGTGATTTCCGGCAACCCGACGCCCGCGCGGCTTGTGATAGTCGACGAAGCGGCAGCCGTGGTGTCGGAGGTTCGGGCGAAGGCGCTGAACTCAGATTTGTCGGCCCATGCGGATGTCCCGAGCGCAGCAGCGGTTCCGCTGCGTGCGAATAGCGGCGTGGCGGCACAGGGGTTCAAGCTCGTTGGATCTGGTTTCGTGGTAAGCCCGGAAGAAGCCCACGACCTGCTGGCGATGGACGAGACCCAGTCCGATGTGCTTCGGCCGTATCGGAACGGACGGGATATCGCGACGCGACCTCGAGGCGTTTATGTCATCGACTTCGGCATGCGGGAAGAGGAGGAGGCCCAGACGTTCCCGGTGTTGTTTGACATGGTCCGAGATCGCGTGAAGCCAGAACGCGACGCGAACAAGCGCGCAGTGCGTGCCCGCTACTGGTGGCGCTTTGGCGAGCCGAATCCGAATCTCCGCCAGATGCTGGCGAGCCTCCCAAGATTCATTGTCACGGTGGAGGTCTCGAAGCATCGCTACTTCACCTTCCTCGATTCTTCGATTGCGCCCGATGGTGCGTTAATCGTCGTGGGGTCGGACGACGCGTACGTACTCGGCGTTCTGTCGTCGCGCGTTCATGTCGAGTGGGCGTTGGCTGCCGGCGGGCGCATGGGCGTCGGAAACGATCCCCGCTACAACCGCGCCCTCTGTTTCTCGGCGTTTCCGTTTCCGGCTCCCACGAGCGCGCAACGCGCGCGCATCTCCGATCTGGCCGAGCGCATCGATGCGCACCGAGCGCAGGCGCTGGCGAGGGACCCGCGCGTGAGCAAGACGGGAATGTACAACGTCCTGGAAAAGCTGCGATCCGGCGATGCGCTGGCTGCGGCCGAGCAATACACGCATCGCGTCGCGGCCTGCGGCGTGCTGCGCGATCTTCACGACAAGCTCGACGCCGCGGTCGCCGAGGCCTACGGCTGGTCGTGGCCCGAGCCCCCCGCGCTGATCCTCGAGCGCCTTGTCGCCCTTCACGACCGTCGCGTTGAGGAGGAGGCTGCGGGCACCGTGCGATGGCTGCGCCCCGACTACCAGCGTCCGCGGTACGAGCGGAACGATGATGGGGCGGCCCGCGAAGCGACCCTCGGCCTTCCGGCGGAGACCGCAGCGGCGGAGCCGTCGGCCGTCACCGTTGCGACACTCCCATGGCCAGCGGACGCCATCGGACAAATCACGGTGTTGCGCGCCATGGCGGCGACGACGCCGGTCTCTATCGAGGAGGCCGTGCAGCGCCTCGTGGGCGCCAAGCGCGACATCGTGCATCGCCATCTCGAGACCCTGGCCATGCTCGGCGAAGTACGCGACGTCGGCGGTGGTCGCTACGCCGTAACGGTCGTTTCGTAAGCGCCGAATCGCCGAACGTAGCGAGCACCACGTATCCCCCGAACAGGAGAGGCGCGCAGTGTACCTGGAGGTCCACGATCACGAGTCGATGCAGCCGCTGTTCTCCACGCGCTCGTTGTCGGCGTGGCTCGATCAGCGCTCGAAGGCGCTCCCCGAACAGGTGGAGCGCATCGCCGAGAAACGCCTGCTGGAGACCCCCACAGAAGATCTCGTGGACGAGGTCCTAGCGTACATGACTGTCGAGCCGGTGCTCCTCCGCAAAGACGAGCGGTCTGTGGACGCTCGGCCTGGCAAGATGGACGCGAGGCAATTGCCGGATCGAGATGTCAGACCTGACGTCGGGCCCGTAGATGTCCCCGCCACATTCGTCGTTGTATCAATCCCGTTCGATGGTTTTCCCAACCTGCTGGAACTCAGTCCTTCTACGTCTACGACCACACTTCCGCGGGGAAGGATCGAACAGAGCGCGATCAAGCTGATCGGGGTGCAGCCCGCGCTGAATGGCACCGAGCCCGCCGGGACTGACGTGGCAGCAATCGAGGCGATCAATCGCTGGGTGGACCGACGCGTGAACATTTTGGAGAACTACGCGCAGTGGTCGGGCGAGCAGGTGCTCCAGTACAACAAAGCGCTGCCGGGGCACGTCAGGCGCGCGGTGGTTGAGCGGAAGGGACGTGTCCTCGCGCGGCACAAACTTCAGGCATCGCTCGGCGTGCCCCTCGCGACGCGGCCGGACGCCCCGCTCACCGTGTCCGTGGACGGCGTGCGCCGCAAGCCGCCCATCATTCCGGCGGCCGTGTCACCCACCGGGCCGACAGCGACTCCCCAGGCGGCGCCTCTTTACGTACCCGAGTACGCCCTCACCGACGACCAATACGCGGAGGTGCTGAAGGTTATCCGCGCAATGGGGCGCAGCATGGAGCAGACCCCGCAGGCTTTCGCCGAGCTCGGCGAAGAAGACCTCAGGGCGGTGTTGCTCGCGGCATTGAATGCGACGTTCGAGGGCGGCGCGACCGCCGAGACGTTCAACTGCAAAGGCAAGGCGGACATTCTCGTGCGGCATGCCGGCCAGAACGTGTTCGTCGGCGAGTGCAAAGTGTGGAAGGGGCCGAAGTCATTGACGGACGCACTTTCCCAGGTCCTCGACTACGTCACCTGGCGCGACAGCAAGGCCGCCGTCGTGCTGTTCGTGCACCGCGGGGACATGGGCGTCATCTCAACCTCGATCCCCGGGGTGGTCGAATCGTACGAGTTCACGAAACGCCGCGCCGATGTCGCGGGCGGTGAATGGCGATGGACGCTTCGTCACCGGCACGACAACACGCGTGAAGTGACCGTTGCCGTCATGGCCTTCCACCTGCCGCGAACCGACAGCCGTACCGGTACGCGGCGCGGCCGTCGTGCGCAGGGGCCGGCGATCAGCGAAACGCAGTACGAGCAAGCATAGCTTCGCCCGGCGCAGTCAAGCCCGGCCCGGACGCCGAGACGCCCGCCGCCCAGAGGCGAGCTTCGTCGGTGGAAGGCGTGGACTGCCCCGCGAGCCAGCCCCACACCGTTATCAGGGTGAGGCGCGGGTGTCCGAGCTGAACCTCGATGTCGAGGCGCGCAGCGACTTTGTGCTCGACCGGTGCGAGGAGAGGCCGCCTACGCCGCTGCCGCGCGCGAAACTCGATGTGCAGTTGAACTAATTGGGTAGTTGACAGCGTGAGGTTTGCCCCGTACTGTCAACTAACTACTTAGTTCAGGAGCCGCGATGGATCAGGTGTCGCTGGGCGAACGCGAGTTAGACGTGATGACGGTGCTTTGGACCGCCGGCCCCGGTACCGTCGCGGAGGTCAAGGAGCGGCTCCCCGCCGCCTTGGCCTACAACACCGTGCTTACCATCCTGCGCAACCTCGAGGCGAAGGGGCTCGTCGAGCACGAGGTGGAGGGGCGGGTGTTCCGGTATTGCCCGGTCGTCACCCAGGAGGCGGTGAAGGGGAGCGCGGTATCGCGGTTGGTCGCCAAGTTCTTCGCGGGATCGCCGGTCGATGCGATGGCGCACTTGCTCGAGAGCGGATCAATCTCCGCCGCCGAGCTCCGCGCGCTCCACGAGCACCTCGATGCTCGCCTGCGGGAGATGGAGAGCGAGAACGCATGATCGTGACGATGACGTTGTATGCGGTGGCGGTGTCGTTGGTGATCGGAGTGATCGCCATGCTCGTCGAGCGCGGCGCCGCGATGCTGCAATGGCCGGTGCGTTGGCCATGGATCGTCGCGATGGGCGGGATGGTCATCGTCCCGCTAGCGACAACCGCTTGGTCGTACGCGACCCCTTCGTATCACGTCGACGTCGTACCAGCGGGCCCAATGCAGGTTCCCGCCGCAGAAGCTGCGGCGAAGCTCGCTGTATCGTCCCGAGGTGACGAAGTCTCAGCGCCCACGACGGCGCTGACCAAGACCATCAGCCCAATCGAGGCTTGGAACGCGGTACTGGTCGGCGTAGCGCGACGAACCGCCGACTGGGACCGCACGCTCGCGGTACTCTGGTTAACCCTCTCGATGTCCCTCTTGGTCCGTGTGCTGCGAGAAGTGTGGCACGTGCATCGGCTGCCGCAGACGATGCCCGTACGGACTATCGCGGGAATGTCCGTTCGGGTCTCCGACGCTCTCGGACCGGCCGCCATCGGTGGGCGGACACCGTCCATCGTGCTGCCCGCGTGGGTCCTCGAGATGGACGAGAAGCTGGTCGAACTCGTGGTTCAACACGAGCGAGAGCACCTCGATGCGGGTGACACACGCCTGTTGATGCTGGGGCTTGGCTGGCTTGTGCTGATGCCGTGGCTCCTACCGCTCTGGTGGGCGTGGCATCGGCTGCGGCTCGCCATCGAACTCGATTGCGATTCGCGCGTGCTGCGCCGCGGCGGTACCCCGCGCAGCTACGCGCAACTGTTGTTGTTCATCACCCAGCGGCGAGGTAGTACGCGTTTCCAAGAGTCGCTGGCGGGGCCTCTGCTGCTCGCTTTCAATCCGCAGCGCCATCACCTTGAGAGGAGGATTTCAGCAATGACCGCTCGTTCGAGAAAGCACCCGGTGCGGTTGATGCTCGTGGGCACCGCCATCGCGGCGACCGCCACCTTCGCCGCCGCGATTCCAGCGCCCCGAGCGATGGAGCGTGATGTGCGCGCAAATCCGCTCTCGTCGGCGGAACCGACGGTTGGTGCCCCTCCGGCAATTCTGCGTGTGCACAAGCTCGGCCTGTCCGTTCCGGAGATCTCGGTGAGCGGTGCCCGACCGATGGAGATCGTCATCTACGGGAGCGGGACCGTGCGCCTAGGCATCGGCACGGCAGCGCTGACCGACTTGCGCGATACCGTTCGACTGGCCCACCTCCCTGCATTCTCAGCGGACGTGACGAACGGAGAGTTGCACGTGGAGATTCGTCGCGTTGCCGGCACGTTGGAGCTTGGCGGCGATGCTACGGGTGCCGCGATGCAGTCGTTCAGCGTCAAGGGTCGCCACATCGTGCTCGAGAGAGGGGGCACGGGGGTTCGGGCGGTGCCGTCGACGAGCGCCGGCGGCAGCGAGGCACGACCGCAGGCCCGACGTACCCCACCGGTGAACGAGCGTGAGTTGCGGCTCGCCGACTCCGTGGCGGCCCGCAGGGCGGCACTCGAACTCACCCGCGTGAAGCTCGTGGCGCGCTATTCTCCAGAGTTCATACAGACGCTCGAGGTCAACGCCAAGCTCGCGGCGCTCGCAGATGTAACCGACGGACTATCGGCCCCCGCGAAGCGGCGCATTCGAGAGGCAGTTGTTCGCACACTTGAAGAGCGGTATGACGGCCTTGGTCTTACTCGCCAGCAGTTGCTGCTCACGTACGAAGCGTCCTCGCCGATGGTAACCGAGGTGGAGAAGGAACAGGCTGCCATCGAGGCCCGGCGCAAGGAGCTCGGCGCCCCTGTGACGGCTTCCCGGCGACGCTGAGTTGTGCGAACCTCAGTGACCAACGGCGACGTACGCCTCAAGGATGACAATGAAGATGAGACCGGACCGGCCGGTATGCTGAGTGGGGGCCCGCGCAGAACGTGAGCTCTACAGGTCACCACCTTGTGCTGTCAACGGGCGGTATCGCGAACAGGACGGTGGGGTCGACGCAGAGCCCCGCCCCCGCCACGCCGCCAGATTCAGGCGGCGCCGTCGGGGCTGGCTTCAGAGTAGTTTCGGTCACTGCGCGGGGCGCGCGCGTGCCGAGTCACCCGGCATCACCAGCAGATCCCCCGGAATCCTGCGGGGCCGGCGTAGGAGCGGCCGCCCCTACGCGCCGTCCCAGCCTGCGCGACGAGCGCAGCTCCTGAGCCCTTGCGGCACCGAGAATCCTCTCCAGGGTCGGCTCACCGGCCGCATGCACCGTGTCCGCGGACGGCAGTCCGGCCGCGCGGAGAGCGAGGAGCTCGCCCCGGGAAAGGGTGAGTGGTAGGTCGAGGAGCGAGATGGCGTCAGCGGGGATGCCCGCTTCAAGCTGGAGGAGTAGACGCTCCATCTCGGCTGGGTCGGGGGCGTCGGATGGCGCGGCGAGCTGCGTGATTGCGTACGCTGAGCGAAGATGGTAGCGCGTCGTGTCCGCGATTCCGCGCACGTCGCCGGGCGCCATGCTCTGGAAGGGGTTAATCGTGAAGTGGCTGCGGATCACCTCTGTCGTCTCGCCGGCGCACCACGCGCCGAGCACACACGCGCGCTTCGCGCGCGCCCACAGAGAGACCGGATCGCGGGCGCCCTGCTGGAGGACCGCTGCGACATCGCTGCCGTACCGTTGCGCTGCCTCTCGGACCCACGCGCTCTCGCGATAGCCCTTCGAGAAAACCGGCGTGTACTGCGCGTCCAGTTCCGGCAGCGCCTGTACAAGCGCCATGAGCCGCTCCGCCGTTAGCGGACCAAGTCGATGGCGTACGAGTTCAACGACCCGCAGCGCTGACGAGAGCGAGAGCGACGACTGCCCGCAGGCACGGCCCAGAAGCGTTAAGCGCAGCGTGCCGTCGGGATTTTCGTCGAGCAGATCGAGGCCGCGCATGCGCTGGATGAGGATAGTGATCGCCGTGGTGACCCGCGCCTGCCAAGTGGCGTCGCGACGCGCAGCTAGGTAACCGCCGTACGTGTTCGCGAGCAGGCCCGCGACCATGTCGGTGGGCACGGCGTCAACCTGGGCGAAGAGCCTGAGCAGCCATGTGTCGACTTCGCTGTCGCGAAACGCCGAGGTGACCGGCGCAGGCTGCGACGTGACATAGCGTTCAAATAGCCGACGTCGCTCCAGGGGCGTGTCGGCCAGAAGGATCGCGCGTCCAGTTTCGCGGAACCCGAAGCGCCCGGCGCGACCGGCCATGTTGCGCATCGTCCCAACGCTGAACTCCCTCTCGCCCTCCTCCTCCCAGGGGAACTCGTGCTCGACGATGATCACCGTGGAGGCGGGCGTGTTGATGCCGGCCGCGACGCCCGCGGTCGCAGCCAGCAGCCGCACGGGCCCGTCAGGGTCCCGGAAGGCCCGCTCGACAAGAGTTCGCTCCTCCCGCGTCAGGTTGCTGTTGTGAAACGCCGCGCCGCCGGCCAGCGCCCGTGACAGCGCGTCGGTTGTCGCTGACCGGTCGTGCCGCGGGAGCGCCTCGATCACCTCGGTCGCGGTGGGCAGCAGCCGTTCGTTGGAGAGGTAATTCGCGCAGCCCTCTGCACTCCCTCGCTGGTTCCTGAAAATCAGGATCTTTTCGCGCGCGGCTTCGTCGGCCAGGAGTTGACGGACGAGGGGCACGACGATGTCCTGGGAACTCGCCTTCTCCTTGCGCTGGCGAACTTCGTGGCGCGGCAGGAACTGTCGCGGCGGTTGAGGTGTGCCCGACGCGTCGACGCTTTCGTACATCCCGTTGCGGTCGAGTACCCCGAACTCGAGTGGAACCGGCCGCTCTGTCCAAGCAAGGCAGGCGATGCCGAGCCACTCGTCGAAGTGGTTGCGAGCGCCGATGGTCGCAGACAAGGCGAGGACCTGCGGGGCTACTCCTTTGGCGCGCGCCGTCCTCAGGTAGGTGAGGATCAGCTCAACGGTGATCCCGCGGCTCGCGTCCGCAATGAACTGCGCCTCGTCCAAAACGACCAGCCCGATTCGCGGGAGCACGCCCTCGTTGCCGACCGCGAGGGCGAGGAACATCTCAAATGTGAGCAGTGCGATGTCGTACTTGCCATTGACGAACAACGACCGCTGGTCGGCGTAGTCACCGGTGCAGCGCACGACCCGCAGCCCAAGCCGCTCTCCGTAGAGATCGGTGAATTCGTCGAACTTTTCGTTCACCAGCGCCTTGTAAGGCAGCAGGAAGACGGCCTTGCGCCCGTCTGCCACGGCCCGGATCGCCGCCATCTCGCCGACGAACGTTTTCCCTGCGCTCGTCGGCGCGATCACGAGGGCCGACTCCCCGGCCAGGACGCCGATGTCGTTCACTGCCGTGAGCTGCAGTGCGTTCAACCCCTCGCTGTAGCGCTCCGCCCACGCCTCCAGCACCGACGAGGGAAGTCGGTACGCCGCTAGTTCGGAGACTGCACCACCGATGACCGGTCGGATAGTCTCGGGGAAGGCGGACGCGAAGTGCGCCCCGCGCCGGAGCGTCGGGATCGTCAGCCCGCCGGTGATGTGGCCGACCAACTCGGGAGTCTGGGTGCAGCCCATGGCGGCCGCCTCGCTCCGCACGCGAGAAAGCACCTCATCCATCGCGGTTGCAAGGCTGACCTCGGTGCCATCGACGCCCGTGAGGACGGCGATCAGCGCGTCGGTGAGCAGCCCATGTCGGCGAAGCGGGTGCTCGTAGGCAGGCTCGTCGACTCGAGAAGCGGTGATCAATACTCTCCCCTCTCCGGCCAAAGCTAGGGAGGTGAACGGCGCGTCTCGGCTTACGGGACTATCGGCGAAAACGCGTGCCGCCGCTCCGCCGCTAAAGCAGCAGTCGAGGACGCAGACGACGCTGCGGGCGCGCGTAGAGCGGAAACGCTCGGCGAGCGCCTGCATCGGTAGCGTCGAGGCCTCGTACGCGTCGACCGTGGTGTCGTGCGCGACGAGCCGGTGGTCGCGCGTGCCGTGCCCGGCAAACGTTAGGATGACGTCGTCCTCTGGGCCCGCCGCCCCGAGCGTCGCGTCGAGTGCTGACTGGATCGCCCCAACCGTTGCCTGCGCGTTGGTCAGCAGCTCAATGTCTGCTCCGGCCAGCGTGTCGGAAAACAGCGCGTGGAGGGCAATCGCATCCCGCGCTGCGCCGCTAAGGTCAGGTACACGGCTGTCGCAATGCCGGTCGATGCCAATGCAACGGATACGAAGGGGCAAGCTGCCTCCAAGGTGGATCTCCCGGGCCAATGGCGAGTCGAACAAGCCCAAAAGATGGACGGTATTGTACCCGAATAATAGCCGAACATTAGCCGCTTCAGAACGACAACGCGCGCAGCGGATTCCCCGTTCTCGACGACCTAGGGGAGGGCGAAATGGGTGTCCAGAGACAAGTCGGGGGAATTGCGAATTCGTGGATTGCACCCCAGGCATGCCGATCAGGGGCACCTTCGACAGTATGCGACCGCGGGAGGACCTCCAGTCGCCTGACGACCTTACGCCGCGCGGGGGTATGGCGGCGTTCACTCTCCGAGCGGCGGTGCTAAAGGGCCGAGAGATCGAAATCACATGGGCGCTGACCGGGAGACGTGTCGGCGACGTTTGGCACCTTCGAGCCCTTGTTTTGCGCTCCCGACCTCCTGAATCCGCTCAACGTCGCCGGTTTTTGATCCGCTAACCTCCTCTGTAGCAACGATTTGCGCTCGGGTAACCGTGTATGGGGTTCAGGGGGTCGCGGGTTCGAATCCCGCCGTCCCGACTTCGGTAAAAGAAAGCCCGCTCACGACTTACGTCGTGAGCGGGCTTTTTGCTTCCGGGCGAGACCGCCCTTACTGCCGCACCGCACTCCGCGCGATCGCGCTCCAGATCAGCGGCCACGTCGCGTTGGTCTGCGAGCGGTACTGCGGACGGAAGCCGTAGAGCACCACGTGCCCCTGGCCCACTCGCACATCGACCATCGCGGCCGTGCCGTTGAGGCGTGGGGCACCAAGGAGCCACCCGGAAAGCAGCGCACTCCCAGTCGCGGGATACTGCAAGACCGCAGTCGCCCGCGAGGGATCGGTGATCGTGAACGCGGGCGACTCCTCGAACCACACCGCCGGCGTGGGCGCCGTGAACGTCGCGGTAAGCGGCGACGCGGCGTTGGGTTCGACGCGGAAGAGCGAACCGGGAGCGTAGAAGTCAGCGCTCTTGAGTCCGCGCAGCGCGTCGGTAACCGGCAGTGCGAACGCATCGATCGCGTAATCGCTCGCTTCGTTGAAGGCGAGAACGGTCCCGCCCCCTTCGACGAATGCCTTGAGCGCCGCCGCACCATTCGCACCGATCCCGCCGCGCAACGAGTCGGCGTACGGCGCGGCGAGTCCGCGCGCGAGCTGATTGGCCGCCTGATCGGGGAGCACGATCGCGTCGTACTTCGCGCGGAGATTTCCGGCGCGGAGTTCAGCGTCCTTGAGCGATGTGAACGGTACCTTGTTGGCGTCGAAGACCCAGCGCGTCCATCCCTCGTCCATGCTCGCGTTGTAGCTCTGGTAAATCGCGATGCGCGCATTGCCGAGCGCCGGCGTGGTGTACGTGGGCTCAGCCTTGGGCGGCACCAGCGCGCCCACCTGCACACTGGGCGACTTCTCCGCCGTCACCGCCACACCGAAGAGCAGCGGCAGCGTGTGCGCCGTGACGTCGTACGGGCGCTTGGGCGGCCCGCCGGGATACTCCTCGAGATTGGGATAGGCTTGCGCCTCGAGCAGTGCTTTCGCGTACGCACCGAACGGCTGCTTGGTAGGAACCACGTAGCTCCCCGCCGGCACACTTTCGTGCACTTCCACCTGACCGTGCTGGAGCGTCCATACGAGCCGTTGCAGCGCCACCGGATCTTTCTGCGCCTTGCTGATCACGAACTGCGCCGGCACCTCCGTCGGTGTCCACGGGTGCGTGTCATCGAGCGCGCGCTCGGCGAGCGTGGCGTAGCTCGTCAGCCAGGCGGTGCGATCGCGTGCCGCTTCCACAAGGAGAGCCCACGTCGCGCTCGACTGATAGGCGACAATGTCGCCAATCCCCCAGCGGCCGCCGGGCCAGAGCGCGGGATGATTCCACGACTGCGTCTTGGCCTCGTAGCCGCGGCCGGCGCCCAGCAGCGTGAACGGAATGTTGACCGCGGTCGC
>CANGXD010000041.1 GCA_947457545.1 Gemmatimonadaceae bacterium
AGCGGCCTGCAGCTGCTCACGGCCAAGCCGGTGCTGTACGCGGCCAACGTGACGGACGAAGAGCTGTCGGGCGCCGAGGGCAAGTATCTCAAGGCGCTGCGCGAAGCGGTGGCCGGTGAGCACGCCGAAGTCGTCCCCTTCTCGGCCAAGATCGAGTCGGAGCTGGCCGAACTGCCTGCCGATGAGCGGGTGGAGTTCCTGTCGTCGCTGGGCATCGAGTCGGCCGGCCTGGACCGGCTCATCCGCGCCGGCTATGCCCTGCTGGGGCTCGACACGTACTTCACCGCCGGCGAGCAGGAAGTGCGCGCCTGGACGATCCACAAGGGCGACACGGCCCCCAAGGCGGCCGCGGTGATTCACACTGACTTCGAGAAGGGCTTTATTCGCGCCGAAACGGCGGCCTTCAACGACTTCGTGTCGATGGGCGGCTGGAAGGGCGCCAAGGAAAAGGGGGCCGTGCGCTCGGAAGGCAAGGAATACGTGGTGCAGGACGGCGACGTGTTGCTGTTCCGGTTCAACGTCTAAGCGTCGCGCATCTTTTTGTCCGGTTTTGGGTACCACCGCGGCATGACGCGCTCCGCTCCCCTTCTCGCGGCCCTCTGCCTCTTTCTCGCCCCGCTCACGGCGCGTGAACTGCGGGCGCAGCCGTCGCAGCAGGAGGCCGCGGTGCGGGCACTGCCCGCCAACGCCGCGGCGGTCCCGTTCATGACCGGGGAGCGCCTCGACTACGAGCTACGCTTCGGGTCGATCAAGGTGGGCAACGGCAGCATGGAGGTGAAAGAAATCACCGAAGTGCGCGGTCGTCCGGTATGGCACACGACGTTCACGATCAAGGGCGGTTTTGCGCTCTATCGCGTGAACGACCTGTACGAGTCGTGGTTCGATGTCGTCACGCTCAACTCGTTGCGCTACCACCAGGATGTCGACGAAGGGAGCTACGAGCGCAAGCGTCGCTACGAGATCTTCCCCGAGCGCGGCATGCTGCGCGAGGGCGACCGCGAGGAAGAGCCCACGGTGGCCAACCCGCTCGACGAAGGCTCGTTCATGTATTTCGTCCGCACGCTGCCTCTGGAAGTCGGCAAGACGTACGAGTTTGCGCGCTACTTCAAGTCGCAGGGAAACCCTGTGCGCATTCGCGTGCTACGTCGCGAAACGGTGACCGTGCCGGGCGGAACGTTCAAGACCGTCGTGCTCCAGCCCACGTTTCAGACGAAGGGCATCTTCAGCCAGAACGGCAAGGCCGAAGTGTGGATCACCGACGATGACCGCCGCATGATGGTGCAGATGAAATCGAAGCTGAGCTTCGGGTCGCTCAACTTGTATTTGCGCGGCGCCAAGGGCACCAAGTAAGCCGTTCAGCCGGCGCGTAGTTCGTCGGCGCACTCCGGGCTGTCGTTCCGCGGGGCGTTCACGAACGTGCTCACCGGATAGGCGCGCATTGGCCCGTCGTACGGCGCCACAAGCAGCTGCGCCCTGCCGACCGGCGTACCGGGGTCGAGCCACTCGTCGAAGTCGCGCTCGTGCAGAATGACGGGCATACGGTCGTGAATGGGCCCCATGGTGCCGTTGGGCTCCGTGGTAATGATGCAGCAGCTGAGCAGCGGCTCGGCGGCCGGGTCGGCCTTGGGGACCCACCGTTCCCAGAGCGCGGCTATCCCGAAGGGGCGGTCGTCGGCCAGCCTTATGCACCACGGCTGCTTGACCTTCTGGCCGGCCAGCACCTGCCATTCGTAGAACAGGTCGGCCGGCATGATGCCGCGTCGGGCCTTGAAGGCGGCGCGAAAGCTGGGCTTGCTGGCCACGGTGTCGCCCCGGGCGTTGGCGAGCCGGTTGCCAATGGCGGGGTCGTCGGCCCAGAACGGGACGAGCCCCCACTTGGCCATGAGCCCGTGTCGGCCGGCGGCGTCCTGGAGCACCAGGGGGACCGCCTGGGACGGCGCCACGTTGAACCGGGGGGTGAGCCCCGGAAAATCGACGCCGAGCGGGAGGGTGCCCAGACGGGCAGGATTACCAAAACCGTAGCGACCGCACATGGCGAACAACTTACCGCGGGGAGCGCCCGTCTAGGGCACCACGGTGATGGTGACGCTCGACGTCGACGTCGTGCTTGAGAAGCTTGCCGTGCCGGCAGAGGTCGCGGTCACGGTGATCGTCACCGATCCGGTGGCCACGGCGCTGACCACGCCGGTTGGCGAGACCGTCGCAATCGCCGGATTCGACGAGCTGTAGCTGACGGTGGCCGTTGGCGCTCCGGTTGGCTGCGAGACCGTCGAGGTGAGCGTGCGCGTCTGCCCTACGGAAACGGTCGCGGACGTCGGCGACACACTCAGCGCCGTGATGCCGGGCGGCGGCGTCTGCACCGTGATCGTGGCAGATCCCACGATGCCGTCGACCGTTGCGGTGATCGTGACCGTTCCCGCCGACACGCCGGTCACGACCCCAGTCGAGTTCACCGTCGCGACGCTCGCGTTGAGCGTGGCCCAGCTCACCGTTCGGCCCGTAAGCGCCTGTCCCGCGGAGTCGCGAACGGTAACCGTCAAAGGTTGCGTGGAGCCCGTGAGCACGCTGGCGTTCGCCGGCGCAACGGTCACCGTAGCGACCGGCACGTCCGTCACACTCACCGTGACCGTGGCGGTTCGCGACGCCGCGGAGAAACCGGTGTTGCCCGCCGACGACGCGGTGACCGTGATGGTAGCGGTGCCCGGCCCCACCGCAATGATGAGCCCCGCTGACGAAACCGTGGCGACACTTGGCGCCGTGGTGCCGAAGGTGACCGTGGCCGCCGGAGCACCGTTGGGCTGCGTCACGACCGGTGAGAGCGCCGAGCTTCTGCCGACCGCCAGGCTGACCGACGTGGGCGTCACGGACACCGCGGTGATCGACGTGGGGAGTGCGAGAACCGTCATGGTCATGGTGCCGGTCACGCCGCCTGCGGTCGCGGTGATCGTGGCGGTGCCCACGGCGACCGCGGTGACGAGGCCAGTGGCCGTCACCGTGGCGATGGCCGGATTCGAGGTGGTCCACGTGACCGCGCGCCCGGTGAGATCTGCGCCGCTGGAATCGCGCACCGTCGTGGTGAGCTGTTGTGTGCTGCCCGGCATGATCGACACCGAGCCGGGGGTGACCTGCACGCTGGCGACGGCCGGCGCGACCGTCACCGTTACCAGTTCAGTCAACGTCGCGGCGGCAAACGACGTATTGCCGGCCGCCGTCGCCGTCACGGTGATGATCGCCGTCCCGGTGGACAGCGCGGTAATCACGCCCGTGCTCGAGACGATCGCGACGCTGGGATCAGCGCTCCCGTAGGTGACGGTCGCGGCGGCAGCGCCGGTGGGCCGCACGAGCACCGGGGTCAGCGTACGTGTCTGGCTGGCGACCAGACTCACCGCCGTTGGCGAGACGGTGAGGCTGGTGATAGCAGGCGGTAGCGGACCAACGGACAGGAGCGCCGTTGCCGTGGCGCCTTCCACGGTGACGGTGACCGTGGCCGAGCCGACCGCCACGGCGGTCACGAGCCCGGTGGCACTCACGGTGGCCACCGCCGAATTCGACGACGCCCATCGCGCGGTGCGCTCGGTAAGCACGTTGCCCAGCGAGTCGCGCACGACAGTGGCCAACTGCTGCGTGCCGCCAACCACAAGATTGGCATTGCCGGGGGTAATCTGCGCCGATGCCACCGGCAGCGGCCTCACGATCACCGCGACGATCGTGGACTGCGTGGCCGCCGAGAAGTTGACGTTCCCCGCCACGGCCGCCGTGACGGTGATCCGGGCGGTGCCGGGGCCAACGGCGGAGATCACGCCGTCGTTCGCCACCGTGGCCACCGACGGCATGACCGTCCCATAGGTGATGGTCGCCGTGGGGGCGCCGGTGGGCTGCGTGACGGTCGCCGTCACGGCGGCCCGCTGCCCCTGATACAGCACGACCGTATCCACCGACGCCCTGATGGCCGTGAGTGCCGGCGGGAGCGCCACCATGGTGAGCGATGCGTTGGCTTCCACGCCTTCAACGTTCGCCGTGAACGTGACCGTTCCCGCGGCGATCGCGGTGACGAGTCCCGTCGCCGAAACAGTAGCGATCGCCGGGTCGGAGCTGGCCCACGTCACCGTCCGTCCCGTCAACGTGACGCCTTGCGCGTCACGCGCCGACACGGAGAGCTGCATGGTGCGGCCGATGAACAGACTCGATTGGAGCGAGGTGAACGACACCGACGCGACGGGGCGCAATACGGTCACGGTGGCGGTGGCATCCACGCCTTCGACCGTGGCGGTAATGACGGCGCTGCCCGGCGAGACTGCGGTGACCACACCACTCGCGCCAATCGATACGACCGCAGGATTCGACGATGTCCACAGGACCGGGCGCCCGGTGACCGCTCCTCCCCTCGCGTCGCGTGCGGAGGCGGTCATCTGCTGTGTCATCCCCGACGAGAGATTGACGGTGGCTGGTGTGACGAGCACCGTCGCGACCGGATCGACCACGGTAATGGCAGCGACGCCCGACATCCCGTCCACCGTGGCCGTGACGGACGCGGTGCCATTGGCCAGGCCGGTGACGGTGCCATCGGCGTCGACTGTCGCGATCGTTGGGGCAGACGTTCTCCACGTCACTGCCCGCCGATCGGTGAGGATGGTACCGGCGGCATTGCGGATGACGGCGCTCACTGGCTCCGTCCGGCCCCGTGGGACTCGTATGGCCGCCGGTGTCAGGGTGATCGACGCGGCGCGCTCGATGACCACCACGTTCACCTCGGCGATGCGTCCCCCGGACTCAGCGGAGATGACGGTCGTGCCAGCGCCCACGGCGCTGACGATCCCCGCGTTGGAAACCGTGGCGACCAACGGGTTGGCGCTGGTCCAGGTAATCGTCCGTCCGCTGAGATTGACGCCGGCAGGATTTCGGACGGTCACCGTGAGCGTGCGTCGGTCGCCGATGAACAGCGCGGCGTTGCTTGCCGAATCGATGCTGATGCTGCCCACCGCCTGCGGCGACACGGTGATCACGGCCGAATCGACCTGCCCCGCGGCAGTGGCCCGGATGACCGTGGTGCCCTCCGTGAGCGCGGTGATCATACCGTGGTTGTCCACCAGAGCGACCGCCGGGAAGGTGGAGCGCCAGACGACCGGCGTGGCGGTGGCCCCTTCATCGTAGGTGACCGTTGCGGCCAGCCGACGCTGGGTGCCTTCAGCCAGCGCGGCGGTTCTGGTATCGAGGCGCAGCGCCGACGCGCCGACCACCGAGAGCGCGACGCTGGATTTGACGTTGGGGTTCGAGGCCATCGCGGCGGTGATCTCGGCCCGTCCGCGGGACATGGCCGTGAGCACCCCGCCGGGGGCGACCGACAGGACGTTGGGGGCGCTGGAGGTCCATACGACGTTCGCGCTGGGGGCGCCCCCGCCGGCCACGGCGACCCGTGCCTGCAGGAAGCCAATCTCGCCGACGGTCAGCACCGAGGTGGGGACGGCAATCGTGACGGTATCCGGCACCGGCGGCGCGACGGGATCGGCGGATGAGCACCCCCCCAATACGAACGTGGCAAGCAGTGCGGCGCGCGCGAACCACCCGCCCCGGACTGCCCGCCCCTTGCTCACCGAACCCGATTTACCGCCCGTCAGCCGTTCCAGCATCATGTTCCGACAAACTCCGCCTTACCGTTCACTGCCATTCGCCCCGTTTGGAACGAGGCCCTACCGGCAGTATCGGCAGCAGGGGAGAAAACTCACCGGTGTTGCTGTTCGGCCATGATTTGTCTAGAATTCAAGGCTCATCCGGAAAATCCCGTGTTCCTCGGGAGTTCCGCTGCACCCTCCGCCCGCGGCTCGGCACTGCGGGTGGCACTCATGACCACAGGGAGGATTGCCGAGTGGCAAAGCTCAAAATCCGCCGTAGTCCGACGCGGCAGTACGAAGCCGTGTACATCTTCGACAGCGCGCTCGAAGATACGGCCATTGCTGAAAAGCTCGAGAAGCTGCAGGGCCTGCTGAATCTCGCCGAACCGGCGACGATCGAGCATTGGGGCCGTCGTCAGCTCGCGTACAAGATCGGCCGTCACGAGAACGGCTACTACGTCATCAGCAACTTCACCACGACGCCGGCAACCCTGCCCGAGTTCGAGCGTGCGCTCAAGCTCGACGAAGGGGTGGTCCGCTACATGGTTACGCTGTATGAGCATGAGCTGGGTGCGCCCAAGCTCTCCGATGAAGAGCTCGCCTCGCGCCGTCGCGCGAGCGACGATGACGACGACGACGAGGATTAACCCATGCGCCGCCAGAAGAAGCCCTGCCCGATCACTGAAGCGGGCATCCGTTACGTCGATTACAAGGACGACCGTCTCCTCGCCCGTTTCATCACGGATTACGGCAAGATCCTGCCGAGCCGTCTGAGCGGTGTGGACGCGCGTCACCAGCGTCAGCTGTCGAAGGCCGTGAAGAAGGCGCGTTTCCTCGCGCTCCTTCCGTACGTGAAGGGCCAGACGGCGTAAAGATGAACGGAGCAGTCGCGCCGGATCTCGCCGCGACTGCTCCGCAGGAGCGCGGGTGGCTGTGGTTCGTGCTGGGCATGTTGCTGATGGTCGCTGTGACCGCCGCACCGGCCTGGCCGCCCGCCCTCGCGCTGCTGGCAGGAACCGTCCGCCTGTTGCTGCCGGTCGAACAGTTTGCGCTGGTGGTCCTGGTGGCCATCGCGTCCTGCGCGATCGTGGGGTGGTGGGCTGGAGGTCGGCTGGTGCTGGGACTCGTGTGGGGGATCGCCGCCGGGTATGTGGTGTGGAATGTTCCGCTCACATTTTCCGGGTATGGCGCCTTTCTGCGAGGATGGGCGGTGACGTTGGCCGCAGCGTTCGGGCTCGTATGCCTGGTGTCTGCGTCCAAGCCGTTCCTCACCCGCGCACTGGCGGCGATTGCGCTGAGTGGTGTGGTCACGTTGGCTGGGTTCTCTACCCGGTCGGCTACCGGCTCCGGCGCCTTCGATGCCGCGTCGCAGATGCTCTCGATCGAGTATCAGCAGCGCCTCGATGCGTCGCTCGACCTCTGGCGTACCCGAACGGCTTCGGAGTCGTGGCGCGCCTTTGCGGTGCGCTTCCCCGAAGCGGTCGAACGTACGGAGCGGATGGAGCGATTGCTGATCGCCCTTGCCGAACCGCAGCCGGCGTCCGCGTCGGTGGGTGGAGCGAGTGCGGCCCCGCTGGTCCGGTTGGCCCCCGCGCTGTTGGCGCTGGAGAGTCTGCTGGCGCTGGCGTTGGGATGGGCGGCGTATCACCGTTTGGCGCGGGCCCGTATCGGCCCGCCGCTGGCGGCGCTGCGCAACCTGCGCTTCAACGATCAGTGGGTGTGGGGATTGATCGTCGGTGTCACCACGCTGCTGCTCCCGTCGCTGACGGAGTGGCGCACAGCCGGCCTCAATCTCGTTGGGTTTTTCGGGACGCTATATGCGCTTCGCGGCGCAGGTGTCCTTACGTGGTACATCCCGGACAGGGTAGCGGTCTATGTGCTACTCGGTTTGGCGGTGCTGGTCCCGGTCCTCGGACCGGTGTGGGTGCTCGTGGCATTGCTCACGATCACCTTCACTTTGGGACTTGGCGATACGTGGCGCGACTTCCGTGCTGACGCGCAAGCGCGTCGGCCGTGGTCGCCGTAACCTTACTTTCTTTTACCGGTTCGACCCGGAGTTCCCATGGAAGTCATTCTCCGCAACGCCGTCGACAAGCTCGGACATCCTGGTGACATCGTCTCCGTGTCGCCGGGCTATGCCCGCAATTTCCTGCTCCCCCGCGGCCTCGCTTACGAAGCCACGACCGGCAACCGCAAGCGCATCGCGGCCGAAAAGAGCCGTCTCGAAGCGCTCGAGGGTGAGCGCAAGGCGGCCGCGCAGGCCATCGCCGACAAGCTCGCCGAAGTCTCGGTGACCTTCGCGGCGCGCGTCGGCGAAGAAGGCAAGCTCTTCGGCTCCGTCACTTCGGGTGACATTGCCCAGCAGCTCGAAGCGCAGGGCTTCAAGATCGAAAAGCGTCAGATCGAGCTCAACGAGCCCATCAAGACCCTCGGCATGTACAAGGTCGCCATCAAGCTGCACGCGGATGTGCACCCCGAGATCAAGGTCTGGATCATTAAGCAGTAAGCAGGATCACGTATCAGTCCTCGAGGGGGAGTCCGGACGCCGGGCTCCCCCTCGATGTTTTCTTCACCAATCGGACAGACTGGGCATCCCCCCCCCTGTCCGTGTCGTAGTTTTCAGCGCAACCTTCGGGAAGATGGCGGGGTACCGAAAATGCCGTGGAACTCACCCCCCGCCACGACGCCCTTACCAATAGAGATATGGCCGAACGACGCCCGAGCCCCGGAGAACCCATCGCCCGCCGCGCAGCTGCGCTGGCGAGCGATTTGAAGGCCACTGACATCGTGGTCCTCGATCTCCGTGGTGTGACGGATATGACCGACTTTTTTGTTATCGCTTCCGGGACCTCGGACACGCACGTCCGCGCGGTCGCTGAGCACATACAGGCAGGGTTGAAGGAAGGTGGGGTGTCTACCACCATGACTGAAGGACTCACGCAGGGCCGGTGGGCATTGCTCGACTATGCCGACTGCGTGATTCATGTCTTCCATCCCACCTTGCGGCAGTTCTATCAGCTCGAGCGGTTGTGGGGCGATGCCACACCGCTGCGGCTGGACGCCGAAATCACGCAGGGAGCGTAACACGCATGGCGCAGGCGAAGTGGTGGTCACGACTCGGTACGGCTCTCACGTTTGCGGTTGCCGCACTCACGGCCACTGCTCCGCTGACGCCGCTTGCCGCGCAAGGGTATTTCGGACAGAACCAGGTGCAGTACGACCGCCTCAACTGGCGGGTGATCGAGACCGAACATTTTCTCGTTCACTACTATCCGCAGATCGCCGACGTCGCGCCCGATGCGGCGCGCATGTCCGAGCGGGCGTACGCGCGCCTGTCGCGACTCACCGCGCACCAGTTCCGCGAAAAAAAGCCCATCCTGATCTTCGGATCGTCGGGGGATTTTGCGCAGAGCAATGTCTTCGGTGATCTCGGCGAAGGCACTGGCGGTGTCACCGACCCGCTGCGCCAGCGCATGGCGCAGTTCTTCAGCGGCGACTGGGCCAGCTTCGAACACGTGCTCATTCACGAAATGGTGCACGTGTTCACCTTCGACATCTTTTCGCGCGGACGTGCCGGCGCCGGGTTGCAGAACCTGGCGATGGTCAATCCGCCGCTCTGGTACATGGAAGGGTTGGCCGAATATCTGTCCATCGGCCCCAACCATCCGTGGACCGACGCCTGGGTCCGCGATGCCGTCGTGAACAACTCGCTCCCCACCATCGCGCAGATGACGGAGCGTCCCGACAAGTATTTTCCGTATCGCTACGGACTCGCGCTCTGGCAGTACGTCGGCGCGCGCTGGGGTGACGAAGTCATCGGCGAAATCATGAACGCCACCCCCAGCCTCGGCATCGACCGCGCCTTCCGCCGCGAAATCGGCCTGTCGCTCGATGATCTGAGCGCCGAGTGGAAGGCGGCCATGCAGGCCAAGTATCTCACGGCCGTGGCCAACCTCGACCGCCCGCGCAGCTTTGCGCAGCCGCTGCTTTCGCAGAAGCGCACGGGGAGCATTGCCAACCTGTTCGTGGCCCCCGCGCTGTCGAACGACGGCAAGTACATCGCGTACATCGGCTACGGCAGCCTGCTGCGCGGCGAAGTCTTCCCCGAGATGTATCTGGCCGACGCGAAGACCGGTAAGCGCATCACGCGGCTGGTGAAGACCACGACCAATCCCGACTTCGAGCAGCTGCGTTTCCTGTATTCGCAGCCCTCCTTCTCCCCCGACGGCAAGTTGCTGGCCTTTACGGGTCAGCGTGGTGGACGTGACGTGTTGTACGTCATGGATGTCGCGCGCCGCAAAGTCGTGAAGGATTTCGACTTCGAGCTCGATCAGGTGCTGAGCCCGAGCTTCTCGCCCGACGGCCGCAAGATCGTGTTCAGCGGACTGCGCCACGGCACCAGCGACCTGTACGTCGCGTCGCTCGATGCGCCCGGCTACGCGCAGATCACCAAGGACACCTACGGCGATCTCTCGCCGTCGTGGTCTCCCGATGGCCAGACCATCGCGTTCGTGTCGGAGCGTGGCCCCGACACCGACATGGACATCCTGAAGATCGGACCGTGGCGCGTCTCGCTCTACGACTTCGACACGCAGAAGATCACGGTTATTCCCAATCAGGGCGGCCGCAACATCAATCCGCAGTGGGCGCCCGACGGCAAGTCGCTCGCGTTCATTTCCGATCGAACGGGCATCGCCAACATCTTCCTGTACGACTTCACCGATCGCGAGCACTATCAGCTCACGAACGTGCTGGGCGCGGTGACCGCCACGGCCGAGCAGTCGCCTGCCCTGAGCTGGGCGCGCGAGGCCGACGTGATGGCGTTCGTGTATTACGAACAGACCGACCACTCCATCTGGAAGGTGCAGAACCCGCGGTCGCTCAAGAAGCAGCCGTTCCGCGATCCCCGCCTGATGGCACAGGCGCAGCAGGGTGGCGTCAAGTCGACCGGCCCGGTCGCCCCGGTGGACCCCACCGCGCATTTGCGCCGCGGCACTGTGCAGGACACGGTCGCCGCGCGTCAGTCGTTCTATCGTCCCGCCACGGGTGCGGTGGCCCGCGCGTCGGCGGAACTGCCCGTGAGCGTGCTTGCCCGGCAGGCGGAAACGATCAGCGTGAAGGCGATGCTCGATAGCTTCGACTTCAATCTCCCCGACTCCACGCGTCTCAGCGATGGCCGCTACAAGGGCAAGCTTACGCCTGAGTATGTAGCGCAGCCGAGCATCGGCTATCAGCAAGGTGGCTTCGGCCAGGGGACGTATGGCGGTACCACCATCGTGCTCAGCGACCTGCTCGGCGACCGTCGTCTGGCGCTCTCCGGCTCCATCAATGGGCAACTCAGTGACGCGCAGGTGTTCGTAGGCTACACCAGCCTGGGACGTCGTCTGCAGTACAACACGGGCGTGGTGCAGCAGCCGTTGTATCTGGTGTCGGGCTTCTTCGAAACACCGCAGGAGAACAGCCAGACGCAGTTCGTGCAGACGCAGGAGATCACCCGGTTGGTGGTGCGTCAGGTGTTTGCGACCAGCCTGTATCCGCTCAATCGCTTCACGCGCTTTGAGTTGGGGGCGCGGTTCCAGAACATCGACCAGCAGGTGTTCTCGTTCAACCGGCTCGTCGACTACGGCTTCGGTTTCGCGAGCGGCTTCGAGCGCGGGCCTACGCGCAATGTGGCGTCTGCCAACACGATCTCGCCGAATATGGCCTTCGTGACCGACAACACGCTCTTCGGCTTCACGGGCCCCATTACCGGGCGGCGCGTGCGACTCGAAGTGGAGCCCAGCATCGGCACGTGGCAGTGGACGCAGTATCTCGTCGATGCGCGCTCCTACGTGCCCATTCTGTTCAACTACGTCACCTTCGCCACACGCTTCACCAGCAGCCTGTCGGTGGGCCGTGATGAGGCGCGCTTCCCCAAGTGGATCGGGCGCCCCGACTTCGTGCGCGGCTACAACCGCGAAGACATCGGAGCGGTCGGGTGCACGGGGCTTCCGAGTGACGACGGGTCGTCGTGCGGCGGGGCGGAGCTCATCGGCAGCCGGGTGGCGTTCGCCAACGCCGAACTGCGCTTCCCCATTCTGCGCCGGTACGGCAACCGCACGAACCTGTTGGGGGGCCTCCCGCCCGTCGACGGCCTGTTCTTCTACGATGCCGGCTTGGCATGGTCCAAGGGACAGACCCCCACCCTGACGCGCGACGCGAACTACAACGTCGACACGCAGCGCGCCCTGCTCCGCAGCTACGGGTTCGGGATCCGCATGAACCTGTTCAACATCGCGATCATCCGCTGGGACTGGGCCGTGCCGGTGAGCCGCCCGAACGCCAAGGGCTTCGGGACCTGGTTCTTCGGGGCGTCGTACTAGCCGACGGCGGGCGGGCGTAGCCTGCCCCGGGCGAGGTGGCCAAAGTGCCCCTCGCCCTCACCGCAACCCCTCCCTGCGGGGCCCCGAGCGGGGTACCTTTCCCTCGTGCGCACGCTCATCGCGTCGGCGCTCGTGCTCCTCGCGTGCGGCTGTTCCGATCGCTCGTCCCGCCCCTCTGGAGCCGGCGCCACTCCCAGTATTCCCGGCGGACCCGATCCCATCGTGCTGCGCGTTTCGCGCAACGGTGGTGTGTTGACGGCCGCGCGCTATCCCGCCCTCGATACGATCGTGTGGCGCTCCATCACGCGCGTGCCGGCGCTCGGCCGCGTCGTCGCCTTCGGCGCTGACGACGGATACCTCGCCGCCGTCGACACGGGCGGCGCTCCGGTCCGCATCGACTTGCGTGTGGGCAGCGTCAACACCATGCGCGATGAACCCGTGCGCGCCGTGTCTTCGGCCGACGGCGGATCCATCTACGCGTTGACCGCGGCGGGCGAGATTACCCGTTTCACGCCGAGTGGCGGGGACTGGTCGTTTACCCCGCCGCTGCCTGCACAGGCCTTGCACGCGCAGCAGGATGGCTCGCTCATCGTGGCTGGGGCCAAGGGAGACCGCGCCGTCGTGTGGCGCGTGCGTCCGCCACAGCAAACGGTGTCCGACAGCCTGTCCTTTGCCATTGGTGGTGATGCGGCCGCCCTTGCCGGCACCGTCGAGCGGACCGCCGGTGGCGTGGGCGACCGTGTCTTCTTCGGGGCCGACGAGCAGGTCCTCGCCGTGCGCACCCGCGATCTGGGCAAGGCGCTCGATGTCGATATGGGCGACCCCATTCGCGCCATTACCGCAACCCCAAGTGGTGACCGGTTATTCGTCGCGCTCGAAGGAGAATCGGTCCTCCGCATTGTCGATCGCTTTGAAGAAGGCGTGACCGGCAAGATCAAGTTGCCCGGACCGCCGCGCGCGTTGCGCATGGACCCCATGGGGCGCGTGCTGCTCGCGCAAGGCAACAAGGATTCGATCTTCGTCGTGAGCCTCGCGAGCGACGAACTCATTGGCGTGTTGCGCAGTGAATGGCGCAACGACTTGCCACTCGTACTGCCCGATGCCGCCATCGCGTTTGCGCGCGGCGAGGATGTGGTCTTTGCGCATCCGACGACGCTTGCCGACATGAAGGTGGTGGAAGGCGGTGCCAACTCCTTCTGGCATACGCTGCGCTGGAACGGATTCCGTCCGCGCGCGGCCGGGCTCGATCAGCCGGTCCAGTTCCGCACGAGCGCGCCGCGCGATTCGTCGGACATGGCGCCCAATGCGGCGCGCGCCGCCGCCGAGAGTACGGTGGTGCACGTCGACAGTAGCGCCGGCACGACCGCATTAGGCACGAGCGCCGCGCAGTTCACCGTCTCGTTCGCGGCGGTCCTCGACGAAACGCAAGCGCGCGCACTGGCCTCGCGTATTCGCGTCGACGGGCTGTCGCCGCGCATCACGACTTCCGAGCGGTCTGGCAAGACGCTCTATCGCGTCGTGCTCGGCCCCTTCCCCGCACGTGCCGAGGCGGAGCGCGTCGGCAAAGCGTCGGGGCAAAGTTATTGGATTTTCGAGGGCGCTCCATGACCGCACCTGGTTCACTCATCGCCCCGTGGGAAGTTGAAGGCCGACGGCTGGCGCCGCTGCTCGACAGCGTGTGCGCCGTCGTCATTGCGGCGAACGATCCGTCGGTCGCTGTCAGTGTTGCCATTGGCGTGGCCCGTACGCACGGGCAACGTCGACGGGTGGCGATTGCCGATCTCATTGGCGAATCGCCGGCCATCGAAACACAGCTCACGGGCGACGATCCGCATGGCATTGCGGACAGCTTTCTCTACGGCGTCTCCCTGAACAAGATCGCGCGCCCCATGCAGGGCGCCGACAACGTGTTCCTGATGCCGAGTGGCACGGAATCGGTCGATCACCAGGAAGTGTACGCGAACGACCGCTGGCGCCGGTTGGCGGCAGGCTTTCACCAGGTGGGCGCGCTACTCATTGTCGTGGCCAAGCCGCAGGTGGCGGGCTTCGCCGAGTTGTGCGGCTTTGTTGGCGCGCTCATGCCCGTTGGCGAAACGGCGTTCCCTGCACCGCCGGGCATTCCGCTCATTGCAGCGCCGGCAGCCCCGCCCCCGCCTGCCCCTACGACGGACACCCCCAAGCGCGAAAGCAAAGCGCGCGCGCGGGAAGCGGCGCAGCACGATGCGGACAGCCGCCGTCGACGCGTGTGGATTCTGCTCATGCTCTTCGCCGCGGTCGTCGCCGCCGTCGTCGCTCTGTGGCCACAGATTGCCGAGCGGTTGCCGGCTCCCGTCGTCGCGTTGCTGTCGGGGAAGTCGCCCGAACCGGACACCGCAGCCCTCGTCGTTCCCCCCACGCCGATGGCGAACGTCCCTCCGCGCGACAGCGTGCAGCGCGATTCGTTGGGCAACGTCATCGGTGACAGCACGCAGCGTGACACGACGGCCGTGGACAGCGCCGCCGTCACGTCGCTCGCCATCGCCAATCCGCAAGACTCGGCGTCGGCGGCACGCTATGCCGTGTACTTCGCCACCGCGAATACGCGCGCGGCCGCTATGCCGGACCCCAAAATCCGATCGCTCGAAGCGGTGGCGCTCTCGCCCGTGATGGAAGAACGGGAAGAGTGGTTCCGCGTCACCGTAGGTGCGGCAGCTTCGCGCGCCGATGCCGAAGCGTTGCTCGCGCGGTTGCGCACCGAAAAGATCATCGGCTCGGGGAGCATCGTCGCGGTGCCGTTGGCGTTTCGCATCGAGTCCAACGTCACCACCTCCCTCGTACCCACGCGCCTCGCGGCACTGGCGTCACGGGGAGTCATTGCCTACGCGCTGCGTCAGAATGACGGCAGCGCGATCATCTACACCGGTGCGTATGAATCGCCGTCGCAGGCGACGGCGCTTGCGGCGTCTCTGCGCACTGCCGGTGTCGCGCCTGTGTTGGTTTATCGAACGGGGAGAGCGTTCTAGTGCGTCTGACGAAGCTCGAAGTGCATGGCTTCAAGGCCTTTGCCGATCATCTGGAATTCGTATTCGAGAAGGGCGTGACGGCGATCGTCGGCCCCAACGGATCGGGCAAATCGAATGTCTCCGACGCCGTGCGCTGGGTGCTTGGCGAACAGCGTGCCCGCGCCATGCGTGGTGCGAAGATGGAAGACGTCATTTTCCACGGGTCGTCGGCGCGCAAGCCGGTGAACATGGCGGAAGTGTCGCTCCACTTCGACAACACCGAGGGCGAGCTCCCCATTCCGTTCAAGGAAGTGGTGATCACGCGTCGCCTGCTGCGTTCTGGCGAGAGCGAATACCTGCTCAATCGCGCGCCCTGCCGGTTGCGCGACATTCAGGATCTCGTGCGTGGCACCGGGCTCGGGGCCGACTCTGGTGTCGTCATCGAAAGCAAGATGATCGATGCGCTGCTCTCCGACCGTCCCGACGAACGTCGTGAACTGTTCGAAGAAGCTGCTGGCGTGGGGCTGTATCGCGACCGTCGCCGCAGTGCCGAACGTCGTCTCGAAGAGACCACGACCGACCTCGCGCGCCTCGACGACCTCATCAACGAAGTGCAGAGCCAGGTGCGCTCGCTCGCCCGTCAGCGTCGTCGGGCCGAACGGCATGCCGAGCTCACGTCGCGCCGTTTTGCTGTCGAGATTTCGCTGGCCACTCGCGAAATGGCCGCGTGGAAAGACGAGCTCGAAGCGCTCGATGGCCGTCTCGAAGAATTGCGCGCTGAGCTTCCGGGCGCCGAAGAACAGATCGCGGCCGCCGAGCAGCAGCGTGAAGGAGCGCATGCTGCCCGCGGCGCCGCCGAAGCGAGCCGTGTGGAACTGGCGCGCCTCGCCGCCGAGCAGCGTGACAAGACGCAGCGGCTCGAGCGCGAGCTGGCGGTGGCGGAAGAGCGTCAGCGCAGCACCACCATGCGAAAAGAGCGCGCGGAGCAGGAGCGCGTGGAGAACGAAGCGTTCGGCCGTCGCCTGCGCGAGGATCGCGACAAGGCGGCCACCGACCGGACGACGCTCGAGAAGGAACTGGCCGATGCTGGTGAAGCGCTGCAGCAGCGCCTCTCGGCCGAGCAGTCGGCGCGCGAGTCGGTGCAAGTGGCGCGTTCGGCGCTCGATCAGCTGGAGCGTCAGGTGCGTGAGCATCGCGATCAGGCACGTCGCATCGAACTCGATCGAGATGGCGCCGCGCGTGAACAGGCCGAAACGCAGCAGCGTCGTGAAGCGCTCGAAATCGAACGGCAGAATCTCGCCGATGCGCTCGATGCCATCGAACGTGAACTGATCAACGCGCGCGAGCAGGTGCAGCTCACGCAGGAGAACGCGCAGGACGCACAGCACGAGCTCGAAGGCGCCCGCCTCACCGCCGCGACGGCGCGTACGGCCGATGCCGAGTCGCGAGCGAGCATGGCGAATGCCGTGCAGCTGTGCACCAATCTCGAAGGCAAGATGAACGCGCTCGCGGCGCTCGAACGCGAACGCGTCGGTCTGGCGCCGTCGGCAGCCAAGCTCCTCAAGGAGCGCGAGCGCTTTGGCGACGGGGCCGTACTCGGTCCACTCACCGACTTCCTCACCGCCGACGGCGAAACCGCCAAGCTGGTGGAGCGGTACCTCGGCGCCACGATGCACGCGATCGTCGTTCGCGATGCGGACGCGGCGAGCGCCGTGCGCCAGTGGCACGCGCAGTCGCAGCCCGGCCCGATTCTCCTGCTGCCGCTCGACGTGGTCATGGAGATGACGTCGCTCGAAGGCGCGTTGGGTGGCAGTGTGCAAACGCAGGGCCCCGCGTCGCGCTGGGTTCAGGCGCTGCTGGGCAAGGTGCGTGCGCTCGACGGCGGTGATGCGTTCATCGACGAACGCGGGGCGGTGTATCTGCCGGGCAATGCCGGCGGCCCGGGCCCGCTGCAGCGTCGCGCCGAGCTCACGCGCCTCGAGAGTGACTTGGCCGCTGCCGAAGCGCGTCGTGACGAAGCCGCGATGTCGGCCGATGCCGCGCGTCTCGCGCTGGCGGACGCCGAGCGTGCCCAGCAGATCGCCATCGAAGGCAACAACCGTGCGCAGCAGGAATTGCGACGTGCGGCCGAAGTGCAAACGGAAGTCGAGCGTCGTCGTGAGCGCGCCGAGCGGGAACTGGCGCAGTCGAGCGCGCTGGCCGAACGGCTCGTGTCGCGTCTCGAAGAACTCGAGCAGCGGACACGCCAGTTGGCGCAGCAGGCCGAAGCGCTGCACGCGCGCGCCGGCGAAGCGGACACCGACATCACGGCGGCCCGCGAAGAGCTGTCGCTGTACGAGCGCGAGCAGGAGCAGGCGCGCGAAGCACGGGCCACCTGGCAGGTAGCGCAGGCGCAGGCACAAGCGCGGTTGTCGGTTGCGATCGACCGCGAGAAGCGCTTACTCGAAGAGGACAGCACCGCGGCCGCGCGCATCGAAGCGTTGGCCAACGAGCTGTCCACGCTCAGCGATGCCGATCAGCAACTGGTGCAGCAGCTCGACGGCTGGCGCACCGAGCTCGACACGGAACAGAAGAATCTGGCCGACGCTGAAGGGCGCCTCGGCGAAGCGGAGCGCGCCGTGGCGGCGGCGACCGCGGCGTCGGATGCCTGCGAAGCCACGTTGGACGAAGTGCGTCGTCGTTCGACGGCGTTGGGCGAGCAGTTGCATGGCGCGCAGCTCCGGCACACGGAACTCGCGGGGCGTCGCGAAACGATCCGCTCGCGTCTCGAGACGGAGTGGCGTCGCTCGCTCGACGATTTGCTCGACGGCTTCGAAGAGTTGGAGCTCCCCACCGAAGAACTTCGCAGCGAAGCGGCGACATTGCGCGCGTCGCTCGACGAACTCGGCCCGGTCAATCCGCTCGCGATCGAAGAGCACGAGGAAGAGCAGCGTCGCCTCGAGTTCCTCACGAGCCAGCGCAACGATCTCGTGGCGGCCAAGCAGTCGCTGCATCAGGCCATCCGCGAAATCGACAGCACGGCACGCGAACTGTTCCTCGCGACGTTCTCACAGGTGCGCGAGAACTTCCGGCAGATCTTCCAGCGCATGTTCGGGGGTGGCGAGTGCGACCTGCGTCTCGAGAATCCCGACGCGCCGCTCGACTGCGACATCGAAGTGCACGCGTCGCCGCGCGGCAAGAAGACGCAGCGCATTCACCTGCTCTCCAGCGGTGAGCGTGCCCTTGTGGCGTTGTCGCTGCTCTTCGGCATCTTCCTCACCAAGCCGAGCCCCTTCTGCCTCATGGACGAAGTGGACGCGCCGCTCGACGACCAGAACATCGGCCGTTTCGTGAAGATGCTCAACGACTTCAAGTCGCGGACGCAGTTCATCGTCATCACGCACAACCCGCGCACGACGTCGGAAGCTGCCGACGCGGTGTACGGTGTCACGATGCAGGAGCCTGGTGTGTCCAGCATCGTGAGCGTGCGCCTGCGGAACGGCCCGTCCGTCGACGACGAAGCGGGAGCACCGCCGGCGAGTCCGGACATCAGTCCGGCCGACGACGCGTCGGAAGCGGAACCGTCGCCGGCGTGATGCGACGCCGACGGCGGGGCGTGCTCGGCCTGCTCTTCGCCGGGCTCGCTCTGGCGATACCGGCCGGTCTGGCGGCGCAGACCGTCGCGCTCGAGGTCACGGCGGGGACGACGTTCTCGTCCATCACGCCGTTGTTCACCGTGCGGACGGCGGGCCTCGGTCCGGACCGACCGTTGCTGGTGAACGTGCAACTGTCGTCCACGCCTGATTTCACGCAGGTGGTCTTCGACAGCGCGTTCACGAAGACGGACAGCGTGTTCGCTGTGCAGCTTACCCGTCCGCTTCAGAGCGAAGCGCAGCTGTACGCCCGTGCCCGGGTGCGCGCCTTTGCGGGTCCGCTGTTCTCGTCACCCACTGTTGGCCCCAAGACCGTCCCCGCATGGTTGCGACTGATCCGGCCCAATTCGCCGACCGGCGACGGCTTCGACATCAGGCGCCCCGAACTGGTGTGGAGCGGCGCGCCCGTGCTCGCGTCAGTGGGCCCATGGCGGTACGACGTGGAAGTCACGCTGGGCGGCCGTCCCGAAGTGGCGGTCTCCGGCTTGCGCGACACCACCTGGCGCCCGGTGGTGGACCTGCAGGCGAGCGCCTCCTACGGCTGGAACGTGCGCGCGTATCTCCCCAGCGGGGAATCGTCGCGCAGGTTCAGCGCGGGGACGTTCGTCATTACCGATCCGCTGCTGCCGACGACGAATCTGCTGTATCAGAATTTCCCCAACCCGTTCCCGTCGGCGGAGAGCTTCGCGACGTGCTTCTGGTTCGACGTCGGTGAAGACGGCGCGCGGATCTCGCTCGATGTGCTCGATCTGCGGGGCAATCTGGTCAAGCGTATCGTGCCCGGGAACGATGGAGTCGAACTGTTTCCGGCCGGACGCTATGGACGTGGCGCGCCGGGAACGTCGAGCAATTGCGACAACCGGTTCGTTTGGGATGGTACCGCGGCCGATGGTCGGACGGTCGCTCCCGGAGTGTTTCTCGCGCGATTCCGCGCGAACAATGGCGCGCCAACCGTGCGTCGCATCGTTTTCCGCGGTCGCTGACCGCCTCTCATGAAGCTGACCACGATCGGGACCGGCACAGCCGCTCCGCACCCGTCCCGCGTGGCGTCGGCGCATTTGGTGGAAGCCGGTGACGTCCGTCTTCTGCTGGACTGCGGCAGCGGCGCGGTGCATCGCATGGCCAACCTGGGGGTGGACTGGAGCGGCATCACGCATGTGGCGCTCACACACTTCCACGCCGACCATATTGCCGACCTGCCGCTCCTCCTCATGGGCTGGCGCTGGGGACAACTGCCGCCGCGCAGTGAGCCCGTCACGGTGTATGGCCCGATCGGGACGGGCGCACTGATGGAGCGTATGGCCGGTGTCTATGGCGCATGGATGCTGGCCCCGGGATTTCCGCTCACCATCCGCGATGTGGGCCCAGACGAAATCATTCGGTTGCCCGGAGACGTGTTGTTGCAGGCGTGTGCGGTACCGCATACCGATGAGAGCGTAGCATATTCCATCAGTGAGGGAACACGACGGCTCGTGTACACCGGTGATACCGGCGTGAGCGAGTCGTTGGGGGCGTGGGCGCAGGGATGTGACCTGCTCCTTGCCGAGTGTTCCCTGCCGGATTCCATGGCCATTCGCGAGCATCTCACACCGCGACAGGCCGGGGCGCTGGCGGCGCAGGCGAAAGCATGTCGTCTCGTGCTCACGCATTTCTATCCGCCGGTTGAAGCCGTGGACATCGCGGCCGAAGTGGCAGAGTTCTACGACGGTCCCACGGTGTGCGCCACCGATGGCTGGTCCGTCGACTTCTAAGAGTCTTTCCGAGGACGTGACATGCTGGTCGTAATGCAGCCCAACGCTTCTTCCGCCGATATCGATCGGGTCTGTGAAGAGATCACGCGTCAGGGCTTCAAGCCCCTCCCTCTGCCGGGCGAAGTCCGCACGGCGATCGGTCTCCTTGGTGATGATGCCCAGGTGGACTGGTCGTACATCGAGGGGCTGCCGGGCGTGTCGAACGTGCTCATCGTGCAGAAACCGTATCGTCAGGCCTCGCGCGAGTGGAAGCCGGAGCAGACGATCGTCGAGATCGCTCCCGGCGTACGCTTTGGTGGCGGAGAGGTGCCCATTGTCGCGGGCCCCTGCTCCGTCGAAAGCGAAGTGCAGATTCTGACCGCGGCGCGTCAGGTGAAGGCGGCCGGCGGCAGCGCGTTGCGCGGCGGGGCCTTCAAGCCGCGCTCGAGCCCCTACGCGTTTCAGGGACTGGGCAAGCAGGGGCTCGAACTGCTCGCGCTGGCGCGTCGCGAAACAGGGCTCGCGATCGTCACCGAAGCGATGGACGAACGTGGCGCGGACCTCGTGGCCGAGTACGCCGATTGCATTCAGATTGGCGCGCGCAACATGCAGAACTATTCGCTGCTGCGTCACGTGGGCACGCTCAAGAAGCCGGTGCTCCTCAAGCGCGGCATGGCGGCGACGATCAACGATCTCTTGCTGAGCGCGGAGTACGTGCTGTCGGAAGGCAATCCGAACGTCATTCTGTGCGAGCGTGGCGTGCGTACGTTCGATAGCGCGACGCGCAACCTGTTCGACCTCACGGCCATTCCGGTGGTGCAGAAGCTTTCGCACCTGCCCATTGTGGCCGACCCGAGCCACGGCACGGGGCTGCGCGACAAGGTGACCCCCATGGCGCGTGCCGCTGTGGCTGCTGGTGCGGACGGCATTCTGGTGGAGATGCACCCCACGCCCGACAAGGCGCTCTCCGACGGTGCGCAGTCGCTGTACCCCGATCAGTTCGCCGAGCTCGTGCGGCAGCTGCGCACCATCGCCACGGCGATTGGGCGAAGCGTCACGGAACTCTAACGTCACCGCTTGCTTCGGCTCGCTCGTTGTGCCTGACAGAAGAAGCTGAAGAGCAGAGGAGCCGGGAAGCTGCATTACACGATGGCTCCCCGGCTCTTCAGCTCTCCGGCCCCTTCGCTCAGGCACAACGGCACCAGTCGCCACATCCAGGGTAAGCACTCACATGAAGATCATCCCCGGTACGTTGCCCCGCGTGATCGCGCTCACAGTACTACTGAGCGCACCGCTGAAAGCACAGAACGGCGCCGAGACGGCGTACGATCGCGTGGCGAAAGCGTGGAGCGGTACGAAAACGCTCGAAGCCAACTTCGACCAGAAGATCACCAATCCGCTGCTCGGGCGGTCGGTGACGTCGCGTGGCGTGTTTCAGCAGCAGCGTCCGGGAAAGGTCTCCATCACCTTCACGCAGCCCGTTGGCGATCGCATTGTGGGTGACGGCAAGACGCTCTGGGTGTATCTGCCAAGCAGTGCGCCCGGCCAGGTACTCAAGCTTCCTGGTGACGCCGACGGTGCGATCGTCGCCGATTTGCTGGGGCAGTTGCTCGAGACACCCAAGCGTGCCTTCGTGATTTCCGGTGGCGAGGCCGTGAGCATTGACGGTCGAGCGACGCGTCGTGTGCAGTTGCTGCCACGCAATCCTGATGCGGTGCCCTTCCAGAAAGCCACGCTGTGGCTCGACGACAAGGAGCCGCGGCCGGTGCGCGTGCAGGTCATCGACGGTCAGGGGGTCGATCGCACGATCACGCTGACCTCGTGGTCACCCGACGCGTCGCTGCCAAAGAACGCGTTCGAGTTCAAGGTGCCCAAGGGCGCCAAGGTGCAGACGAAACTGCCGGGCGCCTGATTGTGCATTCACGGACGCGGCACACACCGCGTCCGTGTACCAATGCCTTACGGCGTGGCCGGTACCGACACCGCGCGCCGTTCCAGATTGCCAAACACATCGCGCGGCGTGCGCGCGCTGGTGAGAAGCTGCGACGCGCGCTGCAGGGCGGCATCATCCTGCGTGCGGCGCATGAATTCCGCATCGCTGCCGAAGGCCTGCCGAGTGAGTTCGTAGCCCACGGACCGCGCAATCCACGGAGCGGCGCTATCGAAAACGGCGCGCGGTGGGGCCACCTTCCGCGCGACGAGATCGGCATACAGCGCATCGAGCTGTTCGCGCGACACGAGGTCGCCGGCGGACTTCATTTGCCGCTTCTGCTGCTGCGCCAACTTGGAGATGGCATCGCGATACGCGCCGAGGTTCTTGCCCATGGCGCGAGCGAGTGCCTGTACGGGCTGCGGCGCGACGGTATCTCCGACGATGACATCGGGGGTAATGCCGCCGCCACCGAATACCGTACGCCCCGCATCGGTACGGAAGCGCGGGCGGATCGTATCGGGGAGCGACACGCCGGCGGTATCCGATTCCACGTCGTCTTCGGGGTTTCGCTCGGGCGGACGATTGATGCTGCGTCCCACCGGCGTGAACCACCGTGCGATCGTCAGACGCAACGCGCCACCGCTCGAGAGCGGGTACACGTTTTGGGCGCTGCCTTTGCCAAAGCTCGTCACGCCAAGCACGATCGCGCGGTCGTGATCCTGCAACGCGCCCGCCACGATCTCCGACGAGCTCGCACTCGACCGATCGACCAGCACGGCGAGCGGCAACGTGGGCCACCGTTGCGGCATGGAATCGGTGAACGTCTGCGGCGCCGTCCCCGGGCGACCGCGCAGCTGCACGATGCTCTGTCCGCGATCGAGGAACAGTTCCGCCACGGCCACGCCCTGCTCGAGCAAACCGCCGGGATTGCCGCGCAGATCCATGACCAGCGAGCGCGCGCCCATCTTCACGAGTGAATCGATGGCCGACGTAAGTTCGGCGGCCGTGAACGCGTTGAAGACGTTCACGTCCACATAGCCCGTGCCGTTCTGCAACAGGGCGACACGCTGCACCGCCCGCAGATGCACCTTGTCACGCAACAGCGTGAAGTTCTGCTCCTGTCCCCCGCGTTCGACGGTGAACGTCACGGACGAGCCGGTGGGGCCGCGCAGCCGACGGAAGACTTCTTCGCGATCGAGGTCCTTCGTGACTTCTTTGCCGATGCGCACGATGCGGTCACCGGCGATGACGCCGGCGAGTTCGGACGGGCCACCGAGTACGGGCTCGATGACGATCGGCCACCCGTCGCGGATGTCGATCTGCAAACCGATGCCCGAGAAGGTCCCCGCCATCTGCTCGTTCAACCGGCGGACCCGCTCTTCGGTGAGGAAGGACGTGAACGGATCGTCCAGCTCGTTCAGCAGCCCCGCCACCGACTTGGCGTAGATGGTATCGGCCGGCAACGAGTCGACGTATCTCTGCGCGACGGCTGCCGAGACCTGGTCGAAGAGGCGCGCCCCACCGAGCGGTGCACGCGCCGGCTGCACGGCGGCGGTCAGGTCTCGGCCTGCCCACCAGCCGCCGACGCCCAGCAGTCCGCCGAACGCAACGGCAGCGGCCAGGGCACGGGCTCGTCGTGGCGCACGCGGCGCATCGGGAAGAATTTCAGGCATCGAAGTTGATCGTGCTCAAAGAGCGCTGAGTGCCGCCGTAGCCGCAGCCGTGAACCGCTCGGGCCACCGCGCTACCAGCGCCTGCAGACAATGGGTCGTCACGACGTCTATCGGGCTGTCTGCCGCGATAGCGACCACGGGACCGGTCTCCGGGTGTTCGGCCTGCCATTCGTCGCGCAGCGC
>CANGXD010000042.1 GCA_947457545.1 Gemmatimonadaceae bacterium
ATCACCTGCTGTTGTTTGGTCTCGTCCAAGACGTTGCTCATGACGGGAAACGTCCCTCTCGGAACGTCCCGCCGGGCTACGCCTCAGCTCGCCTGTGGTGGCCGGTTTTCAGGTGTCCACTGGTGGCCGGATTTGGGTGTCCACCGAGGTACATCGTGGGATTCACGCGTGCGCCTCAATTGGGACACCGCACGCAGGGGGACATGTCTGTTTAGGCCGCGTAGCCGCTCTTCGCTAGCTTCTCAATGTTTCGCACGAGACAATACCGCTTTCATTGCGCGTCGACTTTCGCGCATTCGCAGAGCGTGAAGACATCGAGTCGATTGTTCGCGCGCAGACTGGCGAAGACCGGTTCCACCGTGGCAAAACGCTGCGCATACTGCGCGCGCCCGGCGGCGCTGTCAATCCGCTCACCTAGCAAGGCAGAGACGTTGACTCGGTGTCCGACGCGATTGCGGAGGAAGGCGACGTTACGCACCGGCGTCGTGTCGGGAATGCGGAGGCGTTGCGCGCGCAGTGAATACGAACCACAATCGCGCTTGGCGACGCGGAAATGCTCGCCGATGTGATCGCGCGTGATGTTGTTCGCGCCCTTTCGATAGAGCGACTTCCCAACGGGACAGACGCAGCTACGCGCGACCGGATCGTAGCGGAAATTTTCTGGCGTGAACACGGTGAGGGTCTGCCTCGCGGGCTTCGATTTTTCGTGCAGTGGATTCGGCAGTCTGGTGTACCGTTTCTGCGTCGCAAAGCCTGCATCAGGCTGCCGCATGGCAGTGTCCGCTATCAGCGCGAGCACGTCCGCCGGAGCAAGCGTTTGAAGGTTCGCCTCGCTGTGATAGTCCGCATCGGCAGTGATCAGCGTGGCCGGCGAACGCAGCACTACGGTGGCCATCACCGCCGGTGCGAGCAACTCCTGCTCCCCGCCAGTGCCATGCGCCTGCGCATCCTCAATGATCGGGTGCGCATGATCCACCGTCGCGACGCCCGTGTACCCCTGGATGCTGCCCTTCGCGGTCGCCATCTTCGCACTCTCTCCGTCGCGCTCCTGACGCGTGCCGGGACCTCCCGGAGACCTTAACTTGGCCGAACGGCGCTTAGTTCGAGGGACCCCTTGCTCGCCTCTCTCCGGGCCTGGGAAGCGCTGCCCTGAGCGACTACGCGACCCTCGCCCGGTCCTCCACGGTCTCCAATGTCAGGATGAGCTGATCGAGGTCCTGGGCCGAAAACAGTGCTTCCGGCCCTTGAGGAGACAGATCGGTGAATGGCGACTCGTAGAGACGCTCCGCCGGCATCGCGCCGTGGGCCGTGAGATGATCCACCACCAGGTTGATGAACTCGAGCTGGTTGGCCGACAGCGCCCGACCAGCGATGAACTCGCCCATCGCCTCCTTCGCAGCTTCCCGGTCCAACCCAATCAGGGAACGCACGAAGAGCCCAAGCCCACGCCCCTCTTCGGCTGCCCGCTTGATCTCGGCGGGCGCACCTACCCCGCTCTCCGCGAGCATTCGTTCGAGTTCCGCCAGGTCCTGCGCCGTGAGCGGCTTGTTGCGATGGAGTTTGGCGATGGCGACATGGTCGAGATGGCCACGAAGGAACGACTGCGCCTTCGCCCGGAACTTCGCCGCGTTGGTACCGACGCTGAAACCCGGGAGCGCGACTTCCTGCTCTTCCCCGAGCTGGTCTTCGAAGTCGGTGTAAATAGGGCGGCGCTGGCGCTTCTCGATGAACTGCACGAGCCCCCGAAGCCGCCGCCGCATCCGTTCGAGCATCGGCACCGTCACGTCCTGCCACCACTCATCCGACTGCACGTCCTGGATGAGCGCCATCTGCTCCCGCACCATCGGGATCGCGTCCTTCTCCACTAGCAGCGCGGCGATCTCCTTGACCTTATCGCTCAGTCGTTCAAACGCGGGGTCGGTGGTCAGCACCGCGACCTGCAGCCGCAGGGCGAGGAGGTCGAAGCGCTTGGCCTCCTCATTCTCGGCGTCCAACTGCGACGGAAGCCCCGCCACCTCGCGCGACAGCCCTGCCACCGCATCGGCCGATAGGGTCGCCCACGACTCCGGCTTGGCAAACGCTTCCACCAGTCGGCGGTGCGGCCGCACAATGAAGTTGTCGAGGTTCATCGCCGCTACCTCGGCGCGCAACTGCTCCGCCAGCGCACCGCGGACCTCAAGGTCCGTAGAGGGATCCCCGTAGGGCGCCTTGGGTTCCTTGACCGCGCCTGGCGGCTCCTTTGCCTGTCGCGCGTCGATCGTTGAAATGAGTTCGAGACGCGCGTTGAACAGGCGCTTCCCCAGCGACACGCCGCCGCTGCCGTCGGTCGCCGCCAAGTCCTGGCTGAAGAACTCGAGGTTCTGGCAGTAGTCGAAGACGTAGAAGAATGTCTTGTGCTGCCCCGGCCCGAAGAGGTCCGGACAGAGACGCGTCCCGCGCCCCAGCATCTGCCAGAACTTGGTCTTCGAGCGGACCAGTTTGAAGAAGACGAGATTGACGACCTCGGGCACGTCTATGCCCGTGTCGAGCATATCTACCGAGATCGCAATGTGCGGTGCCTTCTCCTTGTTGGAGAAGTCGTCAATGAGGCTCTGCGCATAGGTGGTTTCGTACGTGATGACGCGTGCGAACGACCCCTTGAGGTGAGGGTAGTTGGCATCAAAACGCTCGGAGATGAACGCCGCGTGCTCACGGTTCTTGGCGAAGATGATGGTCTTCCCCAAGCGGTCACCGCCGGCGACCTTCTGGCCGCGCGTCATGAGGTGCTCCAGCACCTTATCCACGGTGTCCTTGTTGAAGAGCCACTGATTGACCGCTGCTGCTTCAACGCGATCTGGGACGGCGCCGTCTTCAGCCCATTCGAGGGCGTCCCACTCGTCCTTGTCGTCCTCTGACAGCTCCTCGTACCGAATACCTTCACGCGGAAACTTGAGAGGCACCGACACCGCCTGGGCCGGCACCAGAAAACCGTCGCGCACCGCCTCATCCAGCGAATAGGCGTCCGTCGGGACTCCGTCCTCCAGATCGAACAGTCCGTAGGTATTCCGATCCACCTCGTCCTTGGGCGTGGCCGTCAGCCCCACGAGCAACGAGTCGAAGTAGTCGAAGATGGCCCGATACTTCTGGAACACCGACCGGTGCGCCTCGTCAATGATCACCAGATCGAAGTGCCCAACGCCGAAGCGCCGCTGGCCATCGGCCGCCTCGTTGATGAGCCCCATCATCGTCGGGTAGGTCGAGACGAACACCCGCCCTTCGGCGTTCTTGTCGGTGACGAGATTGACCGGCGACGCATCAGGTAAAAACGCCTTGAACGCGTTCGCCGATTGATTCACCAGAGCCACGCGGTCCGCCAAGAAGAGAACCCGCTTTGCCCAGTTGCACCGCATCAGCAGGTCGCACAGCGCGATGACCGTGCGCGTTTTCCCCGAACCCGTGGCCATCACGAGTAGCGCCTTGCGGTCGTGATCGCGCTCGAAAGACTCGGCGATGCGACGGATGGCACGTGTCTGGTAGTGGCGCTCCACAATCGTCGCGCTGATTGGCTCAGCGCCGAGCGCGCGGCGAGTCGTGCGCCGATGGATCATCAGCTCGAGCTCTGCCTTCTTGTAGAAGCCCTGCACCCGCCGCGGCGGGTAGCGCACATCGTCCCACAACCAGTGGTCGTAGCCGTTCGAGTAGAAGATGACCGGCCTCTGGCCAAACGCCTTCTCTAGGCAATCCGCGTAGAGCTTGGCCTGTTGCTGCCCCACGCGCGGGTCACGGCGCGTGCGCTTGGCCTCGACCAAGCCAACCGGCTTGCCATCATCGCCCCAAAGCACGTAATCAACGAAGCCGTTCTCCTTCTCGTTGGGCATGCCGGCGACCTCGAACTCCCGATCGCGCGCCTGGTCGAGCGGCCAGCCGGCCTCCTTGAGCAGAAGGTCAATGAAGTAGTCGCGGGTCTCGGCTTCCGAGTAGTCGTGCGTGTCCGGCACCTTGGCTGCGGCTTGCTTCGCCGCAGCCACCTCGGCTCGCAATCGGTTGAGCTCCTCGTCCAGGCTGGACTTGTCGGCCAGAAGGGCCGCAAGGTTCTCGTCCTTGGCCCGCAGGCTCGCCTCCAGCGCCTGCAACTGCTCGGCGGTCGCGGCTACCGCCTGCGCAGGGCGCGGAAGCGCGCCGGGATCGAACGTCAGCCCCGGTTCCGGCCGCTCGCCTCGCCCGTAGGTGCGGGCGAACCAGAACGCCACATGAAAAAGCTCTCGGACCGCAGCGACAGCGTCTGCCTCGGGCACGGGCCGATGTCCATGTACCGCCCGGTTACCCAGCGTGTTGATGACGCGCGCCTTGCTGAACACCGCATCGCCGGCGGCTTGCTTGAAGCTCGGCTCGTGGATGAGCGCAGACAGGTTGTCCTGGTAAGGGAGCCGAAGGGAGGCGTCGTACTTGTACGCCCATCCAACTACGAGTTCCAACGTGCGACGCGCATAAAAGCAGGCAGTGCGCGGGTCTGCATACACAGCCGCTTCCGCTCTGGCGGCGGCGTCGAACACCGCTGCCCAATCCTGCTGGAGGAAGGCGAACTGGCTCACAGCCCCGCCTTGTCCTTGATGAAGGCGTTCATTCGCGCCGCCAACTGCTCGCGGCGCAACGAGAGGAAGTCCCGGTACCGAGCCGTGTCCCACAGGGCCGGGTCAATAGGAACGCACTGACTGGACAGCGCATCTTCACCCTGCTTGGCAACCACGTCCGCCAAGTACCCCGTCGCCTCCTTGTTGCTGATACGCCGATTAGTCTGGCCGGTGATGAAGGCCATATTGGCGATCTCGTTGATCTCGCCAGTCTCGTAACCCTGCGCCTTGAGCAGCGACTTGGGGATCACGTGATGCCATTGAATGAAGTGCAGCTTGCCCTGATGCGTCAGCGACAGACCCAAACCGCTGTACCAATCCTTCGCACCACCGGCCTTGAGGGCAAGGTAGGCCAGAGAGAACAAGGGGCTATTCACACCGCGGCCAGCAAGGTCGCCCGGCTCTACATGCAAGCGTCCAAACTGCCGCTTCACTGGGTCCATCAACGAAGTAACACCGCCGCCACGGAACAGGATGGCGAGGTCCTCATTGAGCAGCGTTTCAGTTGAACCGCGCGAATAGCGCCCGCGCGCGTTGGCGACCAACAGCCAGTGCAGGAGAGCGCGTTGCTCGACCGCCGTCAGCTTGTTGTCTTTGATGCGACTGACCGCCGCCAACGCATGGATAAACATCGGGGACGACAGTAGCGACTCGTCCTCGATGCCGGCATTCGTGCGCAAGAAGTTGATGGCAAAGCGCAGCCCCTCCTTCGCCTGCTCCCATCCTTCTTTCAGCTTTTCGACGGGCGTTGAGGCGACGCTGCGAAAGAGACATTGCTGCGTGGCAAATACCACGATTGCGCGCACCAGCTGGCCTAGGTCGATCGTGAACCAGCTCTGCTCGCACTCTTCCTGAAACGCCTCCAACTGCTTGAGCAGGTTCGGCCAACGCGACGTCATCTGCGCCAACGCGAGGTCCGACGACCGGAGCTTCGCACCCAACGAGTTCACGCGAACGAAGATCTCCGTCACTTCCTCGTAGCTCATTGCCCGCTCCAAAACGTGCACTACGTACTGGTAGTGTCGGACAGCACGAAGCTTCTTGAGCCGATCGGAGTACTTCTGAAATCGCGGGTCCTTAAACGACTCGATGCCGGCACGTTCAAGGAGCTCGGCGTCGTTCGCGGTACGGAACACCTCGCTGACAGAGACCCACTGAGGTTGCGACAGCAGGTTTCGGCTGGCGACAACGAACGTCCTTCGACTCAGCTTCTCTTGAATGCCCTGCTCGCCGTCCTCGGCCTCCTCGTTATCATCGGCGATCTCGTCGTCTGGCGTCACCGGCGAGTCTTCGTCGCTTTCCACGTCGGTTCCGTCGGAAGGCGGCCCCTCGGGATGCTCCAGATTAAAGAGGATATCGATTGGCTTCTTACGGCCCTTGACCGAAACGGGCTCACCGTTCAAGACGGCGGTGAGCGACGTGAGGCGCTGTTGCCCATCCAGCAACAGCTTACGACCGGCGAACGCCGTTGATTCCTGCGCAATAGCGAAGTCACGAGTGGGGATCGGCTCGTCCGTCTCCCACATCAGGATCGAGCCGCTGGGGTAGCCGCGATAGAGCGAATCAAGAAGGTCGCGCACACGAGTCGCACGCCACACGTAGTGGCGCTGAATCTCCGGCAAACGCATTTCGCCGCGCTTGTACATGTCCACCAGCGTGCCGATGGGAATGTTTTGCTGTTGCATATTGGTCAATTCCTTCGAGTCGGTACGCAGTCGTCCAACTTGCGATGCAAAAGCGAGATAAGCGACAGATAATCAGCCGCGTCGTCCTCGCCCTGCCAGAGAATCTTCGGCTCATGTGCCAACGGATTGCGTACGGCTGCGAAGCAGCCCTTTAAGAGTGACGCGAAGCCCTTGTGCTCCGACCGCTCGGTTTCAGTTTGCAGAGCATTGAATGCAAGCAGGGGTCGCTCGATCGCAAACGCATGATCCACAAGCGCCGCGCCGTCCCCGTGCATGCTCGACATGACGCGAATCCGCTGAGCAAGGCCCTTCGCGGCCTCGAAAACGGCATGGAAGTAGTTGTCCTGTAGCAGCTCGGCGCGGCAGTACTTCAGCACTTCGGGATGAATCCGCCGCCCTTGGAACTTGGCGCGAATCGTTCGCGCGCGTGCTTCGGCCTCGTCCAGAGTGCGCGCTTTCGCAATCGCGCGAAATTCACCGTCCTTTCCATATTCAAGTCCGGAAAATGCCAGAATGCTGTTCAGTTCCTGCCGACGTCCCTCAAACTCTTCGCTGCGCCCCACGAATCGCGCTGGCGTCAGGAACGCTTGAATGAAGGCGAGGACGTGGGTCGCGCAGCGATGCTGTCGCTGCGACTGAAGGAAGACCGCGTACAGACGTCGCCACTTTGTCGATTCGCCCGAGCTTTCGACCAGGCCTCTATCGCTGAGCACCCGAGAGATATCGCTTCCCGAACCACACTCGCCGAGCAACTTGGAAAGCGCCTCAACTTGACCTTCAGGGAACGAGGGGACGCTGGCCATTTCACAGTTTCCCCTGAAAGGCGCGGTGCTGGAGCACCGCAAAGAGCGAATCGATAGCAACGAGCGAAGCGCGGTGGAAGACGCGCAGCTTGCCGATCGCGATCGCAAGTCGTGCAAACTCACGCTGCGCCTGCGCCCCAGGGACAACTATTGGCATCAGTTTGACGTCCCCAAGATTGATCCCTCGAACAGCGACGCCTTTCGTGTGCTTCGCCATCCATCGCTGGAAGCCTTGCGTGCGTAGGCACTCACGAACGAACACTGGGTCGGCGCCCACGATCGCAAGGCGCGCCGTGTCTTGTGTAATGTTCGCTCCGTCGAGTTCTTCGGGCACGACTGCAAAACGCCCCACGTGCCCGCGAATTGACATCAGAAGGTCCCCCGGCTTGAGCACCGAGCGTCTGAACGCGTTCGAAATCGCTTCGGTCGTCTTCCGGATGCCAGATAACTCGATGCCTCCGTCCCGCATATCGACCACTCGGACATACTTGACGCCGTCAGCCTGGTCGAGTCCAGGCATCAGGATACCGTAGCTGATTGGACGCTGGGGATCGACAAGTTCGATCATCGGGCGAACCGGAAAGCCCTGTGGGTTGGCGATCGGATCGCCGAACATGTCGAGGAAGATGGATTGGGTGAGGGTGTCAAGTTTGGCGAGGGCGGCGCGGCGCTTTGCCCGCACCGCGTCCGCTTTGTCAAGGATCTCCGCAATCCGCCGCTGCTCGGGGAGGGGTGGGAGTGGAATCCGAAACTCGTCGAGGTGCTCGTTTCTCAGGTTATTAATGTTCGCCCCGGCCGCCAGCGCCGAGACGCGCTGCCGATACTCCCGAGTTCGAAAGAAGTGAGCGAAGTACGCCGGGTCAATGCCCGGCCCTGGGCGCAGAACCTTGCAGAACGCCCCAAAGCCGCCCTCGTAGTCATCAAGGGCACGCGCAGCCTTGCCTACCACGTCGAGGCTTCCGCTTGAGGCAGCAATAACTACATCGTTTCGCCGGATCTTCTGTTTGGGGGCTATGCGCTCTGCCGGCACAAACACCAAGTCGTCAAAGACGAGACCGCCTTCCGCGATGTTGCCAGCCCTGAGCACCGGCAGATAGCCCGGTCGCGGGCTCGAAGTGGCGTCTTCCTTAGCATACGTGACGCCTCGGATCTGGTCGGCGAGTTCGGCGACGCGCGCATAGGCCGTCATCCTAGCATCCCTTCCAACTCCTTCATCCCGCGCTGGATCTCCTCCTCCAACTTGGCGAGATCGGCGAAGATATGCTTCGGCGCGCGGTGCTCGATTGTCTCGTGCACCACTTCCTTGTAGGGGTTGAGCGAGAGGTCGTAGCCCCGCGCGGCGATGTCGGCTTTGGGCACGCAGAAGCTCTGCGCAGTGCGCGCGCGTTCGCGCTCGGCGCCGTCGCGCTGCGTCCAGCGCGCCAGCACGTCGGGCAGGTTGTTCTTGGCGTGCTCGTCCTCGTTTAGAGCGGTGCGCGGAGCGGGGCCGAGCTTGTCTTCTGACAAGAGCGGCGTGCGCTTGTCGTCCAAGCTCCAACCATCGGCCTCGACGTCGTAGAACCAGACTTGGTCGGTGCCGCCAGAGTTGGTCTTGGTGAAGAACAAGATCGCGGTGGAAACGCCCGCGTACGGCTTGAATACGCCGCCCGGCAGCTTGACCACGGCGTCGAGCTTCTGGTCTTCCACCAGCATTCGGCGTAATTCCTTGTGCGCGGTGCTGGAGCCGAACAGCACGCCGTCCGGAACGATCACCGCAGCGCGGCCGCCAGGCTTGAGCAGGCGCAGGAAAAGCGCGAGAAAGAGAAGCTCAGTCTTCTTGGTCTTGACGATTTGCAGCAGGTCCTTGGCAGTGTTCTCGTAATCCAAGCTTCCGGCGAAGGGCGGATTGGCCAATACCAGCGTGTACTTCTCTTCCTCGCCAGCGTGGTCCTGCGCCAGCGAGTCGCGGTAGCGAATGTCGGGGCTCTCCACACCGTGTAGCAGCATGTTCATGCTGCCGATGCGCAGCATGGTGTTATCGAAGTCGAAGCCGTGGAACATCCGATGATGGAAGTGGTCGCGCAGCGCCGCATCATGCAGCAGCGCCGAATGCCGCTCGCGCAGATACTCACCAGCCACCACCAAGAACCCCGCCGTGCCGCAGGCTGGGTCGCATATGACATCGGAGGACTGCGGCGCCGTGAGCTCCACCATCAGTTGAATGATGTGCCGTGGCGTGCGGAACTGCCCGTTCTGTCCGGCGCTCGCAATCTTGCCGAGCATGTATTCATACACGTCGCCCTTGGTATCGCGGTCATCCATGGGGACCTGGTCGAGCAGATCCACCACCTTGGCCAGCAGCGCCGGCGTGGGAATGGTGAAGCGAGCGTCTTTCATGTGGTGCGCGTAGGTGGAGTCCGCACTTCCGAGTTGCCGGGCGAGGTCCGACCGGAGAAACGGGAACACGTGCTCACCCACCACGACGAACATCTCGCTCGGTGCGAAGTGCTTCAGCCGAGACCATCGAAGGTCGTCGTACGGCCGCCCCCTTGGGTCGTTGCCTTCCGGGAAAATGCGCCGCTCTATTGGCTTCTTCAGCCGAGTCGCCTTGTTCTCTTCTAGCGTATGAAGGTCGTCGAGGCGGCGAATGAACATCAGGTAGGTGATCTGCTCGATGATCTCCAGGGGATTGGCAATACCGCCGGACCAAAACGCGTCCCAGAGGCGGTCAATCTGGCTCTTGATGGTGCCGGTAATCACTTGAGTCTGCTCCTATACGTCAGTCCGTAGCGCGCGATGGAACGAAGCCCTTCACGCAAAGCGCGCACGCCGTCCCTCTCGACGAAAGTGGCGATCGTTACGGTCTTCCGCCACTTCACAGGGCGAAAAAGAGGCGGAATCGCAGCGTGATTGGAAAGGATCGCCCAGCGGTCTGACAGGGCTGCTCGTGCAGCCCTGTCAGACCGCTGGCCGTCTTCGTGGCGGCCGGCCCCGCGGGTCCGCTAGGATGGGAAGAAGCCCCCCGTCCTCCAGCGCAATGACTGCTCACGTTAGCCCACTGCCGACGGCCACCAAAGCCAGAGGCGAATTTCAACGCGTCACAACCCCGGACTACGCCGCACCAAACGCCATCGCCCGTGCGCTCGGCTGCCGCGTGACCGAGCGCCATTGGCCCGTCTGGTCGCAGCCCGAAACCATAACGACCCTGTTCCGCTAGCTTCTCATCATCGAGGAACGCCGCGAATACCTCGGCCGGCCGCTCCGCCGAGATACGGCGGCCGCACGCTCCGACTGAGCTGACGGCGAACGACAACTGAGGGTGCCCCTCGCGCACCTCATCTACAAAGCGCGCCTTCATGGACTGCCGATGCCGACAACTTTCGCCGCGGCGGACATCGGCCTGCCATTCCGCGAATGGATGAACGCCCCGCGACTCATCTTGCTCAGGACTCGAAAAGACCCTGCTGCGCAGGGTCGCTGGCAACTGCCGACTGAATAGCCTCGTACGGTGTGCAGATGCGCAACTCTCCCCCGGCCTTCCGAGGAACTAACCTGTCGAGCGCGATCAGATCATTGCCATCCCACGTGTGTAGCTCATGGACGCTGTAAGCGCTGGCAGTGGCCAGATGCACAGCGTCGGTAGGTTTCTTGCACTTCGGAAAAGAGCGAAGAAGTCGCCGTGCTTCGCGGGCGATGCTAGGATCGAGCGTGACCTTGAAAACCCAGGGCTGGTCGAACATTTCAGCGACAGGAAAATCGAGCGACGGATCGAGGGCGTTTGTTGCTCCATCGCACTTCACCTTGAAGACCTCTACGAGCGTGAGAGCCGACGTCCATATCTCGGTCTCTCCCCGTTCTGCCTCTCGCCACACTTTTAGCGTTTCGTCAATCCTGCCCTTTTCTTGATTGAGGAGCCCAATGAACACGCAGGCGTCCCAATAGAGGATGCGCTTAGCCGACAAGTTCACCCTCGTAGAAGCGGCGGAGGTACTCAACTGGATCAAGGCCTCCGGTGAAGTTCGGATCGCGGAGCACTTCAATATCCACACGCGAATGCGCCGGCAAGTCGCGGACGGAGGTAGCGATGATACGAACGATGGACCCATCGCGAAAAATGAGCTGACCGCCCATCGCTACGCGCTTGTGCTTCCAAACAGCATCGACCGTCTGCTCGGCACCAAAGGACTCAACAAGCGCAGGCGAAAGAATGCACCACGCCGCCTTCACGAGCTGCCGCGACCACACGCGGAACGCCGGCTTCCCGTACCAGGTGCCGACGGAGACAATCGTTCCCTCGACCTCACCCCAGACCTGTTCTTCCCCACGGCCAGCCTCAATTACAACGGAGGCAGCTGCGTCGAGCGTTGGAGCAACCGACTCTGCGACTACACGGTCAATCACGAACCGTCTCCCATTGCCATTACCGATCTCTAGTGCACCGAGACCGTTTCGGCTTCGGGAGAAGATGTTTCTGGCTATCGGTAGAACTTCTTCGTTGAGCCACGTCGGCAGCACGCCTTTCTCGGCGAGACCTTCGAGGCTATCGACAAGTTCATTTCGCGTCTCGCGAATGTAGAGGTCGATATCGGCTAGATCCGCAGATTCATCGACAGCCACTTCGAGAGTAAGTGGGGAGTTGGTGGAGGCGCGAACAAGACGCCACAGTGGCGGCGCGCCGCCGGTGTGGTGCAAGCGGCCAACAGCGTCGAGCAAGCGAAGCACATCTGCGCCCTGCTCCAGAGCCTCAAGCGCTCGCACGGGCTCACTGTCGTCCACCGAGGGATGAATGGTGATGACTATCGTTTCCATCGGCCGCCCCTCCCTAGCGAAAAGGTGTGCCCAAGCGCATCGACCCTAGAGTCGATTATACCCCCGGCTCGCTCCGCTAGTAAGCTCCCGGCGAGGATGCACCGAACCACGATCTGGGTGGGTGCATGCCCCGGCGGGCAAGTAAAGTGTCGGGCAATCCCTGCCGATCACCATGAGCATGAAGGCCAGCTCGACTCGTCAACCAGGGCCTCACGAACGCACAGATAGTACGCACGCATGGCATATACGCGAGCCATGCAAAACTTATCGGCCATATCTCGCGTTCAATTCTTGGGTTACTCAGACGCGATCGAGTCGCCGAGCAAGACGGGGAACGTGGTCCCTGGCGTTTGATCGAGCATACCGAATCGACTGTGGCGCACCGAGACGAATAGTAGAAGCTCCGCGGCGCGCGGCCACGATGTGTGTGTCGCCCCGAGCGGAGGAGCCAATGATTCGTTTTGGGAGTACGCCAGCGGCGCACAAGGGGGACTCAACTGTTTGGGTCTCCAGAACACCCGGGACGATTCAGTGGCGCGTACTAAAGGCAGTGTAGGAAGGTGGCCTTACAGAACGACACTAGCGCACCAAAGTCTAAGTCAGACCACGGATGAATACTCCGGCAATTTGGGTTGGCACTTCTGTGCAATCGTAAGTGGATACTTACAACCGCCCGGTTCGACGGTTAGTCAAACCCCAGCTCGATATCGCCACCAAGGTCCAACTCCAGGTCGTCACTCTCCGCGCACCTACGCGCAATCCTCGGTGCCACCGGCCCCGGAATTCTCCGCTTGATTAACAGCGTCGGAAATGGGATGGACGTGCCCTCGTAGTGGAATGCCTTGTACTCCTGCATACCCGGGTGCGCCACGTAGTACACCGTCCGAGACGCTTTCGTCGAGCGCCGCGTCATCTCACGCAGACCGACTTCAGTGGCGACAACCTGAGTGAAGAAGTTCGGTGAGCCCAGCGCGCATGGCTCGACTGGAAGAGCTTTGGGCCGGCGCTAGCCCAGGCGCTGCATCCGGGCGTACTGCCGCTCATCCAATAGCAGCTCGGGTGGCAAAGTGTATTCTTTGCACGCCGCCTCGGCGTGGATGCCGTAGGCGCCCTGCCCGGCAAACTGCACGTACTGATTCGTCGGTGAACACCGCAATCCGGCCACCAGTGGACACCTAAAGACCGGCCACCAAAGGCGAGCTGAGGCGTAGCCCGGCAGGGCGTTCCGAGAGGGACGTTTCCCGCCATGAGCAACTTCTTGGACGAGACCAAACGACAGCAGGTGATCGCGCTCCGCCAAGGAGAGGCGCAGAGGATATGCGGTAGTAATGCGCCGCGGCACGCCGCCGGTCTGCGGCAAGAGGCGTTGAACAGTCTTTGCTGAGCAACCAACGTGTGCGGCGGCTTCGGCATGTGTATCACCAGCTCGCAGACGTTGGAGAAGCATCGCTCGCTCCGCCGCTGGCAGTCGGCGCGCGGGCCCTACGCCAGGACGGTTTGGTGGCACGGCCCCTGAAGTCACACCTCTTGTATCATCCATCGCGGCCTCAAGTAGGGTTCCGGAATCATGCCCGAGACTAGACGCGTTGCGATGACCGATTGACACCGCCCCGGATCTGAGGTGTCCACCGAGGCGCCAAACTCCTGCGTACATCCGCCGCAGGCAGCAATAGCGATTCCAACTACTCGGAGAACGGATCGCGCTATCGACGAAACGCTGTTACGCCGAGTACGCCCAACGTTCTACCTCTGATATCCGAATTGGGAACTTGACGAGCAACTCAGAAAGGCGCTCTTGATCGAACATCTCAACTTCGTTGAGGTTTGCATTCGCGTGAGCAGCAGCATTGAAGTATCGATTGGTCACGCAGGCTTTCTGAAACTCTACGTCATTGAACTGCCGTTCGTAAAATGCGGCTCCCGTGACGACGTCCTTCACCGCCTCCCAGTTCAATCGCCCTTCTGCAGTCCCCGATGACTTTGCTTGGATGAGCACTCCGGCGAGACCTCGGACAGCGACCACGTCGATCCCGTTGTCTCCGCTCGAAGGGGTCAGGCGGCAGTCGTATCCCATCTTGCTCCAAAGTGCAGCGATGAAGCACTCGAAGTACCGCGCGGTCATTCGATGAACAGCGTCAAGTGTAATCGTATCATCTGAACTGGGCGCGTACCCCGCTGGAGCGACCTCTGCGAGCGTGAAGTCATCAAACGACACATCACCGGCACCGTTCAGCATGTCTGAGGCGAGCTCACGTTTTCTTGTGAGGAGTGCGTCGAGCCTTTGCTCAAAGGTGACAAAGTCCGGAGCCGTAACCGTTGGATAATACACGAAAACTTCCTTTGTCTGACCGATCCGGTAGGCGCGATCAGTCGCCTGATCTTCCTTCGCCGGATTCCATGTTCGCGTGTAGTGGATCACATGGTTTGCGGCCTGAATGTTCACCCCGAAACCAACCGCCAGAGGGGAGAGGATGATCACCCCAAACCCAGGCGATGCCTGGAATTGTTTGATGCGCTTCTGCCGGCTCGAGTCACTTGCCGAGGACGCGCTGGTGTCGCCGTTGACAATTTCCGCGTTGAATCCAATCGCCTCACGGATGTAGTGATGAAGTAGTCGTTGGATCTCTCGAAACTCGCAGAAAATGATGGCCTTCTCGTCTCGCGCCTTGATCGTTCTGAGCTGGTCCAGGAGCCAATCGAGTTTCGGCGCCTTGGATCGATAGTCCGCGATGGATTCCGGTTTGAAGACTGTCTGGCCATAACGTTGCGGATCCGTGCAGACGGCTCGTAGATACTGCAGCAGGCCGAGATGATTCTTGAACGGGACAACTACCCCCGGCACGTTACGGTTCTTGAAGTCTTCGAGCGCCTTCGCATAAAGGGCGCGCTGCAAGGGCGAGATTTGGAGGGCTCGACAGTTCTCGACGATGGATTTCGCCGGCAGGTCTTTCGCGACTTCCGCCTTAGTCCGTCGAAGAATCTGCGGTGCAATCCTCTCTCGAAGCTCTTCGACGCGAGCCTTTTCCTCGTCGGTCTTAGCCTCGATCGGCTTGCTATATCGCTGTCCAAATGAGTTGAGGGCGCCGAGCAAGCCCGGTTGGACAAAATCGAACAGGCACCAAAGGTCAACGAGTGCGTTCTCTACCGGCGTACCAGTACACGCAATCTTGAACTGCACATTCGGCTTCTTCGCCGATCGGGTCACCATCGCTGCTGGGTTCTTGATGCGCTGAGCCTCGTCACAAATCATGACTGACCAGCGCTGACGCGCAAACGCGAACTCATAGTCCCGAAGTGTCTCGTACGTCGTAAGGACAACTCGAGCCGAGCCGACCCAGTCAGGTCGGAGAAACTTGTCTAGGCCGTCTTCGGTCCTAAGTCGCAGATCGATGGACTCTCGTGGAATCCGCAGGGCCTTGAGAGAGGCGCCGTAGGCGGTGAGAATCCGCAAGGCGTCCTTCTCAAAGAACTTGGTCGATTCCTCCTCCCAGTTCTCAAGGAGAGCTACGGGCGCAACCACGAGCATCGGGTACGATTGAGGATCGGCCTCCAAGATCGACGCCATGAACGTTAGCAGCTGAACCGTCTTCCCGAGACCCATGTCGTCTGCCAGGATTGCGCCACGCACCTCATAGTCTTCCCGGAGACGAAAGAGATGCTGCAGCCACGCAATGCCAGTGATCTGATGGGGTAAGAGCGTGACGCTCGAACGCAATGAACTAGGAAGGTTCGGTGCATCCGTTCCCGCGACCAGAGCGGCGTTACGCGCCTCCTCATATTCGATGGAGTCAATATTGCCCTTGAGCAGCAGACGTTTTGGCTTTGCTCCTTGTGGCCTCACTCCAGGGCTAGGCGAATACGTTCCTTGATCTATCTCGAGATGCACCTTTCTGAATGTGTCGATGATATCCTTGACGTTCTGCAACGGAATCGGACGGGGTAGCCACGGAAGCTCGACCGTATCGCTACGGCTGCCTTCTGCATCCTTTACGGAGCGAATCATCTGTTCCATTCGCTCTTCGGTGACAGTAACGGCGTCAACCCGACCATCCTCCGAAGCTACGCCAATCAGTTGCTGGACGTTCTCCGGAAACCAGCCGTCATTCTGCTGCTTCTTCGCGATGTATGGCGAGTAGTAGGGCTTCTCTGCTCCAATTCCCTCGATGCGCTGGGAGTAGCCGCTCAGATCATAGACCTCATCGTAAGTGACGAGAAGCTCAGGACAGCGCCGTTCTTCCAGTGCGCTCCACAACACATCCGCATCGCGAGCCGTGTCACCCTGAACTTCGAAGTCGTAGCCGTTCCACGCGACGAACTGGAAATTCGACTCAAGACTGCGCCTGACCTGCGCGACGAAATCGTGAACCTCGGCGTCATCGAGCCACCTCGTCGCCGACTGCGTCAGGCCTGAGGCCGACGCTGACTCGATGAGCAATCCGATTCGCGAAGGATAGCCATTCGGAGTCCGCTCAATCGTCGGGACAAAGCGCTCGTAGCGAAGCCCGGCGGCGTCCTTCGCCAACTCGAACTGCTCTTCCTGAATTACGGACTTCGCGTCCTCTCCCAAGAGAGCAAATGGGTTAGCGAGGAACGCCTGCGCTCGAGCGCCGGCGATCCGCCGCCCGGGCATCCGTTTGATCTCCTCCAAGACGGTCCGAACTGTCGGCGTCACTACAACCTGAACGATTCCGACGTCGGTGGGAATGTCGTAGCGATTCAATACTTCGCGGTTGCGGTCAAAAGACTGCAGCCATTCAGGCGGCGCACCTTCAAAGCTGGGATCAATTTCGAGCACACCGTCAGTGGTAGTCGACGCGACCCAGTTGATCGTCAACCGTTCGGGTGCGAGAACTACGGACCGGTAGAGAAAGTCGCTGAATGTGGCCTCAGCGCGCTGGGCGAGGCGGCGAATCTTTGCCCACGCCATGCGGTGTGCGGCGTCGGTACGCTCGTCTGGCGATCGGCTTGCAAATGCGACGACCGCCTTGACGAGCGACCATTGCTCCGCGTTCATCAATTCTACTCGATCCCCGAAATCGAGCTGTCCTCCGGTGATCTTCGGGGTCTCAGGCTTGTCGCCACTCCGTATCCAGTTGCCAATCGAGATCGAGAAGGACTCGTCGCTGAGACTACCAGCGCTGCGCAAAGAGACACGCGCCGTTGTAGCCGCAGGGAGTTGCATCACGGTTACGATATCCGGATAGTTGCCGGACTCAATGACCGAAAAGAGCGCATCCCACGAAAGCTCACTTCCCTCTTCATTCGCGACGAGATGACCTTCGTCAAGGAGTTGAGTGATGTAGCCATCAGCGAGCTCAGATAGCGATTCAAATGATGAGTCAGCCGTCGTTCGGCGCAGCACGAGCCCGTCTGCGGTGATTTGGCGAACCCACTTTGCAGAAGTCGCAGCGCCGCCGGTCCAGAATCTACTGATCTTCCGAATGTCTATTGGCGCCACCAAGCCCCCCGATCCACTTTAAAGCGAAAGCCCCAGTGCTCAAGTACTTCCGACACCTCTGTCCTATTCTGCCAATTGTGGACCCACAGACTTCCACCCTTGGAACGCCTGTCATCCGCCTCGAGTTCGAAAGTCGTACAGAACAGATCGAACAGATCCGCTGAAAAAGGTTCGCCGAACCACGCGACGTTGGGCACGCTGCCTCCTGTAGCGTTACTTGACGTTCGGGCCACGGTGCTTGAATTCGAACCATCGCTAGATTCGCCGCGCGGTGCTTCAACAGCCTGCGATCGGCCACGTGCGCTGAGGGCACCCGACGAGCGCAACTTCGAGCCTCCTTTTGCCCTTCTCGATCCTCCTGGAGTAATGCGGCAACGAGCACTCAGCGTCGCCTCGAATCGCTCCTCCCATGTATCGAACCCATGAATGCCGTCCTGATGCCCCAAGCGCTCGAAATTCTCGGTGTTCTTTAGTGAGTTCCGCGCGCTTCGCGCCGAAAACACGGTGCGCTTCACATCGAACGGCAATCCCGCAGCGGTACTGTAAATGTAGAGCGCGTTCGCCCGTCCGCTGAATTCGACTACCACGAAGTCTCCCATGGTCATAATGAACGCGTTGTTCTGTGCGGGCCCATCTCCAAGTTTAACGGTAAGGTCTCTTGCCTTACGGCGAAGCTCGACGAAATCCTTGACGCGGGAGTCTTGCGCATCGGCTCCTAGCGCGAAATGGATGTGATTGATCTCGTTCACATATCGCTTCCAGAACTCCATTCGCCGCTTGTCACTGTGACCATCTTCCGCCAAAAGCGTGAAAAATGATTCAATGAATTCAAGCTTTAGCCATTCGCTCAAGAGTTTCCGAGTCTCCTCGCGTACATTCCCCCAGCGCATCGTGTTCGCGGCCAGCCAAGGGTTACCCCAACGAAACACAGTATGGTCCCGCAATTTGCGATGCACGGGCAGCGACGTCCCACTCGCATAGCGATCGAGAAGGATCCCGAGACCTTCGTCGTGCAGCACGCTGTTCGCTTCGACTTCCTCAATCAGTGCCGGCAATCGTTCCACGAATTCAGCGTCACCTAGAAGACACGCTGCACGAAGCTTCGCGAAAAACAGTTCACGCGAGAACCAGGACGAATCACCAATGAGCAGCTGATGCTTCAACTCGCTCAGCCGGAGATGTTCTCCACTGAGGGCGACATCGCTAAGCTTACTGAACGGCTCCGCAGTGAAGATTTCCGGGAATTCGCGGACTGCGAGCACCCACTCCGGACAGGACTGCTCGTTAGCCGAGAGATCCTCGATATGAGCGCCAAGGTAATCTCGAAGGGTGATCCAATTCCGCGGTCCTGAGCGGCTTGAAATCGCTTTGGGACAATCGTAGTCAAAGTACGATGACACCAGGCCGTGGTAGCAACGGCGAAACAAGTGAGGCTTCGACCGCCAGCCATCGACGCTCCTTATCGCTGAATCGAAGAGCGAGACGTTGTCCAAAATGCTCTCACCAGAGCTGCCAATCGGTAACGCCAGGCTGAATGCGACGAGTCGAGCGTCCTTGAAGGTGGTAATGCGCTTAGATTCCCAGAATGCCTTCACCGCGTTGACTCGCGCGTCTGACGAGATTGCACTGCCGCCCATCGACTTCGAACGAGCGCGAAGCGCGTCCAGTGCGTCGTCAAAATCGGACGCAGTAACGAGGTGGCGATCATCCGCCGCCAGCTCGAGCAGCGTGTTCCGCAGTATCGCTAGCGATCTCACGGTCCCGCCAAAGCGCATTCCCCAAAGTTGCCTGCCGTCTGGCCCTTCGCGATACCCCGATTCTCGCCTATCCCGAGAAACTCCAATCGCATTTCAACACGGCGACTCAGAGCGTCCGTGTCTTTCGCCGCGTTGAACGAGTATCCCCCCACGAGAAAGAGAGCGCGGATGTCCTCGAGCTGCGGCTGGGTAAGCGCGGTTTCGCCTGCAGTTGGCTTCGCAAACATCGCGCAGAGAACACGCTGACTCCGCTGCAAACTGAGGTTCAGATTACTAAGGTAAGAGCCCGTCTTGTCGGTGTAGCCCTCGACAACAATGCGCTTCAAAATGCGCTTGCCGAGGCTATCATTCGCGAGACGCAGAATCTCCGGGACAAATGCCCGCAACAGCGCCTGCTGCTTGCCGGTGAGCGTCGAACTACTGAATTCGAACTGCGCTTGTTCACCAAAGTCGATCACTTGACGCGTCGCGTCGACAATGATTCCCGGGAACCTATTCGCGGCCTGCTGGAAACGCGCGAGTATCGCTTGGATGTCTCGCTCGCGCTGTTCTCGACCTCTTTCCTGCTCGGTCAGACGCTTCGTGACGCTCGAAAGCGCGACACTCATTACGACAAGAAACAGAACCATGAGTGCCGACATCAGATCGGCGAACGATATCCAGAACGGTTTCTCGGCCTCGTCCTTCTGCCGCCTTCGTCCAATTGACCTCGCTCCGAACATTTATCGCTGTACTCCCACGGACGCGAGCGTCGCATCGAACTCCTGAATCGCGGATCCGAGCAGATTGACCGCTGTAGCCATCTTTTTGTGAAAGTCCTGATTCACACGGTCAAGGGTCTTAACTGTCGCGTCGGCAAACTTCTCCTGCGCCTCGACAAGAACGGCTCCGACGCCGTCCATGTACTCAGAGACGTGTGACTGCGCCAACGAGAGTTTCGTGGCGGAATCCTCCATGCGTGTGACGATCTCCGAGGTCATCGCAACGTCTCGTCGGGTAACTTCGACAAGGGACCTTAGTTCTTCCAGGGCCGATACGATTGCGTGCCTCTGCTGCTTGTAGTCGGCAATGGTGGACAGCATTGCTTCAGACCCCGTCGTCATGGCTCCGGAGATTGCCGAGAACTTGTTGGCAACTTCGGTAACCTGCCCGATCACGCCAGCTACGCGGGTCCCCGCGTTGGCGAATTCCGTTGACGCACCATGTAGCGTATTGGCGCCCTGCATCATCCGATCAAGCGCGGATGTGGTGACGCGAGTGAGTTCGCCAACGGCGGATTGCATCAAGCGTGACGACTCCGCCATTTCCTTAGCCGCGAATTCGACGGAGCCCTGCATTGAGCCCACAGTCGCCTTAAAATGCCCGTTGGTCTCGTTCTCGCGCTTCCGATGTTCCTCAATAGCTTCCGTATTCTGCCTGTTCAATGCTCCGATCATCTCGCTTACGCGTGCACCCAAGGTGCCGATCGTCTCCTGCATCTTCTCGTTGGTTTCGGTCTGTGACTGGGCAACTAGTCTTCGCAGCTGCTCGATGAATACTGCGTTTTGCTCATTCGACGCGCGCTGATGCTCGTCCATGCGAACGAGGGCAGCAGCGACTTGCGCGTTCATCGAGTCTGTAGATTTCGTTGCCGCGATCTCGATGCCAGCGACCAGACGATTGAGAGTTTGCACAACGGTCGTCATGTTCTCGGCCGCATTATTGTTGAGCGCCGCAATCCCCCTAAACTGCCCGCCGAACAGGTCGCTCAGCTGCGCGCTGAAAGTCGCCATAGCATCTTGCATCAAGCGGGCGGCAGTAGCAGACTGGTCGCCGGACGCTGCTTTCACTGAGTTTGAAATTTTGGCTAACGGATCACTCAGTCCCTCCGAGATGCTTGAGACAATTCGGTTTCCCAGGTCAGTATTCCCTTGAGTGCTGGCGTTTATCTGACGCTCAGTGATTTCGCGAAGCACTTCCTTGAGGTCATTTACTAGCGAGTCTTTGAGGATCTTCGCTTGACTGGCGGAATCCTCGGAGGCATTCACTAATCGCGCGAGATACTCCTCGCCCGCACCGGCGGCGAATCGTTCATCGATGCTTTGTGCGATCTCCTCGATCAGTTGATAGAGCGATGTGATCAGCAACTTTTCGATGGCTGTTGCGGCCATCGCCAACCCGATCGCCGTCGCCGACACGTAGAATGCCGTCGACACCTCGTGTAGCAAGCTTGAAAGCGCATTGGCCATGGCAGTTCCTGCAGCTGCATCTGCCGGCGCTAGACCCGCTTGGAACTGCTGAAGCCCCCCGATTAGTCCTGAAAATGTTCCGATGATCCCAATGCCTGTCAGTATTCCCGGCAAATGCCTGAAGAATTCCAGGCGAACGCGGCCGTCGATCACGTACTGATTATTGAAATACGTTTCCGAGGGCTGCGTGCTCCGGACCGCAGAAACCCGTGCGATTCCGTTCTCGGTGTCCTCTTGCTTGTGCAGCGTCTCGGCGAACTCGCCCCACAAATGTTTAAGCTTCGAGTCTTTCGCGAAGATCTTCCCAAGATTGGTGAGAAGCTCGTGAGGATTTGTCGGTTTACTTCGTTGGAGATCTGAGAGGACTGACTTTAGGACCATCCGCAAGAGGACGGCCGGTCGAACGAACCAGCCAATAAAGGCGGTGATCGAGACAATCAGCAAAACGCTCGTGGCGACGAGCGGAAAGGGGAGCGGTGAGTCAAGCACTGGCATTGGGATAGATTCGAGGAGCCTTCCAGCTACGGCGCAAACGATGGGGTGGTGCTTGCATACTATTGTACGGCGCGACTGCGGATCTCTGCCAGTAGCATGAAAGCTGAGTCGCAAACCGGGCCCGGATCTCGAATCAATCCGTCCCTTTACTCGCGGAGGGTCCTACCACCGCGACAGGCGGAATCCAAGACCGCGTTAAGAATTTTGGAAATTTGCGCTGGGATTAGGCGGGGCGATAAGTGGCGGCAATCCCCAACGGCTCCTAGAGGGTGAAGTCTCCGCCAGAGATCCGTGCCGCTGGCCACGCCGTCGCCACCGAGGCAGCGATCTGTGCATTCTACCGGCGTACCGAATTCGAGGACAGATGCCTACTTGCCGTGAACCTGGGCAACGACATAGACATGACGACAGCCACCTACGCGCAGCTCGCTGGCGCGCACTATGGTGAGCGCCACATTCCGGATGCCTGCCGGGAGCGGCTGGCCCACAAGCCGATGCTCGATCGTACGGCGGAACTCATCTTCCAGTTGGCTTTCGCCAACGCGCCAGCGCCTGGTCGACTGCGAGAGGTCGCCGATGCGCAGGTGGAAATGCTGATAAGAGAAGCCGGCGGGGCCCCAGGTCTTGCGCTGACGAACTATTTGGCTGCAGGGGAGCTGGCAAGAGTGAAAATGGGTGCATTTGCGTATCACATGAATGGTCCGTCTCACGCGCAGGCGTTGCGTGATGAAGTGCACCTGCAGTTGCGTGTTGCTGCCGGGCTTGCGGTGTGAGGTAGGTGCCGTACTCGACGTCGCGAGTGCCGTTTCCAACGAGCAGCCGCGAGGTCGCCCCGAGCTCACCGTCAGTCAAAGCCCAGCTCCGAATCGCCATCAAGATCCAACTCCACTTCTTGATTCTCTCTGCAACCACGCACAATCCTCGGCGCCACCGGCTCCGGCATCCTCCGCTTGATCAACAGCGTCGGAAATCGGATGGACGTACCTTCGAAGTGGAATGCCTTGTACTCCAGCATACCCGGGTGCGCGATGTCATACACTGTCCGAAACGTTTTCGTCGCGCGCCGCGCCATCTCGAGCAGACCCACCTCAGTGGCAACCACCTGCGTGTAGAAATTCGGCGAACCCAGCGCGCATGGCTCGCCGGGGAGCGCCGTGGGCCGGCGCCAGCCCAGGCGTTGCATCCGCGCGTACTGCCGCTCATCAAGCAGCAGCTGGGGTGGAAGGATGTATTAATTGCACGCCGCCTCGGCGCGGATGCCGTAGGCGCCTTGCCCGGCAAACTGTACGTACTGATTCGCCCGCTTGCGCGAAATGATCAGGTACTCGTCTTCGGCCAATTCCCCGAGGCAGGCAGCAAGGTTTTTCGTGAAATCGCGCCAGTCTTTCTTTACAGGCATAGGACAATCCTCGATTAAGTTGCGGCGAGTGTTCGGCTCACACCGCAACCTACGAGGGGGGTCTGACAATGTCGGCGCAGCACCCGTGTCGCGCTCACGGATGCTGCGCCGAGTGTTGCCAGGAGCGGCTCGCTAGCGCTTTACACGGTGCGCCACGGTCGCTTCAGGGACCGTCCACGTGGGCCATTGCGCGATAAACGGAGAGCTGGTTGCCACCGGCCCTCCTTCCGCCCGACTCCGCGCCTCGTCGCGAACTCGCGTATCGGGGCTGCTGGCGGTGCGAGCGGCTGACCCGGCCAGTGAAGCCCGCACATCCGGCGAATCGCTCGGCGAACCGGATTGGCCCCCCTGCACGATGGCATTCGGGCAACGCGACAGCAGCGACGGCAGTTGCTCATTCAGGCCGGTCACGCGAAAGGTCATGGCGCGCGCCACACTGTTGAATTCCGTGAAGGCCAGAATGAAGCGCCGCGC
>CANGXD010000043.1 GCA_947457545.1 Gemmatimonadaceae bacterium
GTTCCACCAAGATGGATTCCAGTCAGTTTGCCAGCATGCCGGAGGGCCAGCGCCGCGGTCTCGCGGAGATGTACTGGTTGTTGAACGACCCGTTGTCGCTGACCGCTGAGAATGAACTGCAGCTGGAATTTCTGGCGCGAGTAGTCTACGCCGATATGCGATGGACGGACGAAGAACGCGGACTGCGCGGGGCGGACACCGATCGTGGGGACATTCATGTTCGATACGGCCCGCCGGTACAGGAGGTCACGTCGGAATGCATCAACTGCATCTTGCCCGCCGTCACGTTGCTCTGGGACTATCCTGATCGGACGTTCCTCTTTGAACTCGTGCCGTCGTTCAATACGGCATACTTCCCTTGGGGAATGCGGGACAGGATGCTCCGAGACATCGACAACGAGCCTGCGTTGTTCAACAACATCCCCACGACCGCGCTCATCGACACCATTCCGGTGCGTATCGCCCGCTTCCGGGCCGCAGGCGACTCCCTCGACGCCGTGATCGCGGCACGGGTTCCGCTCGATTCACTGGTGCGCACCGCGCCGCTCGATCGCGTGCCCATCGATTACAGCGTGCGCATTTTCGATCAGTTCGTTCGTGTGCAGGGCGCAGAAACGTCGCGGCGCAGCTATTCCCCTGATTCCGCGGGAGCGGCGGAGCTACGGGAGTTCACGCGACGCCTCGGCCCCGGCATCAATGTCGTTCGGATCGAGGCGCTGCAGGCCGACACCCGCCGCGCCGCGCGGGCCACTGTGCGTCTCACCCCGCAGCCGACCACTGGCTTTGCCATGAGCGACGTGCTGTTGGGCTCGAAGCCGACGACGGTGGCTGGGACCGCGGCTAGTCGTTGGACTGACGTCAACACGGTCCCTGGGGATGGCGTTTATGATGTCGGCGCGCCCATTGGCCTCGTCTGGGAGCTCTACGAACTCACCGCGGCAGAAGGTGCCAGCCGGTACAACGTCACCATCTCCGTAAACCGAGTTGGACGGCGCGGCGCGCTCGGCTTCACCTTGCGGGCGCTGGACGGTCTGGGACGTGCCGTAGGGCGCGCCGGCGAAACGAATGGCAACATCGTCATCAGTTTCGACCGCACCGCCAAGGCGGCGCCCGCCCTGGTGGAGTTTCTGTCACTAGATATGGGGCAGGCTCCGCGCGGGCGGTTTGCGCTGCGCATCGACATCACCGATCGGGGCTCCGGCCAGCGTGTCTCGCGCGAGACGGAGTTCACGGTACGCTGATCGTCCCGTCCGAGGTCGTCCGGCCAGTCATTCCGATCCGCCGCGTCAACAGTATTTGCAACACAGGGGTATATGAACGTTGTCCGTGTGGCAATTCGCGCTGGGTTCACGTCAGGTACATCCGCAATGCTTGTTCGGTCTACATCGTCGGGTCTCCGTCGCCTGGCGAAGGCAGTCCTGGCGATCCTCTGCACGTTGTCGGGGCCTGCACTACTCCCCGCGCAAGCGGCCAATGACATCATCGCGCCCTGGGGCGCCGCAGCCGGAACCCCGGCCGCTCGCGCGGATTCGCTGGCGGCGGCGGGTGACACGGCCCGTGCTCTCGCAGTGCTCGACAGTGCAGTGCGCCGCAACCCGCGTGATGGCGTGGCGTGGTACTACCAGGGCATGTACCTGTGGGCGCAGACGGGGCTCAAGATGCGCCCCAATGTGTTCCCCTCGCAGAAGATGGTGCGCATGGTCGCGGCAGCAGATAGTTCGCTACGGCTGGCCGTGGAATACGCCCCCGACAGCGCGCGCTATTTCGTGAGCCTCGGACGCTTCACGCTCAAGTCTGGCTACCCGCTGGCCCGCGCCGCCGGACGCATGCAGACCAACGACGGCGTCAAAGCCGCGGAACGCACCGGCGATCTTCCCACGCTCGCCGCAGCATCCGACATCGTCGGCATGTTCGCGTGGCGCAATTACGAAGCGTTTGGCAACCGTGGGCTTTCCGCCGATGGGCGTCGTGTCAGTCTTACCGGCAACGACAACTTCCAGCGCAAAGATGCCGCTGATGTGATCTCGAGCTTTCTCAAGCGCATCGAACCGCCCACCGGCACGGATGCGTATAACGAAGCGCTCGCCCGCTTCCGGGTTGCCGTGGGCGCCGACTCCACCAACCTTCGCTTCAGCCGTCACCTCTACATGACGCTGGCGGCCAAAGACCGGTGGGAGGAGTTGCTGTCCGTCGCCAGCTACCGCCGCAATCAGTTTCCGCTGGACTATCAGGCGCGATTGGCCTGCGGACTGGCGCTCCATCGGCTCCGGCGATTCGCCGATGCCAAGGTGGCCTTCGACTCGGCGCTCGCCATCATGGATGACGAAGAAGCCAGTCGCATGACGCGTTTCACGCGCCTGCTCCGCCCCAAGTCATACGACAAGCGCTCGCCCGCGATGGACTCGACGCAGTTTACAACGTTGCCCCCTGAGCAGCGGCGCGGCCTCGAAGCCATGTACTGGCTCATGAATGATCCGCTCACGCTGACGGCAGAGAACGAACTGCAGCTGGAGTTCCTGGCGCGCGTCACCTACGCCGACTTCCGTTGGACCGATGAAGAAATGGACCTGCGCGGTGCCGATACCGATCGCGGCGACATCTACGTGCGTTACGGGCCGCCCAAAGTCGAAATCACCTCGGCGGGAAACACGTTTACCACCAGTGAGTTCGCGGCGAACGCGACGATTATCTGGGAATATCCGGAGCAGATGTTTTTCTTCGATCTTGTGCCGTCGTTCAACACGGCCAAGATCGGGCGCAATGATCAGGATTTTGTGAACCGGTTGCGCGACGCCGTGCCCGCGTCGTTCAACAACCTGCCGATTACCACCATGATGGACACCATCCCGATGCGCATCGCGCGCTTCCGCTCCCGCGGCGACTCGCTGGACGCGGTCGTGGCGGCGCGGGTGCCGCTCGACTCGCTCGTGCGCAACACGCCGCTCGACCGCGTGCCGGTGGACTTCGATTTCCGCATCTTCGACCAGTTCGTGCGTGTGCAGGGGATGGAGTCGACGCAGGGGTCATACGCCCCCGATTCCGCGGCCGAGCGCGCCCGCCGCACCTGGACCAAGCGGCTGGGCCCTGGCATCAACGTGGTGCGCGTCGAGGCGCTGCAGGCCGATACGCGCCGCGCCGCGCGGGGTACGGTGCGTCTCATGCCGGTGCCCACCTCGGGCTTCGGCATGAGCGATGTCCTGCTGGGCTCCAAGCCGTCGCTGGTCGCCGGCAAGTCCACCGCGGCGAGCTGGCAGGACGTGGAGATCGCACCGAGTGAAGGGGTGCTGGAGCGGGGCGCGACGCTGGGGCTGGTGTGGGAGCTCTACGAGCTCACCGCCAAGGACGGCAACGGCAAGTACAGGGTCGCCATCTCGGTGGAGCGTGCCGAGCGCGGCGGGCCGCTGGGCTTCGGTTTCAAGGCGCTCGACGGGCTCGGTCGCGCCCTCGGCCGCGAGAACAAGTCGCCCGACAAGTTCACGATCAGCTTCGACCGGACGGCCGCGGCGACGGCGACGCTGGTGGAATACCTCTCGCTCGATATGAGCGCGGCAACGGCGGGCCGTTACAGGCTGCGCGTTGAGATTTCGGACTTGGGGTCCGGTAAACGCGTTTCACGGGATACCGAGTTCTTCATCAAATAGAGTGCGTGATGGGACAATCACGCACTGGGTGGGGACGAATGCAGGCCGAGCCGTTGCGCGAAAGACCGGATTCGATTGTCTTTCGCAGCTTCTATGACCGCCCCGTCCGATTCCGCGGAGCTGGCGGCGCCCACCAAGGGTAGCCGCACCTCCGATTACGATTACGAGCTCCCTGAGGCTCGCATCGCGCAACGGCCCGTCGAGCCGCGCGATGCGAGTCGCATGCTCGTGGTCGACCGGAAGACGGGCTCGCTGTCACATCAGACCTTTCGCGACGTACTCGGGCTCATCCCCGACGGCGATGCGATCGTCCTGAACACCACGAAGGTGTTCCGTGCCCGCCTGTTGGGGCACCGCGAGAGCGGCGGGCCGGCCGAGATTCTGCTGCTCCGCCCGGTCGACGAGACGCACTACGAGGCGATGATCCATCCGGGCGGCAAGCTGCGTCCGGGGCGGGTGGTCACGATCGCCGAGGGGTTCACGGTGGAAATCGTGGACACGACGCCACGGCGTACACGCATCGTGAAGCTGCACACGGCGGGCGACGTCCAGACGGCGATCGAGACGCACGGGCACGTGCCGCTGCCGCCGTATATCGAGCGCAGCGACGAAGCGAACGACGTGGACCGCTATCAGACGGTGTACGCCAATCAGGCGGGATCGGTCGCGGCGCCGACGGCGGGACTGCACTTCACCGACGATCTGTTGGCCAAGCTCGACGCCAAGGGTGTGGAGCGCGTGAACGTGCTGCTGCACGTGGGGGCGGGCACGTTCCGGCCAGTGAGCGACGAGGATCCGTCGCAGCACCTGATGCATGAGGAATGGTGTCAGGTGACGCCGGAGGCGGCGGCGCGGCTCAACGCCGTACGCGCCCGCGGCAACAAGATTTGGGTGATCGGCACCACTGGGGTACGGACGCTCGAGACGGCGACGGATGCCGACGGCATCGTGCAGCCGTTCACCGGGGAGACGAACATCTTCCTCCGGCCGCCGTACCAGTTCCGCGGCGTGGACCATCTCATCACGAACTTCCACCTGCCGAAGTCGACGCTCGTCATGTTGGTCGCGGCGTTTGCGGGCTACGACCTGACCATGAAGGCGTACTCTGTCGCGGTGGAGTCGGAGTATCGGTTCTATTCGTATGGGGATGCGATGGCGCTTATCTGACTCAGTGTTGTGCTGTCGGTGTATCGCCTCGACCTGGCTTGGGTCGGGGCGTTTTGGTTTGGGTCGGGGTTGAGTCTGGGCACAGCCACTACAGTCGGGGTACAGCCACGACAGTCGGGGCACTGCCACCACGGTCGGGGCCTACCCACGGTCGGGGTCCCGGCCGGGTCTGGCGCGGCGCTTCGCTGGCGCGTCGGGGTCGGGGATAAACTGTCGGGGTCTGCCCCGACCAAGACCAAGACCACCCCCGCACCCCCGACGCGCCAGCGAAGCGCCGCGCCAGACCCGACCAAAACCCCGACTGCCGGTAGACCCCGACCGTCGTGGCAGTACCCCGACTGTTGTGGCTGTGCCTAGACTGTGGTGGCAGTGCCGAGACCCCGACCACGACCCATGAGCGCCGACCAAGATCCCAAGTTCAGCTTCACGGAAACCAGCCGCGACGGCCACGCCAGATCCGGGGTCTTCCAAACGCCCCACGGTCCGGTCGCGACCCCGCAGTTCATGCCCGTCGGCACCCTTGCCAGCGTGAAGTCGCTCGACCCCGACGACCTCACGACGCTCGGCGCGACCATGGTGCTGTCGAACGCGTATCACCTGCGCCTCCGGCCAGGCGATGAGCTCGTGCGCACCATGGGCGGACTGCACCAGTTCATGCAGTGGCATGGGCCCATGCTCACCGACTCCGGCGGCTTCCAGGTGTTCTCCCTCGAGGGGCTGAGAACCATTGAAGAAGACGGGGTGGAATTCCGTAGCCACCTCGACGGCTCCCTCCAGCAGTTCACCCCCGAGTCGGTCATGCGCATCGAGCGCAACCTCGGCGCCGACGTGATCATGCAGTTCGATCACGTCGTCCCGGGGCAGTCGCCGCACGACCTCGCCAAGGTCGCCATGGAGCGCAGCATCCGCTGGCTGGAGCGGTGCCGCGTGGAGTTCGAACAGCTGCAGGCTACCGACCTTACGGCGCCCACGCCGGTCCAGGCGCTCTTTCCCATCGTGCAGGGCGGCATCCATGCCGACCTGCGCCGCGCGTCGGCGCAGGCCATTCGCGGCGCCGGCGACTGGGTGGGCTACGGGATTGGCGGGTTGTCGGTCGGGGAGGCCAAGCCCGACATGTACGCCATGCTCGATGTCGTGAACGAGGAACTTCCCACCGACCGGCCGCGGTATCTCATGGGCGTGGGCTTTCCCGAAGATCTCGTGGAAGGGGTCGCCCGCGGGGTCGACCTGTTCGACTGCGTCGCTCCCACGCGCATGGGGAGGACGGGGGCATTTTTCACGACGACCGGACGCCGGAGCATCAAGAACGCGCAGTGGCGTACCGACGCCGGCCCGCTCGACGACGAGTGCGGCTGCGCGGCGTGCACCCGGTTTTCCAAAGCGTACATCCGGCACCTGTTCGTTTCCGAAGAAATCCTCGGACTCCGCCTCCTGAGCCTGCACAATGTACATTTCCTTGTCGCGTTAATGCGCGACGCGCGTGCCGCCGTTCAGGCCGGTACGTTCGCGGGCTGGAGCCGTGACTGGCTCGCCCGATATCACTCCAGAAAGACCGCCACATGAACGCTTCTGTCATCGCCAGCTTCGCACTCCTGCAGGGCGCGCCTACCCAGGCCATCCCGCAGATGATTTTCATGTACGGCGCGATCTTCGCGATCTTCTACTTCGTGCTCATCCGCCCGCAGCAGAAGCAGCGCAAGTCGCACGAAGAGCGCGTCAAGACGCTCAAGAAGGGCGATGAAATCGTCACCGCCGGTGGCATCGTGGGCGAAGTGCTCCACATCGCCGCCTCGGGCAAGGATGGCGCCGCCACGCTCGCCGACCGCATCACCATCAAGTCGGGCGAGAGCAAGCTGATCGTCGAACGCGGCCGCATCGCCGCCGTCGGCGGTGGTACGCCCGCCGCCTGAGCCGCCGTTTCACATGGCCCGTCTCGATATTCACGTCCTCGGTTCGCCCATTCTGCGGCAGGACACCGAGCGCGTTACGCAGTTCACGCCGGAGCTCCGCCGTCTCGTCGATGACATGTTCGAGACGATGGAAGCCGCCAAGGGCGTGGGGCTCGCCGCGCCGCAGGTGGGGCGCATCGAGCGCTTGTGCGTGGTGGACGCCGACGACACCAAGCTCGTGGTGATCAACCCGGAAATCATCCGGCAGGAAGGCGGGCTTGTGAAAGGCGAAGAAGGCTGCCTCTCCATCCCCGAGATCTACGCCGACGTGAATCGTCACGCGCGCATCACCGTGCGCGCACAGGACATCGACGGCGAGTGGTACGAAATCGAAGACGCTGCCAATCTCCTCGGCCGCTGCCTGCAGCACGAAATCGATCACCTGCACGGCAAGCTCTTCACCGACCGCCTCAGTCTGCTCAAGAAGCGCTCGGCCATGAAAGAGTGGGACTACGAGAAGTCCAAGTATCCCAAGAATCTGCGCGTGCTGCCGGTGGGCGATCTGCCCCCCGAAAAGCAGAGCGCCGGCACGGACGCGTAAGGAGTCGCGGCCCCGTGAGAATTCTCTTCTGGGGCACGCCTGACTTCGCCGTGCCGCCCCTCCGTGCCCTGCTCGGCGAAGGGCACGATGTCGTGGGCGTGGTCACGCAACCCGACAAGCCGCGCGGACGCTCGCGCACGCAACTCGATCCGTCACCGGTGAAGGTGGTGGCGCTCGAGGAAGGACTGCCCGTCTTGCAGCCGCTCAAGCCGCGTGGCGACGAGTTCCTGGAGCAGATGCGTGAGCTCGCGCCCGATATCTCGGTGGTCGTCGCGTACGGGCACATTCTGCCCAAGGTCGTCATCGATCTGCCGCCGCAGGGGACGCTCAACATTCACGCGTCGCTGCTCCCCGCGTTGCGCGGCGCGGCGCCCATTCAGGCGAGCATTCTCGAGGGGCACGAAGAGACGGGCGTGACCATCATGCAGATGGTGCCGGCGCTCGATGCCGGCGACATGCTGCACGTGCTGCGCACGCCCATTGGCGCACAAACCACGTACGGCGAACTGCACGATCAACTCGCCGAAATGGGCGCGCTCGCCATTGTGCAGGCGCTCGCGATGATCGAGTCGGGTGTCTCGCGCGCCGTGTCTCAGGACGACGCGGCGTCCACGTATGCGCCCAAGATCGATCGCACAATGGCGCGTCTCGATTTTGCGAAGCGCGCCGAACTGGTGTCGCGCACGGCGCGCGCCTTCGACCCACGCCCGGGCGCGTTTGCCGCGCTGCGTGGTGTCGACGTGAAACTGTTCGGCGCGTGTGTCGTGGGCGATGGCTCCGACGACGCCCTCGATGAACCCATGCGCGCGAGTCCGCCCGGCACTGTGCGCAGCGCCAACGACGACGGTCTCGTGGTACGATGCGGTGAAGGCGCCGTGCGCTTTCTCGACGTGCAGCCCAGCGGGAAGCCCCGCATGACCGTTGCGGCGTGGTCGCGCGGACGCGGGGTGAACGTGGGCGACATGTTCGACCTGCCCGGTGAGGCGGCCAGCACGTGAGCACCGTGAAGCGCCCGTATCAGGGGGAGCAGAAGGGGCCCGCGGTGACGGAGTCACGGCTCGCCGTGGCGCTCATGCTCGCCGACCTGCGCGCCGGCCTCCTGCTCGACGGCGCGTTCGAACGCCGCACGCAGCCACTCGATGCGCGTGACCGGCGATGGGTGCAGGAACTCGTGTGGGGCATGCTGCGCACGCGCGGACGGCTCGATGCCATTCTCGCCGAACGCGTGCGCGGCGGCATCGCCAAAATCGACGTCGACCTCGCCGACCTGTTGCGCGTCGGTGCGTATCAGCTCCTCAACATGGGGAGCGTGCCGCCCTACGCAGCCATCGGGCAAACGGTGCAGCTGGCCAAGCAGCGGCACGGCATCGGGGCGAGCAAGCTCGCCAACGCCGTGTTGCGCCGCATCGATCGCGAACGCGATACTATCGAACCGCCGGTGCCCGCCGATACGCTCGAAGCGTTGGCGCAGCAATACTCGCATCCGCGTTGGGTCGTGCAGAGATGGAGCGAGCGGTGGGGGCTCGAGGAAACGCGCGCGCTGCTCGACGCCAACAACGCACCCGCCAACATCGTGGTGCGCCCGTACGGTGTGGTGCGCGAACAGCTCGAAGCCATGCTGCATGGCTCGGGTGTCGAAACGCACGATGTCCCGCGCGTTGCCGACTCCTTGCGGCTGGGTAGCGGTGTCGCGCTCACTGAGCTCGGCGCCTTCAAGCAGGGCGCGCTCTACGTGCAAGACCCGGCCGCCACGCTGGTCGTGCAGTACGCCGACATCCCCGAGGGGAGTGTCGTAGCCGATCTCTGCGCGGCACCGGGGAGCAAGGCGCTCGAGTTGTCACGCCGAGCGTCGCTCGTGCTCGCAGCCGACCGCAACATGGTACGGGTCGACAAGATGATGCAGGGCTTCGGCCGACTCGACGCCGACAAGCTGCAGGTGTTCGTCGCCGATGCGCTGCAGCCGGCCATCACGCCCGTCGATGTCGTTTTGGTCGATGTGCCGTGCACCGGCACTGGCACCTTCCGGCGGCATCCCGATGCACGCTGGCGTTTGCAGGTGAGCGATTTTGCCGTACTCGGTGCGCTGCAGAAGAAAATTCTGCGCGCCGCCGCGACGGTCGTGAAACCTGGCGGGTTGCTGGTGTACAGTACCTGCTCGCTCGAGCTCGAAGAAAACGACGACCAAATCCGGATCTTCCTCGCGGAGCATCCGGAATTCACACTCGAGGCGCCGTCGCCGGGTGTGGTGGCCGACGACGTCCTCGACAACGGATGTCTGCGCGTGCTCCCGCATCGTCACGGCTTCGACGGCGCCTTTGCCGCCCGCATGAGGAGAGCCGCCTGATGGCGACCGCCAAGTCTGCGCCCAAGCCCGCGAAGAAAAAATCGCCGGCAGGCCGCGCGAACACACGCCTGTGGCTCAAACGTGCCGTCGTCGCGCTCATTGCCGGCGTCTCCATTGGCGCCGGTGCCGGTGTCGCCACCGTGAGCCGTCTCGAGCCGGGCCGCGGCACGGGCGTCGACTCGCTCGCCGTGATGCTCGACAGCATCGCCAAGGGACGCATTCCCGAGCCCTCGGCCGCTGAGCGTACTGCCGAACGGCAGCGCGTGGCCGATAGCGTGAAGAACGCCGCGCCGGTGGAGGTGGCCGACGAGCTCATCGCCATCCCGTCGCTGGCCGACCTCGAGGAGGGCGCCGCACGCAACGCCCTCATCGATGCCGGGCTGCAGGTGGGCGAAGTGCAGTTCCAGCCGTCGCCCAAGCCCGCCGGCACGGTGCTCTCCACCATTCCTGCTGCCGGGGCCAAGGTGGCCCCGGAAACGCCGGTCACGCTCGTCCTCAGCGACGGCCGCACCGGTACCGATACGTTGTCCCGCCCTTCGCCTACACACGCGCCATGAGCGTCCGCATCGCCCCCTCTGTCCTCAGCGCCGACTTCACCAAACTCGGCGCGGAAATCGCCATGTGCGAAGCCGGTGGTGCCGACTGGATTCACGTGGACGTCATGGACGGCCGCTTCGTACCCAACCTGTCGTTCGGCGTGAAGGTCATCGAAGCGGTAAAGAAGTCGACGACGAAAGTGGTGGACGTGCACCTCATGGTGCTCGAGCCCGAGAACTACTTCGACGACTATGTGAAGGCGGGCGCCGACGTGCTCACCATTCACGCCGAAGCCGCGCCGCATCTCGATCGGCAGCTCATGCGCATCAAGGAGCTGGGCGTGAAGGCCGGTGTGGCGCTCAACCCGGGCACGCCGCTCAGCGCCATCGAAGAAGTCGTGCACATGCTCGACCTGCTGCTCATCATGAGCGTCAATCCGGGCTACGGCGGCCAGAAGTTCATCGAGTATTCGGTGGACAAGATCGAACGCGCGCGCTTCCTCCTCGATCAGTCGCAGAGCGCCGCGGTGCTCGAAGTCGACGGCGGTGTTTCGCGCGACACGATTCAGCGCTGCTGGCGCGCGGGCGCCGATACGTTCGTTGCGGGCAACGCGGTGTTCGGCGCGGCGCATCCGCAAAACGAAATCGCGGTATTGCGTAACCTTTGCTCGGAAAGCGTATGACCGCCAAGCAGCAGTGGATGGTAGTACTGGGCATCGTCGCCATGCTGGTGGGCGGCGCGTTCACGGCGTCGCACTTCCTCAAGGACGAACTCACCAACGTCACCACGGGCAGCGATGCGCCGGGCTTTGCCGCCTCGACGGTCGACGCCGCGCCGCAGATGAAATCGCTGAGCAACTATCGCGGCGAAGTCGTACTGCTCAACATCTGGGCGACGTGGTGCGGCCCGTGCCGTGAAGAGATGCCGGCCATCGAGCGCCTGCATCAGGAGCTCGGCGCCAAGGGGCTCAAGATCGTCGCCGTGAGCGTCGACAACGCCGGCGAGGAACAGAAGATCCGCGACTTCGTGAAGGAGTTCGGGCTGCACTTCGAAGTGCTGCACGACGCGAGCGGCGCCATTCAGGGGATCTATCGCACCACCGGTGTACCCGAGACGTTCATCATCGATCGTGAAGGCGTGGTGCGGAAGCGTCTCATCGGGCACATGGATCTCACGCAGAACTACGACGGCAACAAGCGCCTGCTCGAGCAGCTGCTCGCGCAGCCCAAGTCGTAAGCGGTACACGCTTCACGTGCGCGTCCTCGGCATCGAGACCTCCTGCGACGAAACGTCGGCGGCCATCGTCAGTGGCACCCCCGACGACATGCAGCTCGAGTCGCTCGTGATTCTGTCGCAGGACGTGCACCGCCTCTTTGGTGGTGTCGTTCCCGAAATTGCGAGTCGCCAGCATCTCACCGGCATCGTGCCCGCCGTCAACGCTGCGCTGCACGATGCGCAGCGTGCGCTGGGCGACGTCGACGCCATTGCGGTGACGCACGCGCCCGGCTTGGTAGGTGCGCTGCTCGTGGGCACGAGCTACGCCAAGACCCTCGCCTTTTCGCACGGGCTGCCGGTGGTGCCGGTGCATCATCTCGAAGGGCATCTGTTTGCCACGCTCCTCGAGCAGCCGGAAGCCAAGCCGCCGTTCACCGCGTTGCTGGTGAGTGGTGGCCACACGCTGCTGCTCGACGTGCCGGAGTGGGGGCGCTATCAGCTGCTTGGCCAAACGCGCGATGACGCCGTGGGCGAAGCGTTCGACAAGGTGGCCAAGCTACTCGGACTGCCGTATCCCGGTGGACGCCCCGTCGAGCAGTTGGCGGCGACGGCCGAGAGTCCCGAGCATGGGCATGCGCACTACTTCGCGCGCCCCATGCTGCGACGTCGGGCCGTGGTCACCGACGACGACTACTTCGATTGTTCGTTCAGCGGTCTCAAGACCGCGGTCCTGTATGCGGTGCGCCGGGCCGAAGCGGCAGGCGACATCGAGCAGCAGCGCGCGAGCATTGCGCGCGGCTTTCAGGATGCCGTGATCGACACGCTGGTCGAAAAGGTGTATCGCGCGGCGAAACTCCGTCGCCGTTCGCGGGTGGTATTAGGCGGTGGCGTGGCGTGCAACGGCGCGCTGCAGCAGGCGATGCGTGAACGGTTCGCCGGTCGTAACGGCACCGTGTTCGCGCCCACGCCGCGCCTTGCCACCGACAATGCTGCCATGATTGCCGCTGCCGGGCTCTTTCGGGCCTTGCAAGGGGAGCACGCCGCACCGGACATGACCGCAACGGCCTCGCTACCAATCCCCGGGATTTTTTCAGGTAAGTTCTGACGATGCTTTCTCCCATAGTGCACCACCCCACGGTCTTCCACCTCGGACCGCTCGAGGTCACCGGCTTCGGACTCGCCGTCCTCGCCGCATTCGCCGTGGCGCAGATCGTCTGCCAGCGCGAGCTGTGGCGCCGCGGGCACGATCTCGAAGCCGACGCCATCCCCGATGTCGTGATGGCCGCGCTCATCGGCACGCTCATTGGCGCGAAGACCTACTACGTGGTGCTCACCGGCGATCCTGCGGCCTTCTTCAGCCGCGGCGGCTTCGTCTTCTGGGGCGGGTTCATGGGCTCCGTGGCGCTCTGCTGGGCCACGATCAAGTACAAGAAGCTCAGCTTCCTGCGCATCGCCGATGTGGCGGGTATCGCGATTGCGGCGGGCTACGCCGTGGGGCGCACCGGATGCTGGGCGGTAGGCGACGACTACGGCCGCCCGTTCAATGGTCTCTTCGCCACGCAGTTTCCCGAGGGCGCGCCGCCGAGCACGGTGGCCGTGATGAGTTCGCAGTTCGGGGTGCAGTTTCCGGCCGGCACGAACCCGCTGGACGTGGTGGCAGTGCACCCGACGCAGCTCTACGAGACGATCATGGGCTTCATCATGTTCGCGGTGCTCTGGCGGCTGCGGAAGCACACGCACCAAGCGGGCTGGCTGTTCGGCGTGTACTGCATCGCGGCGGGGATCGAGCGGTTCATTGTCGAGTTCTTCCGTGCGAAAGACGACACGCTTACGGTGGGGCTGACGACGGCGCAGATCATCGCGCTGACGATCGGGACGATTGGGGTAGGGCTCGTGATCTCGCGGAGACGGGCGAGCTAGACCTTTGCCGGGGCGGCGACCTCGGCCGCGACCACTGCCACAGCCACAGCCACAGCCACAGCCACGACAGTTGTCGGGGTCGGAGTAGTCGCGGCGGTCTTGGTACTGCCACGACAGTCGGGGTACAGCTACAACAGTCGGGGCACTGCCACGACAGTCGGGGTCGATAAACAGTCGGGGTCTCCGTCGGGTCGGGGGGAAACTGTCGGGGCCCGACCCCGACCCCGACCCCGACCCCACCGGCCAGCGAAGCGCAGCCCCCACAACCACACCCGCGACTGTAGGGAACCCCAGACCCGACAGAGACTCCGACCGTTTGTAGACCCCGACTGTCGTAGCGGTGCCCCGACCGTAGTGGCTGTGCCCCGACTGTAGTGGCTGTGCCCGGACCAACACCCGAGCCGAGACCCAGACCCCGACCCCGCAGTTGCTAAGTGTGCGCGTCGTCGATTGCCATTTTCCAGCGTGCCAAGGCCGACACCGACGCGCACTCGGTTTTTCGCATGACCGCCGCGCGGTGCGTCTCTACGGTGCGCTGGCTGATCTCGAGGCTGCACGCGATCCGTTTGTTCGGGTAGCCGTCCACGACGAGCGACAGCACCTCGCGCTGCCGTCGCGTGAGGCTGGCAAACTGCCGTTGCAGGCCCAGGTTCACCCGCGGCAACGGCGGCATCCGCCCCTGCAGACAGAGCGCCTGCACGAGCCACACGACGAGCAGTTGCAGCGAGTCTTGCTGCTGCCGCAGCGACTCCATGAGGGCCATCAACGCCGCATCGGCCGGCGGCAGTACGCGCGGCGTGAGGGACCGGGACGCGGGCGTTGCCGTCGTCGACTCGGTCAGGCTCGCGCCCAACATCGGGCGAAGGGGAAGCGTGTGCATGCGCGTGAACCGATCGGAACAGTAGTCCTGGCGCCCTGACGCAAACCCCATCGTGTCGCGCGGTGCCACGATACCCGTTGTGGTCGCAAGAAGCGTACGACAGCTCCTCAGGGCAGCGCACTCACGAGCATGCCGTCGACGACGTTCAATATCCGGTCACAGCGCTGCGCCAATGCTTCGTTGTGCGTGACGATCAGAAAGCTCGTACCATGCTCTGTGTTCATGGTGCGCATGAGGTGAAAGACGCCGTCGGCCGCCACGGAATCGAGATTGCCAGTGGGTTCATCCGCCAGAATCAATGCCGGCGACATCGCCATGGCCCGCGCGATCGCTACGCGCTGCTGTTGTCCCCCGGACAGGTGGTGGGCCGGATAGTCGGCCCAGCGCTCGAGCCCGACACTCGACAGCAGGACCCGCGCCCGCTCCTCCATCGCCACCGTGGGATAGTGCTGATGCAGCAGCATCGGCATCATGACGTTCTCCACGGCAGAGAACGCTGAGAGCAGGAGCGACTGCTGGAAGACGAATCCAAGTCGTTCGCTGCGAAGCGTCGTCAACTCGGCGTCGGTCATCTGCGCCACGTTCTGACCGGTCATCTCCAGCGTTCCGCCGGTGGGGCGATCGAGCAGCCCGATGATATGCAGCAGTGTACTTTTGCCGGAGCCCGACGGCCCGATGAGTGCGACGAACTCGCCGCGATCGATGGTGAGCGTGATGCCGTGCAGCACCTCGTGCGCGTCCGGCGTGTCGACCCCGTAACTCTTGGTGACCTGCGCCAACCGGACAAGATGCGCGGCGTCACCCATGGATGGCGTCGACCGGATCGAGGCGTGCTGCTTTGAGTGCCGGCAGCGCCGCCGCCACAAAGCCAGTCACGGTTGCCATGCTCACGGCCCATCCGAACATCGAGGGCATCACCATGAGCGGGAAGAGCGCAGACCCATCCTGCAGCCGCACGACAACATGAAAACACCAGAGCGCCCCCACACCGAGGACCGATCCGATCATCGAGCCGATCCCACCCAGGAGGCTGCCCTGCACGAGAAACACCCGTAGGATTTGTCCTTGCGTCGCGCCCATCGCTCGCAGAATACCAATGTCCGCAGATCGCTGAATGACCGAGACGATGAGCACGCTCGCCACGCCGAAGGCCACCGACAAGCCGACGAATACCTCGATGGTGGTGAACGACATTTCCTGCGCGCTCAGTGTACTGAAGAGCTGTGCATTGGTGGTCATCCAACTCTCCGCCTGCACGCCGGTGCTCGCGGACACCGCATCGGCGACGGTGCGCGCGGCGTAGAGATCGGTGACCGTCATGTCGATCGACGTGACCCCGCCTTCAAGATCGGCCAGCGCCTGCGCCGTGCGCAGCGTGACGTACGTCGAACGTTGATTGGCCCCCTTGTTCCCCAAGTCGAAGATGCCGCTCACGGTGAGCGCGCGCGGGATCGCGCTCGCCGCGAGCACATTGATCTGGTCTCCGACCGCCACGCCGAGGTCGCGCGCGAGTTCAGTGCCGAGCAGGACACCGTCGCCGGTCAGCGCGGTATCGCCCGACGTGACGTACTGCGGAACCTTGACGATGCGGAAGAATGCCTCGGGCTCGATCCCACTCAGCGCAATGGACCGGCTCACGTTGCCGTGCACCGCCAACGCGGCTGCTGACACGGTAGGCGTCACGACGGCGATATCGGTGCGCGCGCGCAGTTGGGTCAGGAGCGTTTGCCATTGATCGATCGAGCGCCGCCGCTGCGTGGACGGTTGCACGACCCGTGCGTACAGCACCCCCGAACTGTCGCGCCAGAGCGGCCGAGTGACGGCGTCCGGCGGCAGAATCTGAATGTGCGCCGACGACATCAGAACGCGGGTGATGAAGTTGCCCTGTAATGACGTGAGCATCGCCGACATGAACACGATGACGCCAACCCCGATGCCTACGCCGCTGAGGATCGCGGCGGTCTGCATGCGCCCTTCGCGGAGGAAGCGCACGGCGGTCACCGCTTCGAACGGCAGCCACCGGATCATGGCACGACAACCGGCGGCGGACGTACACGCACGCGATCCCCGATGGCGAGCGAACTGAACGCGTGCGGGACGACGAGATCACCGACCTTGAGCCCGCTCGTGACTTCGACCACGCCGGCACTCACGACGCCGAGCTGAACTTGCTGGCGCGCCGTGCGCCCCGCGCGCACCAGCAGCACCCACGGCGCCGTCCCGCTACGCTCGTAAACATCTTCGACGTGCACCACCAACGCCTGCGGCCGTCGGCCGGTCTCGATCTCTACGGCCACGGTCATGTCCTGACGCAGCACATCCGGTGGCGCGGGGATCAGGAGCCGTACGTCGACCGATGCACGCAGCACATCGATGGCGGGGTTGATGTAGCGTACGCGCGCGTCAAAGCGGGTCGCGGGAAACGCCTCGGGCGACGCCACCGCCGATTGACCAACCGCCATCCGCCCGATCTGCTTCTCGTCGACCTGTACGAGGATCTCCATCTCGCCGGCTGGTGCGAGACGCATGAGCACATCGCCGACGTGCGCGACATCTCCCACTTCCACGGCGCGAAAGATCAGCACGCCCGCTCTCGGCGCGACGATCGTACGAAACTGTTCGCGGGCGCGCACCACGCGCAGATTGGCCGACGCCAGCTCCATGGCGCTGGCGGTGAGCTGCGCATTGCTGCCACCGCGCCGGTCACTGCTGACGCTCAACAGCGCACTCCGCTCTGCCGCCCGCAGCATGTCGACGGCCTTGCGAGCGTCGTCCAGCGCCGCTGGCGACTCGAGCCCAAGCGCCGACAGGTTCCGCGCCAACGCCTGCTCCGCGCGCACACGCGCCGCCGTCGCTTGCACAAGATCCTGTTCGGCCGCCGGCAATGTCAGCGTCTGTCGTTGCCGATCCTGCGCGATGGCTTGCTGCCGCGTCGCTTCAGCTTGCTGGGTGAGCGCGCGCGCCTCGGTGCCGTCGAGCACGAGCAGCGTCTGTCCCGCGACGACGGTTTGCCCGTCGGTGACGGGAATCTGTTTGACGATGCCGGCGATCTGCGTCCCGATGTCGATGCGATATCGCGTCGCGACATGGCCCGTGGCGACGAGCGTTTGGACCAGCGTGACGCGGGCCAGCGGTTGCGTGTGCACGATGGGGCCGAGCACCAGCGGTACGCCGTAGTACCATCCGCCGACACCGGCGAGCAGAAGGGCTACGCCCCCGCCGATCCATCGCAGACGATGGCGCGATGGGCGCGTGCGGGGCGGCAGGGCAACAGCCGGCAGCGGAGTTTGAAGGATCGGTGCCGACACCGGAGCCGCCAGCTCCGGCGTTGCGGCGACGCCGGTCATGACGTCACTCGGCGCCAACGGCCTCGAGGGCAGGTGTGAACTGGTCGCTGCCGGTTCCCAACGTGTCGCGAATGGCACCCAGCTCGCGCACCGTCCCGTGCGCAATGACGACGAAGTGACCGGCCTTTACCTGCGTCTCGTATTCGATGATCCGGTTCTTGGGAATGCCGACACTGACGAGCGCGGCGCCAAGCGCGCTGATGCCGCCAACGACCGCCGCGCCTTCGAGCGCCGCGATCAACCAGGTCAGAATGGGGCCCGCTACCAGGAGCGGACCAACACCGGGGATGATGAAGAACGCGGACCCGAAGAGCATGCCCCACAACCCGCCCCAGAACGCGCCCTGCTTCCCCCACGCTTTCATGCGGCCGCCGGTCGAGTAGTAGCCGACGACATCCTGTTCCGTTTGGTAGTCCTTGCCGATGATCGACAGCTTCTTCATGTCGAAGCCCGCGCGTTGGACATCACGCACCGCCTGCTCAGCGGTCTCGTGCGTCGGAAAGACGGCGACCACGGCTTCGAGGATGCCGGAGTCGAGGGACTTCGTGTCTGGAACGGTCGTTGGCCGAATCATTATGGCTCCCGGTGCGCATGGGCTGCCGGAACGGCGATGTGCCGCGTTCGACAGTCTCAGGAGGGTAGGAGCTCGGAGCGCGCGGCTGCAGCATCGGCTTGTACGTAGGGGAGCTGCGCACGACGGCGCAGACGTGGCCTACGTATATCCCGAGCGTGGGCTGGTCACGATGCCATCGCTACTGTCGAATGATGACGGGCGGCTTCCGTTCTTTCGAGCCGACGCTGGTCCGCCATCCCGCAACACGGAGTCGCACATGAACACCGATCTCGAACTCAAAGAAGCGGTCCTCGAAGAGTTGGCGTGGGAGCCAAGTGTTACACCGGCGCATATCGGCGTAGCCGTGCACGACGGCGTCGTGACGTTGAGCGGCCACGTGGCGAGCTTCACGCAGAAGCGGGACGCCGAAGTCGCGACGTGGCGCGTGAAAGGCGTCAAGGCGATAGCCGAAGAGCTCGAAGTGCGACTCCCCGCTGACATCAACCGCGGCGACGAGGAGATCGCGACGGCGGCGGTGTCTCAACTGCGGTGGAACTCGCTGGTGCCCAAGGATGCCGTGAAGGTGACCGTACAGCACGGATGGCTCACGCTCACCGGCACCGTACAGTGGCACTTCGAATCGGACGCCGCGGCGGATGCGGTACGCACGCTCTGGGGCGTGAAGGGAATGACGAACAACATCACCCTCAAGCCGCGCGTGAACGCGGCCGACCTCAGTGAGCAGATCCAGAAGGCGCTGCACCGGTCGTGGTTCAACAGCAAGAACGTGTCAGTCACCGCCGACGGCGGGAAGATCACGCTGAACGGCACGGTCCATTCGTCGAACGACCGCTATCTCGCCGCCACGACGGCGTGGGCGGCGCCGGGCGCAACGGCGGTAATGAACGAGATCGTTGTGGGGGGATAGCTTTCGTTGTCTTGGTCTGGGTCTTGGTCGGGGTGGTTGCGGTGGTCGTGGTACTGCCACGACGGTCGGGGTACAGCTACGACAGTCGGGGCACTGCCACGACAGTCGGGGTCGATTGACAGTCGGGGTCTCTGTCGGGTCGGGGTCTGCCCCCGACCCCGACCCCGACCCCGACCCCACCGGCCAGCGCAGCGCAGCCACAGACCCGACGGAGACCCCGACCGTTGGTAGACCCCGACCGTCGTGGATGTACCCCGACTGTAGTAGCTGTGCCCCGACTGTCGTGGCTGTGCCCAGACCCGGACTAAGGCCGGGACTGCGACCAGAAGGGGTCGGGGTTCAAATGTCGAGGTCAGGGTCTCCGTCGTCGACGAAGTCGGGGACAAACTGTCGCGGTCCATTGCGAGAACTCCTCAGTCCCGTGTATACTCCAATACGCCCCCTGAGAACCATTCTCATCTAGACCCGTGCGCGCGATTCCCCTCCCTACGCTCCAGTCCGCTGACTCCGCCCCGCGCACCACGTGCGCGCTGAGCGCGTGTCGCGCCGGAACCCGCGCCACCGTCATCGATATCGAATGCTCCGGTGACGAAGCCTGTCGCCTCCGGGCGCTCGGGCTCTGCGAAGGCACCGCCGTCAACATCATCGACGCGCGTGACTCCATGCTCCTCGAAGTCCGCGGCACCCGACTCGCCCTCGGCTCCGCTCTCACCGCCGGCATCACCGTGCAGCCGGTCGCCGCGCGCGCCTGACGCGCCCGGGCTGACCCATCGCTCCGTCGTCGCGCTACGCGCGCGACTGCCGCTCGTAACCCCGTGACGACCATCCCACCGCTTCCGACGCCACGCGACACCCCCGTCGCTCCGGACGCCGTGCGCGAGGCCGCTCCCCCGCTCCTCCGCGTTGCCATCATCGGCAACCCCAACACCGGCAAAACCACGCTCTTCAATGCCCTCACCGGGCTGCGGCAGCGTGTCGGCAACTTCGCCGGTGTCACCGTCGAGCGCGTCGAAGGCGGATTCAAGGGGCCCGACGGCAAACGCATCACCGTACTCGATCTCCCCGGCAGCTATTCGCTCTCCGCCGGCTCGCCTGACGAACAGGTCGCGCTCGAAGTGCTGCTGCACCGTGATGCCGACCAGTGGCGCCCCGATGTCGTGCTCGTCGTCATCGACGCGGTGCACCTCGAGCGCAACCTGTTCCTCGCGAGCCAGGTGCTCGAGCTCGGCATTCCGGTCGTCATCGCGCTCAATCAGTTCGACGTCGCGCAGAACGAGGGCATCGCCATCGACGTCCCCGAGCTCATTCACGAGCTGGGGGTGCCCATCGTCCCTACCGTCGCCAAGCGCGGCGAAGGACTCGACCCGCTCAAGAAAGCGCTGCTCACCGCCGTCACGCTCCCCGTGCCGACGCGCAAGTTCGCGCTCCCGGCCGAAGCCGAAGACGCGCTCGCCCCGCTCAAGCACTGTCTGGTCGAAGCTGGCCTCACGCCCATCGCGGCGGGGATGGAAGCGCTCCGATTGCTGGGCGTGAGCAAGAGCGAAGCGCATCTCGCCACGGTCCCCAAACTCGACGCGGCCGTACAGGACGCCGCGGCCACGCTCAAGAACCGCGGCTACACGCCCAACCGCCTCGAAAGCGAAGTGCGGTACGCGTGGATCGCGCAGGTCATGGAGCGCACGGTCACACGGCCGCGCACCATCAAGCAGAACCTCAGCGATCAAATCGACCGCGTCGCGCTGCACCGCGTCTTCGGCCCGCTCATTTTCCTCGTGCTCATGGCCGTCGTCTTCCAGGCGGTCTTTACGTGGGCGGCGCCGCTCATGGATGGCATCGAGGTCCTCATCGCCGCCATCGGCGGTGCGGTGGGCGATCGCATGGCCGACGGTGATCTCAAGTCGCTCATCGTCGACGGGCTCTTCGGCGGGGTCGGGTCGGTGCTCGTGTTCCTGCCGCAGATCGCCATTCTGTTCGCGTTCATCACGCTGCTCGAACATTCGGGCTACATGGCGCGCGCCGCGTTCCTCATGGATCGCATCATGCGCACCGTGGGGCTGCACGGAAAGAGCTTCATCCCCATGCTCTCGGGGTACGCGTGCGCCGTGCCGGGCATCATGGCCACGCGCACCATCGAAGACCCCAAGGACCGGCTCGCCACCATCATGGTGGTGCCGCTCATGAGCTGTTCGGCGCGACTGCCGGTGTACACGCTGCTCATTGGCGCGTTCATCCCCGCGACGGCGCTCTTCCCCGGGCTCACGCTGCAAGGCGCGACCATGCTCGGCATGTATCTGCTCGGCACCGTCGCCGCGCTCGGCGTCGCCGCCATCTTCAAGCGCACGCTGCTCAAGGGTCCTGTGCGCCCCATGATTCTCGAGCTGCCGCCATATCGGCTGCCCAGCGCGTGGTCGCTGCTCGTGAGTGTGTGGCAGCGCTGTCAGCTGTTCCTGCAGCGCGCCGGCACGGTCATTCTCGCGCTCAGCATCGTGCTCTGGGCCATGGCCACGTATCCGCACACGCCAGCCAACCCGTCGCTGCCGCCGGAAGCGCAGCAGGAGCAGCAGCTCGAGCATTCGCTGCTCGGCCAGGTCGGACACGCCATCGAACCCATCGTGCGCCCCTTGGGGTACGACTGGAAGATCGGGGTGTCCATCGCGGCGTCATTCGCAGCACGCGAAGTCTTCGTCTCCACGATGGGTACCATTTACGGCGTTGGCAGCGAGAACGAAGCGGCGCTCACCGAGCGGTTGGTCGCCGAATCGAATCCGGTAACGGGCAAACGCGTATACTCGACACTGGTCGCCGTTGGCCTCATGGTGTTCTACGTCTTCGCGCTCATGTGCATCAGCACGACGGCCGTCACCGTGCGCGAAGCCGGCGGCGGCGTGCTCGGCTGGAAGTGGGCAACGATTCAATTCTTCTACATGCTCGCTCTCGCCTACGGAGCCGCGTGGATTGTTTACGCCGGCGGCACCGCCCTCGGATGGGGAGGCTGATATGGAAACGCTGATCGTGGTGCTGATCGTCGGAGCCGCCGCAACCTTCGTGGGGCGTCGCGCCTGGCTGTCAGTCGCCGCCGCGCGCAAATCGAAGAGTGGATGCGGGAGCGATTGCGGGTGTAAGTAGGAGCTGGGCATAACCCACGCCCCTCAACTTTCCCCCACGATCTCCCCGATTCCCGCCCACGCATCATCCGCGGCGGCGAACACTTCCCGGGCTGCCTGCACCCACCGGCGCCAGTCGGCGAGCTGCGTGTCCGAAGCACCGGTGCGCACCGCGTCGCCGGCAATCCGCAGACGTTCGAGCGCGGCAAACATGGGCGCCGCTTCATCTTCGATGGCGGCTTCGGCCGCGCGCTGTTCGGCGGCATTGCTCGGCGCCAGCGCGGTGGCAATCTGCGCGGACGCTTCCAGCATCGCGGCGCTGAGTATTGCCCCATCCATGAGCATCACCTGCCGCGATGGGTCGCTCACGCCCTGCACCGCGCGCCGCGCCGACAACAGCGGTGCGAACCACAGATCATGCGCCACGTGGAGCGGACTGCGGCCATCACGACGCACATCGGTACGACGCACCGCGCCCAGCTCGCGCAGCCCTCGTGTAAGCTCCGGCATGAGGCAGGCGCGGTCGATCACCTGCTGCGCGAACATACGCAACGCGTCGTGCCCGGACAGCTCGAGAACATCGTGATCGCGCAGATACACCGTGAGCGACGAGGGGGCGGCGTGCACCCCTTCAATGCCATCGAGTTCGAGCCGCCAGGCCGCGGCGGTCGGCCACGAGAGCACAACGGCATCGTGATCGAGCGTGAGCGCGGCCGACGCGTTGATCTCGCGCCCGCGCACGA
>CANGXD010000044.1 GCA_947457545.1 Gemmatimonadaceae bacterium
GTATCCTCGACGTGGTGCTTGGCAATGCGGCGATAGCGCACCGCGTTGTCCTCGATGTTGATCTCGTCGGGATCCGCGATGTGGTACGTGGGCACCTGTTCCGCACAGAGCGCCGCCAGCGAAATCGTATTGCTGGAGTTGTAGCCACCCACCACCACCATAAGGTCGAGCGGCTCGCGCAGGAGCTCGAGCACGGCATCCTGACGGTCCTGCGTGGCGCTGCAGATGGTGTCGAAGGTGCGGAAATGCTCCGCCCGGTGCGATTCACCATACGCGCGCGCCATGGCATCTCCCACGGCAGCACCAATGGCCAGCGACTCACGAGCGAGCATCGTGGTCTGGTTGGCCACGCCGATGCGTTCGAGATGCAAATCCGGATCGAAGCCATCGGACGCCCCCGCCGCGAACTTCGCGAGGAACTCGTCGCGCGAGAGCGGCGTGCGCGACGTCGTCAACGCAGCGCGCGCCTCGATGTAGTCCATGACCATTTCCGCCTCGGTCATGTCGCGCACCACCAGGTAGTGCCCATTCGGGTACTTCTCCACTTGGGACGCGGTCGCGCGCGTCTCCTCGTGGTAGAACTTGCCGTGAATGAGCGACGTGTAGCCGTCGCGCGCGTACACCTCGACGCGCTTCCACACATTGAGCACCGAGCCGCAGGTCGTGTCGACGATCACGCAGCCAAGATCCCGGAGCGTCTGAAAGTCCTGAATGGTGACCCCGAACGCCGGGAGGATCACCACATCGGGCGCCTCCACCGGCGAGTAGTCGAAGCCTTTGCCAATCGCCGACAGAAACACCACGCCCATTTCCTTGAGCTTCGCATTCACGTGCGGATTGTGAATGATCTCGCCCGCCAGAAAAATGCGCTTCTCCGGAAACTTGATGCGCGTTTGATACGCGTAGTCGACGGCGCGCTCGACGCCGTAACAGAAGCCGAATTCGCGCGCGAGGCGGATGGTGGTATCGCCCACCGTCAGCGCGAAATCGCGGGCGCGGAGCAGATCCACCAGATGGCCGGTGTAATCGGCGGCGAGGGTATCCTGCACTTCGGCCTTGAGACCGAAGCCCTTGCGCACGTACGTCGGAGCGGGAGTCGAGGTCCCGGAGGTGCTGTTGGACATGCCGGAAATCTAGTCGGGGCGGCGGACTCCGGCGCCTCCGGCCAGGCCCTACTGGGCGCGACGGGCCTCGTCGTCGGAACACACGAACGGCGCGAGGGAGTCGCGCACGATGCGGGGGAGCGGACGCTTGGTGAACCCCTCGACGCTTACACACACCACGACCATGGCCACGGTGGCCACCACCCGCCCGTCGTCCTGCCGCAGCTCCATGGTCAGGGTCAGCGAGGTGTCTCCAAGGCGGGACACCCACATGACCATATGCAGCAGATCGTCGATGCGCGCCGGCGCCAGATAGTCGACCGACAAGTGCCGCCGCGGCATCCACACTTCGGGGGCATCGAAAATGAACGAGTACGGGAGGCCGGCGGCGCGCAGCAACTCCTGCTCCGCCATTTCGAGAAACCGGGTCACGGCGCTGAACCGCATGATCCCCACCAGGTCCACATCGGCCCAGCGGACGCGGTCGGTACAGCGGAATGGCGCGGGCGAATCGACGGGCATGGTAGTCGCGGTACGGGAGAGAACGGGGACAGCGCTGTGAGGATTTCCCCTCTAGCCGAAAACTCACGACTTGCGCACTGTCTAGCCATGTATACCTCCATTCTCGTTCCTTTCGACGGCTCGGCGCACAGTGCGCGTGCCCTGCCGGTGGCTGCGGCGCTCGCCGCCCGTACGGGGGCGAAGGTCGAACTGGTCACGGTTCACGACCCGAGCGCCTACATCCCCTTCGTGCCCGGCGAAGTGGCTATCCCGGTGTATGACCAGGAACTGGTGCAGGCGCACCGCGAGCGCGACCAGCGCGCCCTTGACGATGCGGTCGCGCAGCTCCGTGCCACGGGGATCACCGCAACGGGCGCCCTGCTCGACGGGACCATCGTTGAAGCGCTGGTGGAGCACATGGCGGCGGCGGGGTCAGATCTGGTCATCCTGACCACCCACGGCCGAAGTGGCTTCGCACGTCTCCGCTTGGGAAGCGTGGCCAGCGCCCTGCTCACCCGCGCCACGGTGCCGGTGCTGCTCGTGCGCGGCGCGGGCAGTGAGGAGCCTGCAACGCCCCCGACGCTTCCCACAGGAGCCCTGCTCTGCGCACTGGACGGGTCGTCGTTTGCCGAAGCCATCGTCCCGCATGCCTCCACCTTTGCCCAGGCCACAGGCATGCAGCTGCATCTGGTGGCCGTCACGGTCCCGCATGCAGTGTCTCTGGCCCCGTTCGGGACCGAGGCGCTGCTGGCAGACCCCGAGGCGTTAGAGGCAGAAAGTCAGATCCGCGACGATTATTTGCAGCGGATCGCCGCGACCTGCCCTGCGGGAACGACCGTGCACACGATCACCGACATGAGCGCCCCGCAAGGCATTCTCGACGCCGCGGCGGAAAAGCCGTGCGGGGCGATTGCCTTGGCCACGCACGGTCGCAGCGGCTTCCGGCGTTTCGTGCTCGGCAGCGTCGCGGACGAAGTCATCCGCCACGCGCATGTGCCGGTGCTCGTCGTCAGGCCGCTTGCACACTGACGACGGGCAAAGGGGCCAAGGGGAGGTCACGCCTCGTAAAAGGCCGGCGCGAGCCACGGCGCCAAGGCGTACGCCACCATGGGTTCGTAGGCGCGCTGTCGGTCCACCAATCCGGCGGTAAGGATACCGACGGCGCCGCGCCCGTGCTTGGTGCCCACCGTCTGCGCTTCTGCGTCCATCGCGTGCCCCAATTCTTCGCCGTTGCGAATGCGTAAAGCCACGCGATTCGGTAGCGGCATGGAGAGTGAGCCGCCAATCCCTTCGGCACCGTGCGCGTCCACAACCACGGCCCAGGCGCAGCTGCGCATCTGACCGTTGGGGAGCTCGACCACGCCTCCCTCGAGCCCGACCGCCAACTGTGCATCGGGGGTCTGGGAGAGCGCCGACAGGGCACGTTGCCGTGCGCCTGCCTGGGTCTCTTCGTCGCCGAACGGCTGGTCGGGCACCCCGCTGGCCACGGCGATACCGCGCACAGTCGCGTTGGGCGCCAGGCGTCCGAGCACCGCCTGCACGGCCGCGATCTTCACGGGATTCTCCGAGCCGACGATCACGAGGGTGAGCGTTTCCAGCGCCGATCCGTTCATTGGGAAGAAAGAGAGCAAAAATGTGAGGAAGTAACCGGCAACCCGCTTGCTTGCAGGCACGTAGAGAAGTAACCTCTCTGCAACCGCCTACACCACTATGCCCGTTTCCACATCCGAATCGCGGCGGGCGGATTCGCGCGAACGGCCACCGGGACCGGTACCACCGCGCACGCGACTCTGGCTCGACTTCGTGAACACTGACGCCGCCGGCCAATTGCCCGGCGGTGATTTGTTGCGCGACTTCGAAGCGCTGCTTACGTGGCTCCACTCGCAAACCGCCGTGGACGACGAGCGTGCCTCCGGCATCCGGCGGCGCGCCGTGTTGCAACCGGCGGCGGCGGCCGCCACGCTCGTCGATGCCCGCCGGGTGCGCGCGGCGTTACGCGCGCTGGCCGAACGCGGAGAAACACATGAGCGTGTGCGCGAAGATGCGGTTGTCGAGATCAACCGCGTCCTCGGGCGCAGTGCCGGCACGCGCCGGCTCGATGCCGCGCCGGAAGGCGGGTTTGTGCGCAGCTTCGTGCCAACAGGGGACGCGTTTGCCGGCCTCATGATTCCTATTGTGGAATCGGCCGCCGACACGCTGATCGGCGACGAACTGCCGCGCGTTCGCCGCTGCGCCGATCCGCGCTGCCATCGCGTGTTCCTCGACGGCACCAAGAACGGGTTGCGACGCTGGTGCGACATGGGCACCTGTGGCAATCGCGCGAAGGCGGCCCGTCATCGGGCGCGACACGGAGACGGCAAGTGAGTCGGTCTCGTCTCCAATCGCCGTCGGCATGACGACTCCGCGGACCCCTTCCCGCGCCGTCGATGCGGTGAGCCCAACGCCGGAATCCAACCTCTCGCTCGAGCGGGGCTTTGTCGCGTCGCTGCGCTGGCTCGTTTCCGAAGGTGACGCGCGTGGCGTGCGGCGTATTGCCGTGGAATTACGCGCGCTGCGCGAAGCGTTGGCCACGCTCGACGAAACACGGACGGCGCGCGACGAACAGGTGCGCCGTAATGCGGAGCTCGATCGCGAATTGCAATCCGCGTTGGCGATGCTCGGTCCCGGTACCGCCGTGAACGGCAACGGCACCCTCGTGCAGCGGCTCATGAAGCTGCGCGAGCGACTTGCCGAAGACACCGCCTCTCGGCAGCAGCTTACGCTCGAACGCGATGCGTGGCGGGCCATGTGCACGTTGCTCACGCACACGCGCGCCAGCGCCCAGGAACTGCTCGAACGGGCGGAGTCGGAGCGTGATGCGTCCGTGTCGCAACTCGAAGTCATGCAGGAGCGCGTCATGGAGCTCACCGTCATGCACGACGACGCGGCCGCCCATGCGCAGGCCACGCGAAACGAAATGGCGCAACTGCGGGAGCAGTTGCGCCATTGGAGCGGTGCGGTTGAGCGCGCCCTCGCGGAACTCGCACACGGCGTCCGCGAGATCGCGGACTGACCACGGGCGAGCGTGTCGCCGTTACGCGCTCATGAGCGTCGTCACGGTTGGGCTCATGACCGCCCGCACGACCGACTCCTTGAGATAACCCATTTCGACGGCGTAGTTGGCGAGCTTGCGCTGCAACAGGCGACGACCGCGGAACAGGCGCGACTTCACGGTGCCTTCGGGGACGCCCAGCACGTTCGCGATTTCCGCGTAGCGCAGTCCCTGCAGATCGCTGAGCACGACCGCCGAGCGATACTCCTCGGGCAACGAGCGAATGGCGCGCGTGATTTCGTCGTCGAGGAAGGAATCGTAGAACTTGCCTTCGGGATCGGCCTCGCCGACGGCTTCGAACAGCGCCCACCCTTCGGTATCCTCGGGCTGCTGCACCTCGCGCGCATCGATGCGGCGCTTGCGGCTCACGAACACGTGGTAGAGGATCGTGAAGAGCCACGCGCGGATGTTGGTGCCGAGGTGATACTGTTCCCAGCGCTCGAGTGCGCGGAGCAGCGTATCGGAGACGAGATCTTCGGCATCGTCGCGGGACCGCGCGAGTTTGAGCGCAAACGAGTACAACGCATCGAGATGCACGAGGGCCTCGCGCTCGAACTGCGCCCGCCGAGCGGCGCGCTCTTCGGCCGAGATCGGCTCCGCCCGCATCTCCAGTGCGTCGCTGTCACGCTCCACCATTGCGTCCTGCACCGCGTTGTCGTTCATGCTCACCATGATCCCGTCTCCAAAGCCGCGCTCTGCGCGACCGTCGCCGTCAGCTTGCCACCGCGTGGACCGACATGCCCTCGCGTGTGTCTCCGTTGTGTCATGCACCTGCATCGGACCGGCCTGACTTACTCGACCGCCCGATTGTGCTGCATGGCCGCACCATCGCGCACATGCATCGCGATGAACCGTTTGAGATCGGCTGCGATCCCCTCGAGCACCGACAAGTCCCGCTTGACCCGGGTCATCAGCACGGCGCCCTCGAGCGCCGCAATGATGAACCGCGACAGGCGCACTGCGTCCACGTCGTCGTGCAACTGCGGACGGGCTTCCCACAACAGCGAGCGGATCTGGCTGGCCCACCGCTCGAATACCGCCTCGATCCGCACGCGGAACCCCTCGTGCGCATCGGCCAGCTCTGCCGCCAGATTTCCGAACGGCGAACCGCGACGGCCGCCACTTTCCGACTGCAGCGCGACCACGGCGTCGATGAACAGATTCAAGCGCTCCAGCGGGTCGATCATGGGCTCACGGAGAATCGCGAGACCACGCTCGGCAAATCGCTCGAACTGCCGGTTCAACACCTCATAGCCCAATTCTTCCTTGGACTTGAAGTAGTGATAGAAGTGGCTTTTGCCACTGAGCTTGGCCCCCTTGATCACATCATCCACGGACGTGGAGGTGAACCCCCGTTCGGAGATGAGGGTGGCGGCGGCGTCGAGGATCTGCGTGCGTCTGTCTGACATCGTGAGGAGAATATTAGGACCAGGTGGTCCTATGCGCAAGAGCGAGTTTTGTTGATCGGTAAACTCATATACAGCAATACGTTCCAGAAACCACCCCACGCTCGGGCTTCCTCGAATCCACCACCGGACCCCAACAAATTAGGACCGAGTGGTCCTAGTCACCCCATTTCCTGTTCCCATGTCCTTCACCGTCACCCGCACCTACCTCACGCTCCCGACGCTCGCAGCGCTCGTCCCCGGCCGCGGGGAGGTCGCCGCGCGCCTCGTGCACATCGCCCCCTGCCCCGTCGATCAATGGCGCGCGCTCTACCGCCAGATTGGCGCGGCGTGGCACTGGCACGACCGGGACCTGTGGGACCAAGGCCGCATGCAGGCGCACTTGGATCGCGCCGATGTTCGTATCTACCAGATGGTCGATGACACAGCTCCGGCTGCGACCGATCCCATCGGCTTTCTGGAGCTCGAACGGCATCATGACGGCTCCGTGGAAATCGCCTATCTCGGACTCGATCACCGAGCCTTCGGTCGAGGACTTGGCGCTTGGCTCGTCACGGAAGCGGCACGCACCGCATTCGCGTGGGGGGCCACCCGCGTTTGGTTGCACACCTGCACGCTCGACAGTCCCGCCGCACTGCCCAATTATCTCGCCCGCGGGTTTTCCATCGAGAAAACCGAGACGTACGAGGCCACTCTGTCGTCATAGTCCGTCACCCTTTCCGGCTCTCCCATGCGCGTTCGCAGTCATACCTGGACCGCCGACTCCGGCTGGTCGGCCCCCCTCGGGGCTCACGAAGCCTCTGCGAACCTCGTGCTGTCATTCGGTCCGCTCGACGCCCCGGGAGCCGAGTGGTTCGCGAGCATCAACGCGCATAGCCCCGCAGCCCGGCATGTCTACGTCAGTGGCGGCGGGCAGATTGCCGGTGGCATGGTCGATGACGACGTCACGGTCGTGTCGTTCCTCACCTTCGAGGGGACCACGGTACACCCGATCGTGCTCGACCACGCCACGGTCGAGAACAGCGCCGCACTCGGTGCAGAGCTGGGCGCCTCGCTCCGGGAGATTCCCGGCGTGCGACATGTGCTGCTGTTCGCGGAAGGGATCACGTTCATCGCGGACTCCTTCCTCAACGCGCTCAACCCCTTCCTGCCGTCGGACGTGAAAGTCAGCGGCGGGCTGGCCTCGAACGGCACCGCCTTGACGCACTCCGCCGTCGGGCTGGACGCCCCGCCAGTGGCAGGACGTATCGTCGCACTCGCGCTCACCGGCGAGTCGTTGGTGATCGGCACCGGATCTGTCGGCGGTTGGGACTTCTTCGGCCCCGAGCGCATCGTCACGCGCGCCACGACCGCCGTGGTCCACGAGCTCGATGGAGAGCGCGCCCTCGACGTGTACAAGCGTTATCTGGGCGAGTTCGCCAGCGAGCTGCCGGGGAGCGCGCTGCTCTTCCCCCTGGCGGTCCGGGTCACCCGTGATTCGCCGGTCGGCGTCCGCACCATCATCGCGGTAGACGAAGAAAGCGGCAGCATGCGCTTCGCCGGCGATATTCCGCAGGGCAGCATCGTTCGGCTCATGCGCACCACCACGGACAAGCTGGCCGATGGCGCCGCCCGCGCCGCCCGCATGGCCCGGGAAGACGTCAGCGAAACACTCGGGGAATCGTTCACGCTCTGCATCTCGTGCATTGGCCGGCGCGCCGTCATGCGCAGCCGGGTCGAGGAGGAAATCGACGAGGTCCAGCGGGAAAGTGGCTCAGCCGTGGTTGTCGGCTTTTATTCCAACGGAGAAATTGCACCGCCAACCGACGGCCGCGATTTCGGAGAAGCCGTCCTGCACAATCAGACCATGACGGTCACCACCATCACCGAACGCTGATTCGCGCCGTGCAACACCTGCTGCCCACTCCGCTGTGCATCCGTACGTAGCACGCCAACTCCGCCGTCACTTCGGTAACGAATCGCCACAGCCTGAGCTCCTCCCGGTGCTCAAGGCGGTGAGCGCGTTGTTGCACGACGTCGATCGCGAGCGTGAGCTGGGCGCGGCAGCCATGAACGAGCTGTCGCGCGAGTTGCAGCAGCGCTACGAGCGCATGGAGCAGAGCGAGCAGCGCTATCGCCTGCTCTTCGACCAGAATCCGCTGGCGATGATTGGCATGCGCTGTGCCGACGGCACCATTCTGGCGTTCAATGCCCAAGCGGAGAAGGTGCTCGGGTATGTCGCGGCCGACGTGGTCGGACGCACCGTCGACGAGCTCGCGATCACCGGTCCGGCGCAGATCACCTTCGAGCAGGTGCTCGCGTCCATCGAGGCGACCGGCACCACGACGCAGGAATTTCGCCTGTATTCACGCGATGGCCGTGAAATCGAAACGGTCGTCATGTTTCATCGCGTCGAGCTGGCCGGTGAAGAGGCGCTGATTGCGCACATCCGCGATGTCACCGCCGAGCGTGTCTCCCTGCGCGCGCGCGAAGAAAGTGAAGCCCGCTTCCGCGCCTTCTTCGATTTTGCCGGCATCAGCATTCACGTGCTGTCGTTCGACGGCATCATTCTCGAAGCGAACCCGGCGTCGAAGGAGCTGCTCGGCTTCGACCCGCACGAAGTGGTCGGCCGGTCGGCCACGTCGTTGTCGCCGCAGGAAGATGTCGAAGCCACGCGGGAAATGGCGCGCGAGTTGCGCGACGGCACGCGCGATTCCGTGACGGTCGAACGTCGTTTCTTCCACAAGGACGGGTACCTGGTGTGGGGACAGCTCACCGTCTCCGTTGTACACCATGGCGGCGAGAAGCGCATGATCGGGATGATTCAGGACATCACCGAACGCAAGCGCATGGAAGGCCAGCTGCTCAAGCAGGCATTTCAGGATGAGCTCACCGGGCTCGCCAATCGCGTGCTGTTTCGTGATCGCCTCCGCCACGCACTCGAACGCCGTGAGCGACAGCCCGCCAGCGTGGCCGTCATTCTGCTCGACCTCGACGGCTTCAAGCGCGTCAACGACTCGTTGGGGCACGCCGTGGGCGACGAGCTGCTGCAGGTCGTCGGGCGCCGCATCGCGAGCACGGTCCGCGCGGGCGAAACCGTGGCGCGACTTGGCGGCGACGAATTCGCCGTGGTCATCGAGTCCATCGCGCACGGCGAAGACCCGGAGCATCTGGCGGACCGGCTGTTGATGCTGTTGCGCATGCCCATGCGCGTGGGGGGACGCGAAGTGGTGGTTGGGGTTTCCATCGGCATTGCGATTGCCGATGTGACCGACGACGAAGAGACCGTGCTGCGCAATGCCGACACGGCGATGTACGCCGCCAAGTCGTCGGGTAAGGCCTGCGTGCGCCGCTTCGATCCCAGCATGCACCGCGATGCCATGGAGTGGATGGAACTCGAGTCCGACCTGCGCCTCGGCATCGACCGCCGCGAGTTCATGCTCGAGTTCCAGCCACTCATGCGCATCGACGCGGGACGTCCCAAGGGTTTCGAGGCACTCATCCGCTGGCAGCATCCATCGCGCGGCTACGTCACGCCCGGTGTGTTCCTCCCCATTGCCGAGGAAACGGGGATGATCGTTGCGCTGGGCCGTTGGGTGCTGATGGAAGCGTGTACGCAGGCACAACGGTGGTCTGCGTTCTCACCCGACCCCTTGTCGGTCAGTGTGAACGTGGCGGCCAAGCAGCTCGACAGTGAAACGCTGATCGATGATGTTCGCGCGGCACTCGAGCACTCGGGGTTGTCACCATCGCGGCTCATCGTCGAGATCACCGAAAGCGATGTCATGCGCGAACCCGAGGTCGCGTTGGCCAAGCTCAATGCGCTCAAGACGCTTGGCGTGCGGCTCGCCATCGACGATTTCGGCACGGGCTATTCATCGCTCAGCCACCTGCAGTTCTTCCCGGTGGACGAACTCAAGATTGATCGCTCGTTCGTGACGCGCATCGACGATGGCGACCGGGAAGCGGCGTTCGTGCGCACGATCGTCTCGCTCGCCAAGTCGTTGCGCGTGGAAGTCGTGGCCGAGGGCGTCGAAGAGCCCGCCCAGCATCAGTTCCTGCGCTCCGTGGGCTGCGACATTGGCCAAGGGTATCTGTACAGCCGCCCGCTTCCGGCGGGAGAGGTGGAGCGCTTCGTGACCGACTCCCGTCAGGTGCTCCCGCTGGTGTCGCCGACGCACCCGCGTAGGCTCGCGTAGCGCGGCCGCGCCGCGTCTCCGCGGCCGTTACCGGCCGCGGCGCTTCCCGGGATGTCGCCCGCCGGACTTCCCATGTCCGGCCTTCCCGCCACCGCCTTTGCCGTGCCGTGGACCGCTTCGTTCGTGTCGTCCGTGACCGCGCACCTCACGATCCCGATCGTCACGCCCGCGTGACTTGCGCGCGTCGTGTGTGGCGCGCTCCTCATCGGTAAACGGCAAATCGAGACGGTCCTGCAACTCGAGCAGATCGTCAGCGCGCACCGATCCACGCTGGCCGCGCGGCACCACGAAGCGCAACGCGCGATCGAGCGTGGGCAACTCCTCGTGAATCATCGTGCGCGCCAGCTTTTCGGGGAGGCGCAAGCGCGCCACCGGCACACGCCCACCGTCGTGCTCTTCGACGTCGTAATCGATCGACACGGTGCGATCGCGGATTTCCACGGCACCAGGCAGCGCACGCGCGGCCGCCAGCTGTGATTCGCTCACGAAATCACGACGATCGAGCAGCATGGGGAGCGCGCGCACCTCTTCCCAGCTGCGTGCGTCGCCCATGCGTTCTTCGTACCAGGCCGTCAGTTCGGCCTGACCGAGGCGCGGCGTAATACCCCCCAGTCGCCGCCAGACTTCACGGATCTCTTCGACGATGGGCTGATTGCGGCGGACGGCGCTGTGGCGCAGTTCGCCGCGTGCGGCCGCCTCGGCCAACAAATGTCGCGCACCCACCGCGAACTCCGGCGGGAACACGGGCAACGGTTCCGTCTCACGCGAGAGTTCGAAACCGTAGTACGTGACCCGACGACGCAAAATGACCGGGGAGTGCTTGCGCTCCGCATCGAGAGCGAGCTCGGGCGGATGGCGCTGCGCGTTCTCCCGCACGAGATCCATCGACAGCTGCGTGCCTTCGATGGCGGCGCGCGGAATGCCATGCCGGTCGGCGAAGTAGCGCAACGACCCCGCCACCGCGCCCCACGATCCGCACACGCTCGTCTTGGAAACGCGCGCTTCGTGTCCGTCCACCGTTTGCTCTTCGATGACGAGATCGAAGGGCATGTAGCGCGAGAGCAGGTCGGCGAACTTGCGGTGCATCGCCGCGCCGGCAATGGGCAGCGTTTGCGGGAGCGGCATGCCGACACTGCGATACACGCTGGCCATGGCGAGTGCGGCGTCTTCGAGCGCCTTCACGAGCACGCCGCGCTGCTCCGCCCAGTGGGCAATGCGTTCGGCATCGAAGAGATGCCGCGGCAAGCCGTACACCTCGCCAATGTACCCCGCTACGCGGAAGCCTTCGGCATACAGGTTGTACGCCGTGAGGTGATCGCTGCCGCGCACGACCAGCCCTTCGAGATCGCGCCCGTCACGGGTCATGCGATGCAGTGATTCCACGCCGCTCATGACGGCGAGCGCCGGCAACAACTCGTCGTCGCCCGTGACGATCAGTTCGCCCCACTTGCGATCGACCGGGAGCGCTTCGACCGCCTTGCCGTAGCTCGTCAGTCGGCCGTTCTCGACCAGGCCACGCGCTTCGAGCACCGCCACCGCCTTGCGATACGCGGCACGATCGAGCGGCACCGGCAAGTCGAGATCGTCGGCGCGCACGCCAAGGTCGGCGCAGGTGAGCGCCACCCGTTCGCTGTCGCCGGCCAACTGGAAATCGGGCTCGGTGGGGCGCAGCGCCTCGAAGCGGATATCGCGATCGCTGAGGATGTACACGCGTCCACCTTCGACACGTCCGTGCACACGTCCGGCCATCTGCAGAATTTCGTTCGCCCCGAGGTGCACGCGCGTGAGCACGTTGCGTCCGCGGTCGATGAGATTCGTGAAGCGCGTATCGTCGATGATGACGGTGTCGAGCCCCGGCACATTGAGCGCGCTCTGCCCGGCCGCGGTCATGGCGAGAAAGAATGGCTTGGGCACCACCCCTTCGAGGAACGGCCGAATGACGCGAATGGGTTCACCGCCATGATAATGCGCCGCGGTGATGCGCGGAAAACGCGAGCGCACCCACTCGGCCGCTTCTTCCACCCCCGCCCGTGTGGGGAGAAAAATCGCCACCCCACGTTCGCTGCGCGCGAGCTTCTGCAGAAACCGATCGTCGAGGAATGTGAGCGGCTGCTTGCGCTCCACTTCGACCTTGGCGGCCTTCGTCGCATCGAACGCCGATACCTGCAGCACGTCGGTGCTTTCGAGATAGCGCGCGTAGAACGACGGATCGACGGTCGCCGACAACCAGATGAACCGGCAGCCGACCCGCTTGCCGAGGGCAAGACAGAGTTCGAGCTCGGCGCTCGTCTGGTGAATTTCGTCGACGACGAGAGTGTCGGTGTCCTGAATATCACCGTCCTGGAACCATCGCCGCGCAATGCCGGTGGTGATCACCACGACATTCCAGCTCGGCGTCTCCGGCGTGGCTTCGCGCTCGCGATTGACGACGCCGACGCGCAGAGTGTCGGTGCCGAGGATCGTTTGCGCGATGGGGCGGATGGCGAGTGTCTTTCCGGTGCCGGTGCCGGCCACGATGCCGAACCCTTCGCCGCTAGCCGCGAGGCGGCGCAGATCGGCGCCACGAGTGCGCTCGAGGAACGTGTCGAGGTGAAGCCCGACGGCGAGCTCGATGGTCTCGCACGCGGCGCGCGTGGGCGCAATCACAATGATGCGGCCAGAGGCCGGCTTCGACGCGAGGAACGTCTCGCGGTCGGGAGGCAGAAAGCGATCCGTAGTTTCTCTCACGCTTTCAATCTACGCTTGGGTCGGGGTCGTGGTGGTTGTCGGGGTACAGCCACCACAGTCGGGGCACAGCTACCACAGTCGGGGCACTGCCACGACGGTCGGGGTCGATAAACAGTCGGGGTCCCGGTCGGGTCTGGCGCGGCGCTGCGCTGGCGCGTCGGGGTCGGGGATAAACTGTCGGGGCTGCCCTGACCCCGACCGCGACATTTGAGCCCCGACCCCGACGCGACGCAACCAAGACCCCGACTTCTCGTACACCCCGAACCGTCGTGGCAGCCAGGGGCAGGGTCTGGGCCGACATCGTTAAACCCCGGGGCGAGGTGTTCGCCTGGTGGGGTCGTCGGGACGGGAGCTTACCTCCTATTTCTCGTCCGGGCTCGGACAAAGCTCGGCGAGAAAGTGGGGGAGATCAGCGGGTTGATACACCAGACGGTAGTGCCACTCACCCCAACTTCCATCGGCATTGACGGCGCGAACCCAGCGTTCGGCCGCGGCCCGCTTGACGTCGGCGAGCGGGTCGTAGCCCTTGGTTTCGACGATCACGTGGCGCAGTTGCTCCCCAACCAGTCGCACGATGAAGTCGGGGAGATATTCGTGCCGCATGCTGTCATGCTCGTAAGGAATACCAAAGCCGAGCCCGGCATTTTTCACCCAGCTTGTCACGTATGGGCTGCCATCGAGATACTGCGCTGCCTGCTGCTCCCATCGCTTCGTATCGGCGACCAGGTAGTTGACGTGGCTCTTTACCGTGTCCCGGACGTCCTTGCCTGTCCAGAAATCGACCTTTGCCGAGGTGCCGGGTTCGTCTCTGGCGAAGCGCGGCACCTCCGGCGTTTCCCCGGCGCGGTCGTCCGGTTGCAGGCTCTGTAGAATGCGCTCGACCAGCTGCGAATAGTACGGCGCGATGAAAGCGGCTCGCACGTCCTTGGGATCGCCAATTACCCGTACCTTGGTGTCGGCGTATCGCTGCACGATCCGGGCGATCTGCGGAAAGAGCACATGCGCTGGCACCGTCGACTTCCACTCCTCGATATAGCGACGCGTGAGCGACCCTGCGGCGATGAACACGCGTTGCTGCAGTGACTGGGTGGCGAGATACGGCGCGAGTGCCAGCTCCTTTGTCGCCGCCGGCGCAAGTGGCTTGACCTTGCCGGCGGTATCCGCAAGCACGCCCGCCATGAACACCTCGGGCGGGATATTCGCGGGGTCGATGACTAGATCCGGCACCACATCCCAGTCCACGGCGACTCGGTTCCGTACCGCCTGTGTGTAGCCCTCGACCTTGGGGAAGCAAATTTCGAGCGCAGAGCGCTCCGGCAAAGCGCGCACATGTCGCCGGTTGCTGGGAGGCGGCGGGGCACTGCCCGAGGCTTTGAACGGAATGATTTCGAATGGCACCCCGAGTACCTGCGCGACCTCATCCCGAAAACGCGGCCCGGCGTCCGTCTCGTCCACGTCATAGCTTGCGCGTCGTAGTGCGCGGCCGACCACCTGTTCACAGAGCAACTGACTCTGAAAGGGACGAAGTCCCACCACGTGGGTGACCGTATTGGCATCCCACCCTTCCGTGAGCATGCCGACGCTGACGATGCAGCGAACATCGCGCCCGGGCGGGTGGAGCGGACGTTCGAGCTTCTGCGCCAACGCTTCGAAATCCGGTGGATAGACCGGCCGTCCCTGTGAATCGGTGGGCCACTCACGACGACCAACGGTGTCGAGGGTAAACCGCATCCAGCGCGCGAGATCTCCCTGCGCGCCGGATGTCATCGCGCCGCTGTCCGTTTCGCTCACCACCTTGGAGTCCACGCGAATGGTGTGCACGACGCCGTCCACATTGCGGAGCGACGGCATCCCGAAGGGCGGGACTTCCACACTCGACCATTCTTCCGCGATCCACTCGTAGGTGGCCTTGGCCAGCTTCGTATCGCGGCACACGATGATCAGCACGGGCGGACGTGACTCTTCGGTCGCTGCCCATTCGGTACGCACGCGCTCCCAGTCCTGCGCCACGAGCACGAGCGGCGTATGGGCCCACTTCAGGACGGCCTCCACTTTAGGGCTGCCTCGACGCCCGCCACGCTCGGCCGGTGTGAGGCACGACATGATCCAGCGCCACAGGTTGTGATACTTCGGACGTTCGGCACCCGTGTTGTCACGCACCGCGAGCTGCGGCACCTTCACCAAGCCCGACTCGATCGCGTCAGTCAAGCCGAAATCGCTCACGAGCCAAGGAAACGGGCGACCGGAATCTCGTCCCATGCGACCGAGGTAGTAGGGCGTCGCGGAGAGGTCGACACAGAGATTGATCCCTCGCAGCGCGTTCACCCGGTCGAGTCCTTCGATCCAGACGGTCGCCTCGCGCACGTACTCCTGCTCCTGCTCCTCGTCGCCGAACAGATCGATCGCTTCGTCCTCGTCGTCATCGCGTCGAATGCGATAGGCATGATGGGCCTCGTCGTTCAGCACGAGGATGTTCTGCTTGCCTTTCGCGCGCCCGAGCACGCGCGCGACAATACTGGCATCGCTTTCCACATATCGCGTCCAGCGAACGAGCGCGCTCACTCGCTCACCGGCCCCACTGGTAGTCGGCGGCTCGACCTCCTCGATCTCACCGCTCGCGGCGAGGCGCGTGTAATCGGCCAACGTGAGATAGCGCTCTCCACGGGCCACCGTGCTCTTGTCACCGATGTACACGCGCTCAGTCCGGGTGACGGCCTTGCCGATCTTCGATACGCGGCTCGTGTCCCCCCCTACGCCCTGCGTACGCGGCTCGAAGACGTGCCAGTTGGTAACCACGACGCGCCCCTGCGCCAACCGCGGCATGAGGTGCGCCGGCACGAGATCGCGCGTGCGATACAGACTCGCGTCGCCACCATCCACATCGAGCTCACGGAGTCGATCACGAATCGTCACGTTGGGACACACGATGAGCACCAGGTCGGAAAATCGCGCATCGGCACGATTCACCACCTTGTTGAGGATGGACCACGCCGCCAGCATTCCCATGACCGTCGTCTTGCCACTCCCCGTTGCCATTTTGCACGCGTAGCGTACGAAGGCGCGCGCCCCTGCCGCCAGCTGATCGTCGGTAGGCTCGTCGAGAGGAACGGTTACGCCCTGCCGCAGATCGGCGCGGCCTTCCACCAGAAAGAGCACCGTCTCCACCGCTTCCAGCTGCGCGAAGAACAGCGGCTGGCGACGCCCGTCACGGCGCCAATGCGCCAGCAGATCGATGCTGGTGCCCGTCGCGTTCGGATAGCCCGCGGCACGCCACTCCGCTACGCGCGCGCGGATGCGATTGACGAGCGTGAGCTCCCATGCGCGGTCGTATTCCGGCAGCTTGGCCAGCGTGCCGTCGGTAAGGTCCCACGTAAGTTCCCCATCGCGCGGCTGGAACACGAACGCCGGTCGCCGCGAGCCCCGCTCCACCGGCGACGCCCCTTCGGGGATGAACCAGTGGCGGTCGGGCTCGGCGTACGGCGAGCAGAGTATCGGAGAGGGGACTTCGAAGGACATAATGGTCAGCGATGGTCAGCGATAGTTGACAATGCGCAACTTTTGGCCGAGTATAATCGTATAGCTTGATAGACAGTCGTCATGACGTCGTCATGCAGCACATCGACGCGGTCGGGAGCGGGTTCGCCACGGTGAGCCCCAGCGTCCTCCTTTCGGGGAGGACCCCCGATCGCGCCTTTGTTTATGGCCACACGCGTTCATCCACGACCAACTTGGCGCAGTGTCGAGACCACAGGTCGAGAATCGTCCGATCTGAATCATTCCTCGGATTCCAGGCAATCTTGGCAACGCGATTTCGCAGGAACGCCACGCAGTCCGCAATCTGAACGAGCCGACTGTCAACTGAACGGACGTAGTGAAGTGCGGGCAACAGCTGATTTATCGGTCCCGCGCGATAGCCTCCGGACGTTCCGCGATGCGCCCACTGATTGAACTGATGCACCATGCGCCGGCCTGCTTCCTGCTGCTCATCGGCAACCATGAGACCGCGTGGTTTTGAGGGAAGAGATGCCAACCATCGATCGATGCTTTCAATCAGATACTGAAATGCACGATCGTACGGCGGCTCGGAATTGGCGGCAGCACCCTTTTGGCGTAACGCATATGCAGGCTTGTTGATGCCTCGCACGAACAATCTCGCATGATGGGTAGCCATGAGGCCGAGTATCGCATCGTAGCACGCGATTCGTTCAGTCGGCGACATCGGGTCAGCCCATTCTCTGCCGCCGAATAAATCGGAGCCTTTGACTTCGAATTTCGGAAGACTTGCCACCTGCGGCCCGAAGTGAAGACAACAGCAGTCGTACATCGCGCGATCGAGCTCCCGCACGAACGACTCGTCGATTGCAACTGCAGCCAACCAGTGAATCTTCTCAATTGGATGATCGAGTTTCGCTCCAGTATTTCCGGAATCGTCAACGAAGAAGAGAATCACGTGAGCGGCTTCACCACGATGAGTTCATTGCCACGGTCATCGATCACCTTTACGGCAATCTGATTGTGCTCCCCGGAGAAGAACGGCGCGCTGGTATCGCCGGAGAGGTGATCAAACACCCCGGGTTCGAACTGCGCCTTGAGCGCCTTCTGCATCGCCTCCCAGGCGCCCGTCCGCGGAAAGAATACCTGCGTCGCCCGGAACACGCGGCCGTTGTAGTCACTGTCGAGCATCCACGCCGGCACATCGGTGCCGGTGGTGTGTGACGTCATCATGCTCGCGGGGTCGAACACGTCGAGCCCTACGAGCTGTACCTGCCAGCGATGCGGGTCTCCGGCGGTCGCGGGCGGCACCTTAGTAATTTTGATGTCGGGGAGACCCGCCACACTGAACACCTGACTGGCGCGCGTGGTCTTGAGCAGGCTGCCCATGACCAGATCTGGAGTCGCCTGCACGTACGTGGCGGGCACACCCATCTCGGCGCTCTGCTCCACCAGCAGACGCGCGTTGCCTTCAATGGCGAAGCCCACCACGAACAAACGTGCGTAGTTCTTGCGATCGGCTTCCTTGAGCGCCTGATACACGAGCTGTTCACTGATCGCGCCGTGCTCGGGGCCGAAGACGAACGCCACGGGTTCCGTACTGCCCGTGAGCACCGCCTCGGCGTTGAGCACGAGCGCCTTGGCGGGTGGCCGCACCTGCTCGAAGGCAACGCGGTCGTTGTTCGAGGTCGCTATGCTGGGGCTGCGGCGCAGCACCTCCAGCATGCGATCGACAAAGTTGCCGTGCGCCTCCATGGGCGCCGGACCGCTGTCGCTTTCGCCGTCGCCTTCCCAATCCACCGGTGTGGGAATGGTCGCTTCCACCACGAAGGGGCCGGCCACCCGCGTGACCTTCTTCTCCTCCTCGGGGCGATCGACCAGTACCTCCATCGTGGGCGGCTCGTCGTTGGCGATGCTCTTGAGCGTGATGTGCGGCACGAGCCCGCCCACTTCTTCCCCACGCTTGTTCTGCTTGCGCACGTAGGTGAATCCACCGGCGGGGCCGCGCGACGCATCCTTGAGCGTGTACCACGGGAATGTGGCCGTCAGGAGACGCTGCCGCGCGAGCGCGAGCGGTACACGCGACGTGTCCATGGTGATCCAGCGGCGGCCCCACTGCTCGGCCACGTATGCGGTGGTGCCGGAGCCGCACGTGGGATCGAGGACGAGATCACCGGGGTCGGTGGTCATCAGCATGCAGCGTTGAACGACCTTGGCGCCGGTTTGCACAACATAGAGTTTCTCGTCAAGGAAGCTGCCAGTGGCAGTATCCTCCCAGAGTGTATTGAGCGGCATTACCGGAAAATCTTGCTCAAATGAAACGTATTGGAGAGTGCGCCCCATTACGTCGAGTCTTCCCGCGTCAGCAAGACGGTTCATTCCGTGCTCTGTCGTACGCCATCCACGCTTGCCGGGATGGAATGCCTTCTCCCGGAAATTGAAGGTATAGACAGTTGTGGGCTTCTGGGCCGTAGCATCACCGTAGCGAAATACGCGACTTCCGGCAGGAATGAGCGAACTGTCGGCGCGCTCCTCGGCGGTCAAAGCCCGTCGGGTACCGTCCGACAGCTCAATGAATCGAAAGAGCTCGTCTCGTGTCCGACCTTCCGACTTGCTACGGAATAGTTGCCGGTACTTGAGATCAGCTGCACTTCGAGCGAACCAAATGAGGTAGTCGTTGGTCGATGCAAGACTTTCGGTCCGCGCGGTCGGACTCGAGAGTCCACTCGTTTTCGCCACGGTGATTACCGCGATGAAGTTCTCCCCCCCAAACACCTCATCCATCACCTCACGCACGTGATGCAGATTCTCGTCAGAGATCTGCACGAACACACTACCACTCGGCGTGAGCAGATCCTTCGCCAGCAACAACCGATCGCGCAGGTACGTGAGATACGAGTGGAGCCCCAGCTCCCACGTGTCGCGATACGCCTGCACCATCTCCGGTTCGCGCGTGAGGTCGGCGTCGTCGTTGTGCTTCACGTCGCGCTTGCGCACGAACGGCTGAAAGTTGCTCCCGAACTTCACGCCGTACGGCGGGTCGATGTAGATCATCTGCACCTGCCCGCCCATCCCCTCGTACTGCAGCAGGCTGTTCATGCACACCAGCGAATCGCCGAGCATCATGCGATTCACCCAGCGGTCGCGGTGCTCGTACGCCTTGAGCACCTGATCCACCACCGGGCGGCGCGGGTCGGCAAACAGGTCGAACAGGTCGTGCTGCTGGTCCTTGCGGTGCGCCCCCAGCGTTTCGAGAATGGCCTGCGTACTGAGCCGCTCGTGCACGAACAGCGGCAGCGTGGGCACGTCGAAGCTCAGCCGTTCCGCCTTGCCGGTCCAGTTGAGAAACGGCTCCTGCAGGTGACTCAGCTCCGCAGCCGCATCGCGTGCCGCCTGACGAGTTGCACTGACCTCATCGTCATGACCTTCTGCGGTCAACCCGGCCTGCACGCTGGCCAACAGCTCCGCAACTCGGTCACGCAGCGCCGCATTGCCGCCGTCCCACGTAAGCTCCGGCGCCATGGAAGAGTCGTAGCGATATACCGCGGGCGCCTTCTTCTTGCGGAACTGTGCCTGCGTTCCCGCTTCGGGGCGCATGGCTGCATCGGCGGCGACGTGCTCATACGAACGCGCGGGGGTCGGCGAAGCGGTGGCCGGTGCAGCAGGCCGTTTATCCTTCGATGCGCCGGAGTCGTCGGAGCCTGTCGGCGATACACGAGGCGCAGCTTTCTTGGCAGCCATTGAGTCAGTGCAACTGCAGTGATTGGAGAGATGAGGGGCCAACACCGTATCCTGCGCTGCGGAGTGGCATCGCACAAGGTTTGAGCGCGCGTGAGATTCACTCGGCGAATCGCCTACATGATATCCGACATTCCCTGAGTGTGAATATTCGCGCACTATGCGATCTGGAGGTACGATAGAGAGCGCCGAATGGCGCCGAGTTATTGACCTCACAAGTTGGAGTACTTCCGATGTTCCGCATCAATGCTTCTCTGCGCACGCTGGCGAATGTCGTGTGCGCCACACTCTTGGCGGCGTGTCAGGGTGATCGTCCAGCGGGACTAGACGAATCCGAGCCCCTTGAGCTGACCGTACTCGCCGGCAATAACCAGCGCGGAGTAGTCGGCGAGCCGCTCCCGCTCGCGGTTCGAGTACAACTCCGCCGTGGTGGAACGGCGGTGGCCCGCGAGATGCTGGCTGTGCAAGTGACCGCGGGTGATGGTCAGCTCGTCGCACCGATGGTGATGACCGACGGAGGCGGGCGAGCGTCGATGATCTGGAGTCTCGGGACCCGATCAGGTGACCCGCAGCGCCTGGTGATCAGGTACGTGGATCCGACGAGCGGTATCGTTTCAACACTCGCGTCCATCAGCGCCGATGCGATAGCCGGCCAGCCCGCGAAACTCGTCCCACTCGCGCCCGAGCGGCAGCGCGCGCTGCTCGGTGTCCCAGTTGACAGCGTCCCGGCGGTTCGCGTGCTCGACCGATACGCCAACCCGGTGCCGAATGCACGTGTGTCGTTCACAGCTGCCAGTGCCGGGGCGTTGCTCAGCGACAGCATGGTGACCACCGACAGTAGTGGGTTGGCTCGCGTGCGGAGCTGGGCGATCACGGCTCCCTCTACACGCAGCGAGTTGGTGGTACGCGCCGCAGGAGGATCCGCACAAGTGACCTTCACCGCCTCAGCCTTCGCCAATATCGATCTTGCGCTGCTACCAGACTTGCCGCGAATCGCCTCGGGATCGAGCCATACCTGTGCGCTTGACTCTCGGGGGCGCGTCTTTTGTTGGGGGGACAATTTTTATAGCGCGCTCGGTGCTCCCGGTGCCTTCGAGTCGACGAAGCCTGGCTACATCAGCAAAAGTGCCACCCCTCGATTGGTAGATTCGGCGCGAACCTATTCCGCGGTCGTGAGTAGCATCACCTCGGCATGCGCGCTAGAAACCGGAACGGGACGGGTCTACTGCTGGGGGTCGGCGTCGAGCGGCGAACTCGGGAGTTCCGCTACAAGATCTTCGGCTTACGCGTCCTCTGTCCCACTCGAAGCGGAGCTCCCCGAACCTGCTGTGCGCCTCAGCGCCGGCGGGCGAACTGTCTGCGCCCTTACTGAGAGTGGGGTGGCCTACTGCTGGGGAAACAACAGCGAAGGACAGATCGGAAACGGCCGGTACGCCGGGACGCGAAGCACACCGGCGCAAGCGGCCCTTGGGCTTCGATTCGTCGATATCACGGTAGGGTGGTTGCACACGTGCGGGCTGCGCAAAGATGGCAGCGTCTACTGCTGGGGCACCAATGAACACTTCCAGCTAGGGTGGAGCGGTCTGGCTCGCGCAGCGGTCGCTGCACCTCAGTTGGATCTACCGCAGGTCATCAGCATCGCGGCCGGCCAATATCACACGTGCGCCATACTCGCTGACAGCACAAGCAGCTGCTGGGGCGGCAACTTCGATGGGCAGCTTGGAGACGGTACCGGCTGGTCCAGTCGCACACCTGTTGCAACCAAGGGCGGACACCAGTTCACGCAATTGGTCGCCGCTGACGGACACACGTGCGGTCTGCGAGTAGACAAACGCATTTACTGCTGGGGCGTCAATGACGACGGCAGCCTCGGTGACGGGACTCTTATCACCAAGGTTGAACCCACTGCGTTAAGCGGTAGCCGAAGCTACACCGCACTCGCCAGGCGCTGCGCGATCGCTGACGACAAGTCGATGTGGTGCTGGGGCCCAAACTCGTTCGGGCAGACCTCATTCGGCGCCGCCATCACTCCACGAACTGTTCCGGTCCGCGTGACATTCCCGTAGTGCCCGCGGCATATCATCCGGGGCGACACTTCACTGTCGTGCGTCGGGGTCGGGGCTTAACTGTCGGGGGCGACCCCGACGCGCCAGCGCAGCGTAGCGCCCGACCCGGCCAGGACCCCGACCGCTTGTAGACCCCGACCGTCGTGGCAGTGCCCCGACGGTGGTGGCGGTACCCCGACTGTAGTGGCGGTACCCAGACCCCGACCAAGACCCCAGAGCCCAGACAGGGCAACAGCAGAATCAGCGCTGGATCAGCTTGACCCGCTGCCCGCTTCGAAAGATCTCAACTCTGTCCGCGCGCCCGTCGCGGTTCACGTCGGTCCACACCTGCAGCAGCTCACTGTTCGTGTCGAGAAAAATCGCCCGCCACGGAATGCCGCCACGCCCCTGATCGGGTATGCGCACGATGAACTCGTTCGTCCCCAGCCA
>CANGXD010000045.1 GCA_947457545.1 Gemmatimonadaceae bacterium
GACCTCGCCCCCGACCACGGACACCTGGCGGTCGCACTCGCGGACGCAGTGGGAATGTGGCGGGTCGTCATCGCCGGGGGCGCGGCACACCACGCGCTGCGTCGGTCACTCGCTCCGCTGCCCAACACCCTGCGCCCGGCCGTGCACGCCACGACCGAGGACGCGGTTCTCGCCGCCATCGAGAGCGGTGCACCATCGATTGTCGTGCATGCAACGCTGGCCACGGTGGTGGACGGTACACTCGCTGGCGCCGTAGTGGCCCTGCGTGCCCGACGCGCCGATTTCGTGGTTGTGGTGTCCGGGGTCAAGGCGGCCGTCATCGAGGCGGACGAGACGGTGGCAGCGACCCGGGGCCTCGCAACTCAGCTCGGACTCACCGTGCGCGGAGTCGGAATCCAAAAGGGGCGACTCGTGGTCGACGAACTGGAGGCGCTGCCGCGGGCGCAGCTGCTACTCGTATGCTGACACTCGCCGAAGTACTGGAAGCCCAGCGAGACCTCGATCGCCTGTGTGCAGATCGGCCGCGTCGCTTCACGGAACGCTACGAACAAAACGAGTTCTACGGACACGCGGATCTGCTCAAGCAAGTCGCGGGACTTCCGCAGAATCGTCCGCTCCATGTGGTGATTCCGCACGGTGTCGGCACGGGCCAAGCGAGTCACTGGGATATCTCGACGCCGGCGGCGACCGCCTACTCGTACCAACGCGAGTACGACGCCCCGTTGTCACGAAATGGCGCTCGGGCGCTCATCCAAGGTGCCGCGCCATTCGTCTACCTCGCCGAGATGCTCGGACCGCCGCCGGCCACTCGGCGCGGGACGCTGTTCTTCCCGGCGCACACCATTCCTGGCATCGATACCGACGCAGAGTACGACTCGATCGCCGAAATGTTGCTGGCGCTGCCAGCCGAGCTGCACCCGGTACGCGCGTGCATTTACTGGACGGATTGGCTCAAGGGACAACAACGCCCCTTTACGGAGCGAGGGATCGAAGTCGTTTCGGCGGGACACCTTCAGGATCCACTCTTCCCGTGGCGACTCGCACGCTTGCTGCAAATGCATCAGGTGGCAGCGAGCAACAAATTCGGCACGCACACGTTCTACGCACTTCACTTGGGTTGCGAATACCTGCAGGTGCAGCGCCACCCCGAGTATCGGGCCGTCAACGGCCGAGAGGGCGCGGTAGTGCCGGGGAACGATGTGCTCTACGACCGACTCTATTCGCTCTTTCCGCAAGGCGTACCGGTTCGCACGGAGCACGTGGTACGACTGGCTGATGACATGCTCGGGGTTCACCGCCGACTGGCGCCTGACAGACTGCGCGCGCTCTTCATCGCGGCCGAGCGACGTGCCCGCTTCGCAGCGGCGGCGTGATGCCAGCTGCCGCGTAGGCATCGCAAGGTATTGGCCCGAGCCCGTATGTTGCCGCTCGGCGAGGGCCTACCTTCGGCGTCGAAACGTCGTGACGTAGGCGCTGATTACCGACCCGCGTGTCTTGCGAGTCGAGAGGCGACGACGGCATGCTCCGCGCGTAGCAACGGGATTCCCCGCAATACGGGATACGCAATCCCGGTGTCCGCAGCCACATACAGGTCTTCTTCCGGTGTCAGCGGCGCATGCGTGAGCGGGCAGCGCCACACCAGATCGTTCGCTGCCGGCGAATCGTCGGTTTTCTCGAGCAGTAATACGCCGGACGGATTGAGCGGATTGCCGGTATACGGCAGCAACCGGTGATCCACGACCCGCGCACCGAGAGACTCGGCGGCCTCGCGTAACCCGCGCACGTAACCGTGCGAACTCATGCGCGCCTGAGCCTCGGGCGAAGCGAATTCATACAAGGGCTCGACCAGCACCACCGCGCGTCGTGCCACACGCAGGCACTCTCGCACCGCTTCCAACTCGCGTCCGCCGTTCGGCTCGAGCGAGTGCGAGCTGTACACGATATCAACGGCACCGTCGGCCATCGGAATCGCGAACAGGTCGCCCACGAAGGTGGCGGCATCGACTTGGCGCTCCGCCAGCCAACCGCGCGCGGCGTCGATACGCGACCAGCTGACATCGAAACCACCCGCCCATCGAAGCGGCACGCCAAGGCGCTCGACGACCCCCGCGAGCGTCGTCGCCTCCCCAACACCCACTTCGAGCAGTGATGAGGGCGAGGTTTCTACATACGGGCGCAGCAGCGCCGCGAGTTGTGTGCACCACGCCTCGGTGCGCTCAGGGTGCGCACCCGCACTCGCGGCGTACGTTCCTGCCTGCAGATCGTACGCGACCAACACGGCGAATGGAAGATTCGCGTCGTCGTTGAGCAAGGCGCGCGCGGCTTCCATCGCATTGTCGCCGCGATGGTAGGCCTCGCGCATCGCGCGGACCATGGCGCCGAGATCAAGCGCGGTGGAGTGGGAGTCCATAGGCCGAGAAGGAGAAGAAGAGAGGCGTGGCGGCGACGGTTGGTTCAGGCGGCGTGCGCCAGAGTGGCCGGTTGCTTTCCATACCACGCGTCGAGCAGCACATCACGCATGAAGAAGACCTGTCCGGCCGCACGACCAACGAGTCGCACCCGCGGACAATCTGCGTGCACGACATCGACTGCGCGTCGCGTCGCGGTGCGATAAGCAAGCGTCTGAATCGGGAACGCGGCTGGGATCCGGTCCTCGAAGGCGGCCACAAGCCCGCTGTCTGCGGAAATGATCCGCATGCGGGTGAGCTCGGCGAGCACCTCAGCCGCCGATGGCGCGGGGGTCAACGGATCCGGATCGAGCACCTCGACCGTGATGCGCCCAGGCGCATCGCTGTCAGGCTGCAGATTGTCGTACAGCGTGACGCGGAAGGCGCGCACCGACGGATCGTGGCAGGTGATGTAGTGTGCATCGGTCGTCGGTCGGCGGTCGATCACGAGATGGTGGAGCGTAATCGCTGACATCGAGGGGGGCGTCATGGTAGCCGCAGCTGGGTGTGCGCACTGCCGCAGCAGAAGCGCCGCCGGCAGGCACCACGCGACCTCGTCAAACGCGACGTCCGCATCGTCGACGGTAACCCGCCCGGCGACGAGATCGAGCGTGCCAATCGCCGCCCCGGTGCGCACCTCGACACCCGCCGAAAGACACTGCTTGTGCAAGCCATCAACCCAAGCCCCGACCCCTCCACGAGTGGGATACCAGCTTGTTGCCGACGGAATGCCCGGTGGGACGTGTCCCGGGTGATAGGCGAGCTTCGCGTCGACGGCGGGATCGCGCTTGCGGAGCACCGTGTCCTCGGGAGAACCACACAGAAATCGCGCGAGCCCGAACAGCAGGTGGGCATTTGGCGCGAGGGCAGCAGCGGTGGTGCCGTAGAGCTTGCGCAGCACGGGCTCGAAGACGTACTCGAGCATCGCCGCGCCGTAGGTCCCCGTGATCTGCTCGGCGAGCGAAACGCAGGCGGCGGGATCGACGATGGTACTTGCGAGGAGCCCGGGGAGCACGGCCTGGTGCGCAGCGTCGGGGAGCGTCCGCAGATCAAGAAAGGGCGTGTGCGACGCGAGCTGACCATTCCAGAAGGTACCCGCCCGCTGCGCGTGCAGGCGAGACCATTCGGCCGGGTCCATCCAACCGAAGAGTATCTCGTCCAGCGCCGCATCTCCGGTCTCGGCGGGGATATGCGTGCCGAGATCGAAGGCGCGTGCGCCATCGCCCGGCGCGACAGAGGCGAGGAGCCCGCCGAGGTGCGGGGCGCGCTCGACAAGCGTGACGCGGCGCCCGGCACGCGCCGCGGCGAGCGCCGTGACGAGACCAGAGATTCCGCCGCCGACAACGAGTACCTGATCCGTGAACTTGGTCATGGCCGCACCTCCGGGCGCAGCGCAGAGGGGAGATGCTCGGCCACGATCGGAGTCCCGAATGGGATGTCGGTGGCCGCGCACGTGCCAAGCAGCAGGGACAGGTTCCGTGTATGGAGCCCGTCGCCAGGTCGTACGGAACGGAGATTGGTCGAGGTGAAGGGCTCGCCGGCGGCGATGTCGCTCGCGGCGAAGAGGGAACGGCGGTAGCGGCGCAGCGCCGCCTCCTTTGGCGTGGGCGAGTAGCGCACGGTCCCCATGGCCACCTCGGCGGTTCGTACAGCCTGCACCATCGCCGTGAACTCGTGGGGCTCGAGAGAGAACGCGCTATCCGGCCCCGGGACCTCACGTGAGAGGGTCAGGTGCTTCTCGATAACGCGGGCACCCAGTGCCACCGCCGTTACCGGGACCGCCAGTTCCATCGAGTGATCCGAGAGCCCGGCGAGCACGCCAAAACGAGCGGCGAGGTCTGGAATGGTCCGCAGGTGCATGTCGGCCGCTGGAGACGGGTACGCGCTCGTGCACTTGAGGAGCACGAGTTCGCGTCCTCCTGCGGCGCGGAACGCAGCCACGGCTTCTTCGATCTCCTCCAAGGTCGCCATGCCCGTGGACATGATGGTCGGCCGACCCGTGCGGGCAATGGCCTCGACGAGAGGGATGTCCACGAGCTCGAACGACGCGACCTTATGTGCGGCAGGGTCGAGTGTCTCGAGGAACGCGACAGCACTCGCATCGAACGGCGAAGAGAACACGTCAAGACCATGGGCCCGCGCGCGTGCAAAGAGCGCTGGGTGCCAGTCCCACGGGGTGTGGGCCTCCGCATAGATGTCGTGGAGGTTGCGCCCTTCCCATGGGCTGGCCCCCCCATCGACCATGAACGGCGCCGTGCGGCAGTCGAGCGTGATCGTGTCGGCCGTGAAGGTTTGCAGCTTCACCGCGTCGGCACCCGTGGCGGCGGCTGCATCGACGAGGCGCAATGCCTCGTCGAGCGACTGGTTGTGGTTCGCCGAAAGCTCGGCGATGACGTAGGTGCGCTGGTCAGTGCCCGCGAGGCGTGTCGCAAGGCGCGTGGGGGCGGCAGTCATGGTCGTCATGCGGCGAGGGCGTGTGGGGCGCGTGCGAGCATCGCGGCAACACTCGCGCTGCCGACCCACGCGAGGGCATCCACCACCGACAGGTGGCTCGCGAACGGGACATCGCCCTGAGGATAGATCGGATGCGGCCAGTCCTGATACGTCAACGAGATTCCAGCGGCGTCGAATGCGGGCCGCGCCGCCTCGAGGTAGTCGGCTGAACCGGCAGACACGTAGTACTCGGTTGCACCGAGGTGGCGCAGGATATCGAGCATCAGATCGGCCTTACCACCCGTTGCGGGTAGCGCGGAGCTCCGCACGAAACGCGGAGCGAGGCCGAGTCGTGCGGAGATCGCGCGGATGATCGCGATATTGAGATCGGCGAGCCGTGGCGGGGGCGCGAGCAGAATTGGCGCCAGGAGCTCGTGCACTTCGCCAACGTATGGCGCGTGTGCCAGGTGCGCGGTGATTGCCGCGAGATGTGTCGCGCCCCAGCCCATATGCTCTGGTGACAGCAGGATCTCGGCGATAGCGGTCTCACGTGGCTGCCGCGCAAGCGGCACCGTGAGCCAGCGCTGCGCGCCGTCGATCATGGGCTCGATTCGGTTGCGACATTGCCACGAGCGCCGCGCGAACTGCACGGAATCGAGGAAGACGAACACGTCGGCGCGCGCGACCTGCTCGAAGTAGCCAAGCCACGGGAGATATGTCGGCTGTGTAATCACCACCGTTTGCCCCACGTCAGCCTCCGCGCAGCGGACGGGGAGCATGCTCGGAGCGCCGCACCTCGACGGTAAATTCGAAGGGGAGCACGCCCGGCTTCACTTCGTAGTCGTGTCGCAGCGCAACCGCGGGGGATAGTGTCTCCTTGCACCACCGGAAGACGGCGCCAGGATCGGCGTACCACAGCCCGTCGTCCGTGTAGTCGACGTAGGCACTCAGCAGATTGAAGACGAGCGCGCGCCGCACGTGCGGGAACAGCGTGTCCAGCGCGCGGGTCATGAACGCCCAGTTGTCCTGCATGCGGTTGTTGAACGTTCCGCTGATGAGGACATAGTCGAAATCTCCGCCGACGCCGTCGCGCAGGATATCGCGCTCCTCGAACGCCGCATCGGGGTGAGCCGCGCGGGCCAGCGCCAGCGTCGTGGGGGCAAGATCGTAGCCGGTATACTGGCCGGCCCAGCCGCGCTCCCGCTGCAGCAGCGCACGCAAATGTCCCGTACCGCAGCCAAAATCAAGCACCGACGCATCGGGCTCACGCACCGCCTCAGCAAGGATGCGCAGGCGCTGCTCCTGGGTAGCAAGAGACGTCATCTGTACGGCCTCTGGCGCATAACCATGCGTGCGCGCGAGGGTGTCGTAATGTGCGCGGAGTCGAGCGAGATCCTCAGCGAGCGGATCGGTGGTCGTCGTCATGCAGAGACTCCAATCGGAACGGTTACAGGCGGGCTCGCAAGCACCGCGCGCACGAACGCAGCGGCATCTCGCGGGGCATCCGCTGGGAAATGTGCGCGTGCAGCGCGTGCGCGACGCGGAACATCGAGATCGTGCAGAAACGCGTCGAGGCGCTCGTGCCACGAGCGAGCGTCGCCCGGTGCGGCAAGGTCGGTCGCGAGACCACGAGCGCAGAACACATCGGTCTCGCGCTGCTGATCGGCCGTCTGCGACACGATGCCTACGGGCAGGCCAAGGTAGGCACACTCGTACTTCGTCAGACCGCCGCCGGCGATACAGTAGTCGGCCCACGCATAGTGCTCGGCCAGGTCAGACGCGGGCGGCAGGAAGTCCGCCGAGTCGACTCCGGCGTCGGCAGCAAGTGCCTTCGCATTTGGGTGAAGCGCACGCACCGACGACGACGGGAGTACGGCACGAACCGCGCGCCACAAAGGAAGCGTCAGGCCGAGGACATCTCCGCCGCCCAGCGTGATGAGGATCCGCGTTGGCGGCACTGACGTTGGACCGATCATCGTCGCGCCGCGAAGCGCGGCCACGGCCGCTCGCACCAGGAGAACACGCGGGCCGCACGCGACCCGCGATGGATCGACGCCGCGATAGGCGTGGGCATCAGCACCGATGGTGAAATTGAGAACTCCGGCGCACCCGCTGTAGTCCGACAGCCGAGCGAAGTCGTCGATCAGCACCGGCGCAATTCCGTGCGAGGCAAGCCGGCCGACCCACGCGGCATCGATCGCGTAGCTGTCCACCACGACCCCGGCCGAGAGGGAGAGCGCGAGCGTGGCCAGGGCATCCGCGTCGGCGGCGCTCCCGGCCTCAGCCTGCAACCCATGGATCGCGAAATCCGCCGCGGCGAGCATGCCGCAGGCCGTCGCACCCATATCGCCGACGAAGCGGCACGTAGTGCCATCGAGGCGCAATGCTTCCGCGAGACCGAGACAACGGGAAAGATGCCCGAGCCCGGTCTCCCGCGTGGCATCACAGCGGATGAGAATGTTCATGCGACTGACTCCGGGACGCTCAACGCCGCCGCAGTCGCCGTGAGGCGCTCAAGGAAAGCCCAATCGTCTTCGTCATCCAGATCCACCGCTTCCCAGGGCGCCAAGGGCACCGGTGCGATGCGCGCGCCGAGCAGTCGGCCGGTGGCGGCGAGTACGGCGGGGCGAAACCAGTAGAACTGTCCCGCGTCGTGCCAGGCAACGGGTAAGTCTTGTGTACGCGTTGCCGCCTGCGTCTCGTCGGCCCGACGCAGCGTCCCGTCGGCCGCGCGATGAAAGGCGCGTTCGATCGGATGACGATAGCGTTGCGCGGCCATGACGCCGTCGAGTGTCTCGTCGCCCGTGAGTAGTGCGTGGCCGGCCCGCAATTGTGCCGGCGTCGTGAGCACGGCTGCGGGATAGAGGCAGCACACCAGCGACGGCGTTGCGCCGCGCTCGGCGTAGGCCGCGAGCACCTCTGTCAGAACATCCGTCGTCGTCGCGTAGTCGTCGGCGGTACCGGCTGAACGGAGAAAGGGGACCACGGCCCCCGCGTCGCGCGCGACGGCGGCGATCTCGGCGTCATCGGTCGAGACCATCACCTCGTCGAACAGCCCGGATGTGCGCGCCGTCTCGATCGTCCACGCGAGCAGCGGGCGTCCGTGGAGCTGACGCACGTTCTTGCGCGGGATCCGCTTGCTACCTCCGCGAGCCGGGATGATGGCGAGACAGCGCACGACTCAGCCTTGCTCGCGCGCGCGGAGCTCGACACGAAACGCGTCCATCTCGTGACCATGGAGCACACGACCCGCGTCGTTCGCAGGCTGGGCCAGCGCATTACGCATGGATCGCCACCTCCGAAAGCACGGCATCGATTACGCGATCTTGCGCGTCGTGGCCGAGTCCATGCCACATGGGCAACGACAGCAGTCCGTCATACGCGTGTTCCGCGACGGGACAGAGCCCCGGCCGAAACCCGAGTTCCTGCCAATAGGTATGCAAGTACACTGGGCGATAGTGCACGTTGGCGTAGATACCAGCGACGCGCAGCGACGCGAAGGCCGCAGCGCGCGCCGCCGCCGGTGCATCGCCCGCCAAGCGGACAGGATACAGGTGCCAGGCGTGCGTCCGGTCGTCGGGGACGCGCTGCCGCACGAGGGCGGGCGCGTCAGCGAAGGCCGCATCGTAGCGCGCAGCAATGCCCTCACGGTGCGCCAGCCATCCGGGAAGCTTCGTGAGCTGGCTGATGCCCAGTACGCACTGAAGGTCGCTCAGACGGTAGTTCCAGCCGAGCGTCACCATGTCGTACTCCCACGTACCGAGCGCCGCACGCTGTCGCTGATCGGTGGTGATGCCGTGATTGCGGAGCGTGCGGAGTCGCGTCGCGAGCGCCGCGTCAGACGTGGTCACCATCCCGCCCTCGGCGGTGGTGAGGTGCTTCACAGGATGGAAGCTGAACGTCGTGAGATCGGCAATCGCCCCGACTTTCTGCCCGCGATATGTCGCACCAGGCGCGTGGCACCCGTCTTCGACCAACGCGAGCCCGTGACGATCGGCGATAGCACGCAGCGGGCCAAGATCGGCTGGCAGCCCGGCGTAATCGACGGCCACAATCGCGCGTGTACGCGATGTCACCAACGACTCCACATGCGCCACATCGATGGTGAGCGTGTCGGAGCAGACGTCGGCAAAGACGACCGTCGCGCCGACATAGCGCGCGCAATTGGCACTCGCCGCGAACGTGAGCGCAGGAACGATCACTTCGTCGCCGGGGCCGATGTTCAAGGCCGCCATCGCCAAGTGCAGCGCAGCGGTCCCGTTCGCACAGGCAACGGCGTGCGGCGCCCCAATGAACGTGGCGAAGTCGCCTTCGAACCGCTCGACAGCCGGGCCGGTGGTCAGCCAATCACCACGCAGCACCGCCACGACCGCGGCGATGTCGGCGTCATCGATCTCGTGCCGACCATACGGGATCCGTGCCTCAGGCATGCACGGGTACTCCCCCGAGAATCTGCTCGCGCAGTTCGTCGACGGTGAGGAAGTGCGGATTGTCACCGCTGTTGTAGCTGAAACCGTACTCGCAGCGACGACCGATGCTGCCGTTGCTTTCGATCCGGAAGCGATCTTCGTCCCACAGCGGGGTGCTCGGCAGGATCACGTAGTACCGGGCGAACTCCACACTCTGCAGCGCGTCGGTCGTCGTGATCATCTCTTCGTGGAGCTTCTCGCCGGGCCGAATCCCGACTACCTCAATGCGCGCGTCAGGCGCGATCGCCTTCGCGACGTCGAGAATGCGATAGCTCGGGATCTTGGGGACGAAGATTTCTCCACCCCACGCCTTGGCCAGCGCGAGGAGTACGTACTCAACCCCCTGCTGGAGCGAGATGCTGAAGCGCGTCATCCGCTCGTCGGTGATTGGGATGACCCCCGCATCGCGGCGCTCAATGAAAAATGGGATGACGGACCCCCGGCTTCCCATCACGTTGCCGTAGCGCACGACTGAGAAGCGGATGTCTCGGCGCCCACGGTGGTTGTTGGCGGCGACGAACAGCTTGTCGGACACGAGCTTCGTGGCGCCGTACAGATTGCTCGGCGCGGCGGCCTTGTCCGTGCTCAGGGCGACCACGCGCCCGACGCCACATTCGAGCGCCGCGTCAATGACATTCTGCGCCCCGAGGACGTTCGTCTTCACCGCCTCGAAGGGGTTGTATTCCGCGGCCGGCACCTGCTTGAGCGCCGCGGCATGAACAACGACGTCAACGTCTTCCATGGCTTTTTTGAGGCGATCCGCGTCGCGCACGTCGCCAAGGAACCACCGCATCACATCCTTCCGTGAACGGAACGGTTCGCGCTGTTGCATCTCGTATTGCTTCAATTCATCGCGACTGAACACAATCACACGCCGCGGCTCCCAGCGCTCGAGAATCGTTCGGACGAAGAGATTGCCGAAGGACCCGGTGGCTCCGGTGACCAGAATACTCTTGCCGTTAAGCTGCGCGTCGGGCGCGAACAGGTCGATCAGACCTGAGACGGACGGGGGCGTGGGGCGGAAGATCATGGCACGGATGGGAAGCGGGAGATGCGGACTATCGGGAAGGGACGTAGCCTCTATCGTCCCTCCAATAAGCATTTTCCGTTCCACCGTGTAAGTTTATTTTCTGCAACGACTTACACGATCTCCGTGCCCTCAACATGCCCGGCAAGCCCTGCCGCTCCGACGTCAGGGAGCGGAAGTGCCTGCCGCGTACCGGGGCGCGCGGATCAGCGCTTCGACGCCCGCAGCACGTGCCGCCGCGTCGTCTCGAGCGCCATCAACGCCACTTCGTTGGCCAGCGACGGCTCCACCGCCGCCTGCGCCTCCGCCCGCCGACGTCGCGCCGCCGAGAACGCCGTCTCGAGCGCGGCCAACGTCCGCTGGGTGTCCATCGCCGTCACCACGTGGCGGCGGGCCGCTGCCGATGCACCGCGACGGGCCTTGGGATCCATCCACTGACGCAGCGCTGGCAGGTAGTCGTCCACCGTCCCCGGCTGGGGCGCGACCAGGCTACCGGTGCCCGCCACGACCAGCTCACGCTGGCCACCGACGTCGGAGACCACCGGCACCACTCCCATCGCCATCGCCTCGAACAGCGTGCGCGCGATGCCCTCGATTTCACTCGGTGCGAAGTACACGTCAGACGCGGCGTACACCGAGCGCAGCGTCGATTCGTCGAGCTCACCGAGCAGCTCCACGTGCGCCGTCATGCCGAGCGCGTCCACGCGCGCTTTGACGTCGCCGAGCAGCGGTCCGCCACCGGCGACCACGAGGCGGACGTCGTGCCCCTCGGCTCGCAGTCGCTGCAGCGCGTCCACCGCGAGCAGCGGGCGCTTTTCCGGCGACACGCGCCCCGCGAACAGCAGCAGCGTCGTCGACGGGCTCGCACCCAATGCGGCCCGAACGCCGGCGCGCGGCTCCGTCGCAGGGTTCCAGGTCCGAGTGTCGATCCCGATATGGGCGACCTGCACCCGAGCGGGATCGGCCCCGTCACGCGCCAGCGATGCCGCGAGTGCCTCGCTCGACACGACGTGCGCGTCGAGGTAGTGCGACCACTGGGCCGACATAGTGGAGTAGCTGCCGTACATGTGCCCTTCGAACCACTCGGTGTGGACGTAGTCCACGAACGCGGTGTCGGGGTATCGCGCCCGCAGCAGCGGCAGGAGGCGGTACCCGAGGTACGAATGACTCATGAAGACGACGTCGATGGCGCGCGTCGACAGGAGATGATCGACGTAGGCCGGGATGGCGGGCAGCGGTACCACCGCCGCCGCGTGATGGACGTCGGGGGTCGCGGCCTGTACCGCATCGAGGCGCCAGTCGCTGCGCCAGTACTCGGTCGTGCAGACCGTGACCGCGTGCCCTCGCGCCACGAGCCGCGGCAGGATGTCGGTGTTGAACGCCGTGTAGCCACCCATTGGGAAACCCTGGAACAGCGCCAGGATGCGGAGTCCACTCGCCTTGGCGAGCCGCGCGCTGACCGAGGGCGGGACCGGCGCGGCGAGGCGCTGCAACGGTTGGAGCGGAAGGCCGAGATGGCGTTCGGTCACGAACGCCGCCTCCGCCAGTGACAGCTCCGTCAATGTCGCACGGGACGCTGCGTCAGCCTGCGCGCGCGCGGGCGTCGCCGCGTGCGCCGTGATCGTGGGTTCGGGTAGCCAACCACCCACCCCACCCGCACGCAGCAGCGCCAACGCGAGTACAAACGCGAGCTGCGGTACCGAGCCTGCCGTGGTGCCGACCGCTTGCCACGCCTCCAGCCCGAGCACCGCGTGCGCGTCGCTCGTGCGGACTACGAGGAAGTCGAGGAGGGCCCCCAGCGGGGCACCGGATGTCTCGGCATCGGGACCGCGTCCCGTCACGAAACCGGCCGCGCGACTCGCTGCAAGAAACCAGCAGGCCCGCTCGCAGGCGTTGGGGGCAAGCGTCGTTCCGGCGGTCACCAACGCCAGGTAGGGCGCATCTGTCGTCGCGGCACTTCGCGTCTCCGCGCAGGGCGTCACGTCGATCGTCTGTGCCGCCAGCGACGCCAGCGTTCGCGCCCGCGCCGCCGGATCGTCGCCAACCACCAGCACGGCCAGCGTTGTCGTACTCATGCCGCCACCATCATTCCGCGTGGACCTCACCAAGCCACTGCAACATGCGCAGTGCCACCGTCTGCGGTTCGTGTCTGGCGAGCAGCCCGGTTGACCAATAGCTGGTGCGCAGCGTACGCAGCAGCGAGGCGGGATCCCAATCATCCGCATTGAAAGCGGCAAACGCGCGAGTACGATCGGTTCCGAGCCCTTCGCCGAAGTGAACGTCGCCGATTTCGTGCGCCTCTTCCACGGTCGGACGCCGAATCACGCGAGTGAGCCGGCGCATCGCGGCATCTGGGCCGATCGCGTCGAAGCCGAAGACGAGCCGCTCCTCACGAAGCCCCTTCGCATAGGCTACCGCCCCCGCGTGAAGCTGGGCGATGCGCGCCGCCTGCGTCGGGCCATGTTCGGAATTGCCGTGCACGGGCACCACCTGTCCGGTGTCGTCGCGCCGGAAACCCTTCAGCGAACCGCCCGTGCTCGTGCAGATGAACTCGATCAACTGACAGAACGAAAACACCGTCGACATGCGATCCTGCGGCAGGCCGGCTTCGAACAAGTATCCGCGTACCGTGCCGCTTGGCGCACCGTTGTGCGCCGGCGCTCGCGTGCCGAGATAGTACCCGGTGAGATCCGTCGGGCGATTCCCGAGCTGACACACAGCGCGGAACGACCGCTGGATCGTCGCGTTCCACCCAATGTCCACGAAGGCGATTTTGCCTGCGCCGAAGACCCCTTGGCCTTCCAGCCATTCCATCAACAGCGCGCGCTCGGCATGCGAGCGTTCGAGAATCGCCGCAAGCACATCCGAGCGCTGCAACAGCGTATGGATACGGTTGTATGCGTCGCCCCGCATCGGAGGCACGATGTCGTCGAGGTTCGCAAGGCCGACCTGACGAAACGCCGCGCGGAACTGCCCGGCGTCAACCCCAAGCCGATCGAGAAACTCACGGGCTGGACGCGCGTTTTCCGTCGCGGACAGCTGCGAAACCAGCATGGGATCGCCCGAGGCGAGCGCCGGAAGGAAGAAGGCGCGACGCGACGATGCCAACAACGATGCAGTTGGTCCGGGCTGATCCCCTACGAGCGTCTGATAGACTCGCTCGATGATCTCGCCATCGCGCAAGAGAAAGTAGGCGCGCTTGACGCCATCCTCGCGAAAACGCTCGTGCAACCAGAGTGCGAACCCCGAAAGCATGGGCCCCGCTACGGAGTAGCCGAAACGCCACCAGAACGGGAACGCCGGTTCCGGTGTCCGCGCACCGATCTGCGCCAAACCAAGCGCCACCGAGTCGCCACGGCTTTCCGCCGGCGCATCGGAATGCTGGCTCGCCGCCCACGGGTGCAGCACGGTGCTGATTCCCAATCGGCTGGGCTGCGCGTCGTCAGACATCGGATGATCGCCGATGTGCAAAATGTCGGCAGGTCGCGTACGCTGAGCTGAAAGCAGTTGCTCGAACAGACGCCCCTCGCCCTTACTCGCGCGCGCCTCACTGGACGCTACCACGACGACACCGTCCAGGTCATACCCGCAGCCGCGCACTAGCTCCTCGAGGAACGTGGCCTCGTGGTAGGTGTCGCTGACGACCCAAATGATCTTGCCTGCCGCACGGGCGCGCTCGAACCACTGGCGCACATGAGGATGGGCCACGCATAGCGCACGCTCCACGAGTCGCTCTGCAGCCACCATCGCCTCGATGTCCGAGGCGGGTCGCTTGAGACGCTCAGCCAACACAGTGTGGATCTCGTGCAGCGTGACTTCGTACGACCCTCGCAGTGCATGACCACGTTTGCGCGCTTCGCGTTCAGCGTGCACACGTTCGTCCGCCAACTCGTTGTGCTTCATCCCCCACGACGCAAAGGGCTGGGGGGTTGCCAAGTGGAGAAAGACATCGCGTGGCGCGGCAACTTTGCGGACGATCAACGTGTCGAAGACGTCGAACGACACCACACGCGCCGCCGCAAAGCCGGCGTCGAAGCGCGACGCCGCAATCGTGCGCGGGCTCTTGAGTGCCGACTCGCCACCGGAGAGCGCCTGCACCGTCGAACGGTGCATCGCTTCTGCGGCGGCGCGCAGCGTGGTGCTGTTCTTGGTCGCCACGTGTACCGCCGCCCGCGCACTCATGCGTTGGCGCGCGCGAGGAACGACGCGCCGACCGAGAAGATCATGGTGTTGCTGGCGACCGCTTCGGTCGGCACCAACTCGACTCCCTCTGCGCCAACAGCGAGCGCGAAGTGCTGAAACCCAAGGACACCAAGCACTGCGGCCGCAACGTTCACGCCTTCCGCATCATAGTCTGCGTCACGAAGAGTGCCGCAACGCCACGCGATGGCGTCGAGCCGCACGGCCGGATCCGCAGCGCGGAGTGCCTGCAACAGTGGGGCGACGGCGGCAGCGGCGCCCGCGTGCACAATCACAAGGCCATCGGTCGCAGGAATGGTCCACGCGTCTGACATCGCCGGGCCGCGAACCTGCACGCGCTCGGCACATGCCGACAAGCGCGCGCTCACCGAGAGAGCAGCCTCGGACTCCGCGTTCTCGACGAACGCCATGGCAGAACCGGCCGCCGTGGTCGCGGCCGTCAATACCGCGAAACCCAGTCCCGGCGCGAAATCGACGAACCGGTCACCCGGCGCCATCGCCTCGTCCAGAAACAACCGAAGCTCGGTGTCGACGCCGTTCCCACGATGTTCATCGTTGAACGCGGCCACCAGCGCTTCGGAATCGGGAGCATTGACGATGAAACGCGGCGCGCCGTCTTCACCAAGCTGGACGCTCGGCACGCCGACCGCTCCCTGGGCTTCCAGGGTGCGCGCAAGCGCGGCATCTGCCATGGCAAGCGACTCCCACTCTTCGGCCCGCGCATCGTCGCCGCGCCGCGCGGCCACCTGTGCCGCCTGCGTAAAGCCGGCGGCGTGCAGCACCTCGGCAATGGCCGAGCAATGCCGCGGGGCATCGATGCCGTGATCGACGGCTTGCGTCTTCTCGGCCACCGGGGTCGAGACCGCGACGCTTTCCGTGGAGGTACTCAGGCGTAGCCCGCTGGACGTGGTCCAAGGCGTTGCCGGATTCGATTCGGCTGGCGTGACGTCGGGGGCGAACAGTTGGGCGGGCAGACGCATGAAGATCCTCGTGGATGGAATTGGTCAGTTCCTCCAAAAGCACAAGCGATGCCACACCGTAACACTATGGTTTACAACGGTTTATAGATTTATGAAGCCGCCGGCTTCACGGTCAATTCTGCCATGACACGGCAGCTTCTTCCTAGCGCCATAGCACGGCGCGAGATCGCACGCTGAATGCGGGCTGCTATCCCGCCAGTGGAGATGGACGTTTCGCGAGTGCTTGGGCGACCGCTGAGATGGTCGTGCGCCAGTCTCCTGGCACCTCCTGCCGGAAGGTCCGCACGCTGCGATACCAGCACGCGTCCGATGTTTCCGCGGCCCAGCGCCAATCGAGACCGCGACGCGGCAACAGCAGCCAACACGGCACGCCCAAGGCGCCCGCCAAATGAGCCACCGCACTGTCGACGGTGATCACGAGGTCGAGCGACTGCAGCGCGCGCGCCGTATCGGCGAAATCGCCGAGCAAGGGCGCATGGTCGTGCCACACGGTGCCGCGCGGCACCTTGGGCGCAGGGGCCGTGGTATCGCGCGTCTGCAGATTCACCCAGGTCACGCCCGGCACCTGCCAGAGTGGGGCGCAGGCCGCGAAGCCACACGAGCGGTGCATGTCGTTGACATGCGTACTGCTTCCCGCCCACACGAGCCCCACTCGCGGCGACGGCGCCTCGTGCCACGCCAACGGTGTGGCCTGTTCGTCACTCGGGGCGCGCAGATATGGCTCGCCACGTCCCATGACGCCAGCGTGATCATGCAACCGCAGTGCATGCGGGAGACTGGTCAGCGCCACCTGTGCATCATGCGTTGGCAGCGGCTCGCCGAAGGCAATGACATCGTCGGCCAGCGCTGACGCCCGCAGCAGACGCACCAGCGTCGACGGGCACTGCAGCACCACGCGCACACCGCGCGCACGCAGCACGGGCAGATAGCGCACGAACTGCAGCGTGTCGCCGAAGCCCTGCTCGGCGTGCACGAGCACCGTCTGTCCGGGCGTGGCGTTGCCGTCCCATGTCGGAGCGGACCAGACACGGCGCTGTCCATCCAGCAGCGCGGTGTGCTGACGCCATTCGTATTCGGGCCACCCCTCGGCCCACTGCCCCTGCGCCAGCAACGCCACCGCACGATTGAAGTGCGCACCGGCATCCGTGGGCGATGAGCGCAGTACGTGCTGCGCTTCGGCATCGGCTTCTGCGTAGCGGTCGAGAAAGTTCAACGCGGCCGCACGATTCGCCCGGGCGTCCGGATGCGCCGGATTGATGGCCAGTACACGCGCATACGCGGCATCCGCTTCGTCCACGCGGCCGGCGGTCTGCAGCGCGCGCGCGTAGCCATACCACACGACGGCATTCGTGCCGTCGAGACTCGTCGCACGCTTGAGCGGCGCGATAGCGTCGGCGGCGCGACCGGCCGCGACGAGCGCGTTGCCAAAGTTCAGCTGAATGGGCGCGGCGTTCGCCAACTCGCGAGCGAGAGGCTTGAGCAGTGCCACGGCACCGGACGCATTGCCCGCTTCGAGGGTCAGCACCCCGAGCGCATTGCGGATGCCCACGTGCTTGGCATCGATCGCGTGCGCCCGCGCCAACAGCTGCATGGCGCGTTCGCGTTGTCCGGCTTTGGCGTGATCGAGCGCCTGTGTGTACAGCGCGGCGGCTTCCGTCGAGGCGTGTGCCACGACGTGACTCAGCTCGCTGGTGCGGTATCGGCGCGCAGAGAGTACGAGGCCATCGTGACGGGCCCACGCAGCGAGTGGCTTTCGTCGCGGCTCACCACCTGCAGGGCCTTGCCTTCGCGCACGTTGATCACGATTGGTGCACGAAAGTTGCCAGTCACGTCGCCCCCGCCACCGGCGGGCAGCGTCAACATGATCAGCGCGAGCACATCGTCGGCCGACGTGACCGCCAGCGCCTCGCGCTCGGCCTCGCCGAGGTCAACGGCATAGGCGGGATCAAGGACAAAGGGGTCGGCGAGCACGAACGTGGTGACCGGTTCTTCGGTGGACTGCAACCACCACACCCCATCGCGTACCGCGGGGCTCAGCGTGTAGGTGCTGGCGTGCGGGACGCCCCACAGCGGGGTACAGAAGTGCACCGTCAGCTCGCCGCTGTCGTGCGACGGGAGATCGGACGCGGAGCTTGATTCGGTGGCCATGGACACGACGCTCACGGACTTCAGATGTAGTTGGCCAGGCTGAGCCCAAGGATACGCGAGGTCGCGCTCATGGCTGCCTGATAAAGAGTTTGCTTGCCGACCAGCTCAACCATCGCCTTGTCGATTTCCGTATCGCGAAGGTCCGAGCGATAGGTCTTCAGGTTCAACTCGATCGTATCGAGCGTGGTCTTCGCGCCTTCCATCTCGTTGATGCGGGCACCGTTCGTACCCACCAACGCCTGCACGTTGCTGTTTGCAGCAGTAAGGCGATCGGCGGCGGCTTGAATGGCGGCAGGATCGTTGTTGCCGAGCGCATCGGAGAGCGCGCGCATCGCATCGAGCGCGTCGGTATCGATGAAGACTTGCGTGCCGTTGTGATTCGGCGTGACGAACTTGCCGTCACCCACTTCGAGCGTGGTGTTGCCGCTCGGATTGACGGGGTTGTTGCTGGCATCGACGAGACGGGAAAAGCTCCCCGTGGCTGGCGCCGGTGTGGCAAACGGGGGTTCGCCGGCGCGCGTCCCGCCGAACAGGTACTCGTCGCCGAAACGTGTATTTCCGAGGTCGGCCGCGAGGTTGATCAGCTGGTCGACTTCTTTTTTGACAATCAGGCGAGACTGCGCGTTGGCCGTGGCGGTGGACTGGCTGATGCCGAGCTCGATAGCGCGCGTCAACGAGTTGCCGAGCAGGTTGAGAGCGCCTTCTTCGGCTTGCGCGCGGTTGATGCCGCTATCGGCGTTGCGCCGGTATTGATTCAGGGCGCGCATCGAGCTGCCAATGCGCACGAGCTCGCCACCGCTGGTCGCGTCGTCGGACATCTTGCGGATCTTCACACCCGTCGAGATATCGTCGCGGACGCGGTCGATCCCCTGCAGCCCTTGCTGCAGGCGGAGCTGGCTCCGGGAGGTGATGATCGAGTTGGAGACGCGCATTGGCACCGGGGCTGAGCAGTCGTCAGCGCGGCTCCGGACGGAGTCGCCTGCTGTGTCGAAGTATCGGAAGCCCGCCGCCGTCCTTGAGCCCACTGCGCCGTCTCGACGATCAGTCCCATGAGACTTTAGCGTTTTGGCCACAAAGCGGCTAATTTTGCCGGGTGCTTCCCGGTACAAGGACGCGCACAGCGGGCGTGGGTCACACCGGCGGCAAAAAGCTCACAGTTGAGCAGCCGGTGGTCCTTCGGCCGGTCACCCCCTCCAGCCGCCATGGCCACCATCCTGTACGTCGATGACGAAGCTGCAGTCGGCCTGATCCTCGAGGACACCCTCGCGCAGGCCGGGCATTCGCCTGTCGGCGCGCGCAGCGTTCCCGAGGCGTTGCAGGTGCTGGAGCGTGGGGGCATCGACCTGATCATCTCCGACTATCGGATGCCGGGGATCACGGGACTGGAGTTCATCCAGCTGCTCACCCGTGAGGGGTACGACATTCCGCTCATCATGCTCACCGGGCATGCGAGCATCGAGCACGCCGTGGCGAGCATCAAGGCCGGCGCGATCGACTACATCACCAAGCCGGTCCGTCCGCAGCAGCTGGAGCTGGCGGTCGACCAGGCGCTGGAGTTCGTCCGCCTCCGCCGCGAGAACGAAGCCCTCCGCAAGGAGGTCATGCAGTTCCGCAACGAACGGCAGATCATAGGCGACTCCCCCACCATCCGCCGCATTCTGCAGACGGTGAGCATGGCCGCCCCCACCCGGGCGACGGTGCTCCTGCAGGGCGAGTCGGGCACGGGTAAGGAGCTCTTCGCCCGCGCCATCCACGACCAGAGCGAGCGGCGCGACAAGCCGTTCATCAAGCTCAACTGCGCCGCGCTCCCCGAAGGGCTCATCGAGTCGGCGCTCTTCGGGCACGAAAAGGGCGCGTTTACGGGCGCGATCAAGCGGGTCGAGGGGGCGTTCGAGCGCGCCAATCGTGGGACGCTGCTGCTCGACGAAGTCTCGGAAATGCGCCTCGACCTGCAGGCCAAACTCCTTAGAGTGTTGCAGGAGCAGGAGTTCGAGCGCGTTGGTGGAACGGCACCCATCAAGGTGGATGTCCGTATTGTGGCCACGACCAACCGCGATCTGGCCATGGAAGCCGATCACGGGACGTTCCGGCAGGACCTCTACTATAGACTATCCACGATTCCGGTTCTCATTCCGCCGCTGCGCGACCGTCCGGAGGATATCCCGGTCCTCGCGCTCCGCTTCACCATGCGTGTCGCGGCGGAGCTGGGCAAAAAGATCGACGGGCTCTCCCCCGATGCCCTCGAGGCGCTCCAGCAGTACCCGTGGCCCGGCAACGTGCGCGAACTCCAGCACGTGATCGAGCGGGCGGTCATTCTGACCCCGGACCCGCTCATCCAGCCTCACTGCCTGGAAGGGACGCGGTTCGGCCTCGCCCATTCGTTGGGAGCTCCCAACATGCGCCCGCGCGCCTTCGCCACGCCGGGCATGACGCCGGTGCTGGCGGTCTCCGGCGCGGCCGCCGCGCCCGGAGCGGCGGCCGCGGCCAGTGGCGGCGCAAACGGGAGCGGGATCGCGCTCAACTCCCTCAACGTGGCCGACGCTGAACGGGTCCTTATTCAGCATGCGCTACAAGCTGCCGATAATAACCGCACGAAGGCGGCAGAACTCCTTGGCATCAGCGTGCGCACCCTGCGCAACAAGCTGAACGGCCCGGGCAAGGACGGCGACGAGGAGTAGACTCGGCATGTGTTGCCGAGCAAGCGCCACCTTTCCACACGGCAACTTGGATCACGTATTACCCGGCAGAAGTTTCCCTTTTGCCGGGTTTTGTCGTACCCGGTAATTTATGCCTGCCCCTCCGCGAGGCCTTGCAGTACATTTGTAAGATATTGTCAGACAATGACTTAAAGAGAAATTGCGCATCAGGTTCCGCGGCCTCGTCCGTTTGGCCCGCCCATTGCTTTTGATCGTACCGGATTCCCTCGCTCTTTCACTTCCGGTACTGCTCATGCTCTTCGGACTCATCGATCGCACCACCCGCGCCGCGTCGCTCAAGTCGTCGCTCGACCAGAGCGTCGAACGGTCGCGTGGCATTGCGGACCGCGTCTCCAAGGCGACGCTGCAGAACGGCGACGGCTTTGCCCTCGAGGCCAAGGCCGGCACGGCGCAGCCCACGGCCAACCCCGTGAATGTGGAAGACGAGATGGTAGCGCTCGCCGACGAACAGCTTCGCTTCCTCGCGACGTCGCGCCTCCTGGAAAAGACCTATACCACGCTGCGCACCGCCATCAAGGGTGGTAACGGCTGATGCCGATCAACCCGACCCGTCAGCCGGCGCTGCTCCCCATTCCGGGACAGCAGGTGGTTCGCCCGATGTTCAAGTCCATGGGCATCGCCGCGAGCGGCATTTCGGCGCAGCGCCAGCGCATGGAAATCATCGCGCAGAACATCGCCAACGCCGACGTCACCCGCGGCGCCGATGGTCAGCCGTACAAGCGTCGCGACGTGGTGCTCGAAGCCGCGACCTCGCAGAACGCGCTCTACAATCCCGGCAACCCGGCCGCACAGGCGATGGGCTCGAGCTCGACGCGCAACGGTGGCGTCTTCGGTTCGCCCGCGTTCGACGTGCCGGCCTCGGAAGATGGGCCCAAGGCGATCGAAGTCCCCGTGCTCGGCGCGCAGGGTGGTGTGAATGGCCCGCTGGGCGGTGAGTACGGCGTGCGCGTCGCCGGCATCGCCGAAGATCAGGGCGTCGGCCGCCTCGTCTATGAGCCCGGTCATCCGGACGCCAACGAAGCCGGCTACGTGCGCTACCCCGACGTGGATACCACGCAGGAACTCGTGAAGCTGATGGACGCCAAGCGGATGTACGAAGCCAACGCTGCGGTGTTCACCACCGCCAAGTCGATGCTCCGCGCCGCGCTCGACATCTGACGACAGCACCAACGATCACCAGTAAGACCTCTGTGTTGCGGCGGGTCCGGGGTTCGGTACGAGGTCACTTCCTCCTCCTCCTCTCCGACACCGCATCGAATCCCGGCCCGCCGCTCCGTTTTCGCCCCACTCCTCGCTGCACCCGATCAGGCTTATGAGCATCAACGGCATTACCAACTCGCCTCTGCTTCCCAACCTCGGCGCGACGCGCGCCGAGCAGGCGCGCACGCAGAACGCTGGCCAGACTGGCCTCGATCGCGCGGGCGTGGCCACACAGCAGGCACGTACGGCCGCCAATGCCAACGCCCTCAAGCCGCAGACGCCCATTGCCGGCCAAGGCGCGGCGCAGTCGGTCGTTCCCGCCGAAGCGCCCGCAGGCACCGATCCGTCGTTCTGGAGTGTGCTCACCACGGAAGAGCGGAACTTCTTCGCGAAGACCGCCAATCTTGGTCCACTCACGTACGGCCGCTTCAAAGCCGCTACCGATCCGCAGACGCCGCCCGCGGCGCGCGGCGTTCGGCTCGATGTCCGCGCGTAAGTCTTCTTCCTGACCGGACCCGCCCATGCAGACCCGTCTCGATCTCTACGCCCGCGGCCTGACCCTTCCCGGACAGGACAAAGCGCTTGCGACCCAACTCCCCATTACGGGCGAGAGCAACAACACCTTCGGCGATACACTCACCAAAGTGATCAATGAAGTCTCCGACACGCGCGATCGCGCGGGTGATCTCGTGCAGCGCTTCGCGAGCGGCGAGAACGTCGAACTCCACCAGGTGATGGCGGCAAGTGAAGAAGCCGGCGTCGCACTCGACCTGATGATCGAACTGCGCAATAAGGTCGTCGAGGCCTATCGCTCAGTGATCTCGATGCAGTCCTGAGTTACTACCGCACATGAACTCCCTCTTCGAACCGTTTGCCGGCCGTGGACGTCAGATCGCCTTTGGCGCGATCGGCGTACTCATTACCGCACTCATCTTTGGCGTTTCCCGTTGGGCGACGGCCCCCACCATGGTGCCGCTGTACGCCGACGTGCCGGTGGAAAA
>CANGXD010000046.1 GCA_947457545.1 Gemmatimonadaceae bacterium
GCGCGCAACCTCGATGCGGCCGATCTCGCCGTGCCGTCGGCGGTCGGCATTCGTGCGGCGGTATGCGGCGCACCCTCCGCGAACAACCCCGGGACGCTCCTCATGGGATTCGTGCGCGATGCGGCCACGGGCGACGCACTCCCCAACGCGACCGTCACGGTGGAGTGGTTGGAGTACGAGCTTGGCAAAGGACGCATGGCACCACGCATCGTCCGCCGGCGAACGACCGCAGGCAGTAACGGATGGTACGGCGTCTGCAACATTCCGCGCGAGGGTTTTGTGCAGGTCGCCGCGCGCAGCAACAGCGACAGCACGGATCACGTGGAGTTCGAAGTCGCCGCAGATGCGCTGCAGCGCCGTGAACTGTTCGTCGGGCGCAGCATCACCACGACGACGACGAGCAGCGGCACTGGCGACAGCGCCGTCGTCCGTGTGCTTCGGACCGGATCGACGCGATTTGCCGGTGTCGTTCGACGCGATGGCAACGGACGACCGCTCGAAAACGCCACCGTGCAGATCGTCAATGGACCGACGACGCGTACGAACGCGAACGGGGAGTTCTTCTTCGACAACGCGCCGGCGGGTACGCGCCTGCTCGATGTGCGCGCGGTCGGATTCTACCCCCAGCGCACGACCGTAAATGTCCTCGACGACGCCCCCGCGTTCAGCGCGTCGCTGCGCACGTTCCGCTCGGTCCTCGACACCGTGAAGGTGCTGGCGAACTATGAACGGTTTTCGTTGCTCAAGGAATTCCAGCAGCGCGTGCGTAGCGGTGTTGGCCGCTACATCACCGAAGAAATGATTGCGCGACGCAACCCGGTCATGGTCTCCGAGCTGTTCTGGATCATTCCGGGCGTCTACGTGGAGCGTGGGGGCGGCCTCGATCAGGAAATCTCGATGCGTGGCATCTTCTCGCCACGCTGCTCGCCGGCGTTGTTCCTCAACGGGTTCCCGCTGCAGATGCCGGACATGGGTGGTGTGCCGCTGTCCGCCGCTGAACTCGATGCGGTCGTTCGCCCCAAAGACCTGCTCGGCGTTGAGATCTACACACAGGGCCAGGTGCCCGCGCAGTTCGGTGCCGGCATGACCGGATGCGGTGCGATCGCCTTCTGGACCAAATAGTGTTGCGGCAGTCCCGCTCGTCAGCGATGGCCGACGAGCGGGATGACCACGAGTAGGAGACCGGCCAGGAGCAACACGCAGGCCGAAAGCAGTGCCCACTTGAGCGTGAAGCGCTGGTGATCGTCGAAGTCGACGCCGGCGAGCCCCACGAGCAGGAACGTGGACGGCACCAGGGGACTCAGCAGATGCACCGGCTGCCCCACGAGTGACGCGCGCGCCATTTCCGCGGCCGTGATTCCGTACGCCTGTCCCGCCTTCGCCAGAACCGGCAACACGCCAAAGTAGAACGCGTCATTCGAAATGAAGAACGTGAACGGCACACTCAATACGCCCGTCACGATGGCGAGGTAGGGGCCGAGCGCCGGTGGCACGAGCGAAACGACGCTGTTCGCCATGGCATCGACCATCTTGGTCCCGGAGAGTATGCCCGTGAATACGCCGGCCGCAAAGATCAGCCCGACCACCGCCAGCGCGTTGCCGGCATGCCGCGCGAGCAGCGCCTTCTGCTGTTCGATACTCGGATAGTTGATGAGTGCCGCCACCGCGAAGCCCAGCATGAAGAGCACGGGTAGCGGCAAGAGCGCGAGAATGAGCGCGGCGAGCAATACGACCGTCAATACCGCATTGACCAGGAGCCGGTCGGGACGCCGGTGCTGCGTATCGTCTTCGTACGCGGGATTGGCGAGCTCTTCGCGCAGTGTCGCCTGCTCTTCGTCGGCACGCTGTACCGAGAGGCGCCTTCGTTCGGCACGCCCGAGGCGATGCGCGACGAACAGGACCCAGAGAATGCCGACCCCCATGACAGGGACCATCGGGACGAACACGTCGCTCACGTCGATGGCCAAGGCGCTCGCCGCGCGTGCCGTCGGGCCACCCCACGGCAGAATGTTCATCACGCCGGACGCGAGCATCGTGACCGACGCGAGCACCAGCGGCCGGAGCCCCAGCGCCCGGTACAACGGCAGCATCGCAGCCGTGGTGATCATGTAGGTCGTCGACCCATCGCCGTCGAGCGACACCAACAGGGCCAGTACCGCTGTGCCCACCACGACTTTCACCGGGTCGCCGTGCACCAGCGCCACCAGCCGGGACACGATGGGGGCAAAGAGCCCTGCATCGATCATGACCGCGAAATACAGGATCGCGAACATGAGCATGACACCCGTGGGCGCCAGCTTGATGACGCCCTGCAGCATCATCTCGCCCAAGCCAGGGCCGAAGCCCGCGAGAATACCGACCGTCGTGGGCACCAGGATGAGCGCCGTGAGCGGCGACAAACGCTTGGTCATGATGAGCGCCATGAAGGCGATGACCATGCCGTAGGCCCACCAGGTCAGCATGAACGATTGGCTCGCGGCACTATTCACCAAACTGGAAAATGAGGAGAGCGCCATCGGACGGCCTCGGGGCGCTGCAGCCTATAATGCGCCCCAACCGGTGAGTTCGCTCGCCACCAGTTGCTTGCATTGCGAACTATTGTGGGGTTCCCTAACGTGCCGTATGACTCGCGGCCGCCGACTTTCCGTCAGAGCACTGGCGACGTGCACGCTGTTGCTCTCCGCCTGTGACGCCAAGGCGCCGCCGGAGCTCCGCGTAGGGCTCATTGGAGTCTTCGACGGCGCCGCCAGCAGCTCCTCAGGCATGCCGGCCCGCCTCGGGGCACAGCTGGCCGTCGACGAGCTCAATGCCGTCGGCGGTGTCCTCATTGATGGCGTCCTGCATCGCGTGCGCCTGATAGATCGCGAGACCGCCAATCGCCCCGACGCCGCCGCCGCTGCCGCCCGGGCACTCGTCAATCTCGATTCGGTCGACGTGCTGGTAGGCCCACAATTCAGTGGGACTGCGCCGAGCGGGCGTCCTGTACAATGCGGCGAGCGATTACGGCCGTGGTATCATCGAGCTATTCGGCCGCACGTTCACCGCCTTGGGTGGGCGTATCGTGGGGACAGAGCAATACAACATCGATGATCCCGGCGACCAGCAGCCGCAGATCATGCGACTCCTCGCCCAGCAACCCGACGCCATCGTCCTCCCCAACTTCTCGGTGCGCGATTCCTCGCAAGTGCGCATCCTGCGAACCGCGGGCTTCCGGGGGCAGCTTCTCGGCAGCGACGCGTGGGATGCCATCGCACTGCGTGGTCGCGAGTATGTCACGGGAAGCATCGTTGTTGGCAACTGGGATCACAGCAGTACGCGCCCCGGCGTACTCTCGTTCCTCCAACGCTGGAAGGTTCGCCACGCCGAAGTGCAGCCGCGCGCGACGGCAGCGGCCACCTACGACGCGCTTCGGTTGATTGCGCGCGCGGCCGAGCAGGCGAAGGTGAAATCAGGGCTTCCCTTGGTTCGTGCGCTGCAGAACGGCGGCACCTTTGACGGTGCCTTTGCCCGCTATCAGTTCAACGGGACCGGGAATCCCATCCGCGGCCGACGCTGTTGGAGATGCGCCGCGACTCGCTCGTGTTTCGTGTAACGCTCGACCCGCGGCGTTGATGGGTATCCTGCGCACGCGCAGTCTGACCACACGATTGTCGGGGGCCGTGTTCGCGTTGAGCTTCAGCGTAGCGTCGCTCGGCGCACTGGCATCGTATCGCACGGCCTCGGCAGCGTTGCGCGACCGCGTGCGGAACCAACTCGAGACCGACGCGACCGAAGAAGCGCAGCGGGTCTCCGAGTGGCTGACGCGACAGCGCACGCTCGTCTCGCTCGAAGCCGAAGCGCTCTCTCAAAGCCTCACGCCGCTATCGCAGTCTCCCGATCGTGCAGTCTACGCGCCCGTGCTGTCGCGCGTGCTCGACGCCGAAGAGGTGCAGCAGATCCGTGTCCCCGGTGGTCTCGTTGTACGATCGACCGATACGGCCACCGCCGGTTCCTTTGCCGTCGACGAAGAGTTCTATCGACTCGCGCAGGACAGCAGCTATGTCCAGAAGATTTATCTCAGCGCCAGCACGGGACGCCCTCGACTGACCATTGCCGCACCCGTCAAGCGCAACGGCGTCACGGTCGCGCTCATCGCCGGGCACCTCGACCTGACGAAGCTCGAAGCGACCATTCGTCATCCGGCCAGCCTCACGCTTCCGGCAGATGCCTATCTCGTCAATCGCTACGCGGAGTTCGTATCGGCGCAGCGATTCGGTCGAGACGGAGTCCGCCGCGGCATTCACAGCGAAGCGATCACCGAGGCGCTCGCGCAGCAGAACGGGAGTGGCATCTACAACGACTACGCCGATCGCGCCGTCCTCGGCGCGTGGCGTTGGATTCCCGATCTCGATCTCGCGCTCATTGTCGAAACGCCGCAAGCCGCAGCACTCGCACCGGCGCGCATTCTGCTGACGCAGACGCTGTTTCTTGGGCTCGCTGCCACGGGGTTGCTCGCGTTGGGTGTGACCGCGATTACCCGCCGCTTCACGGCACCGGTGCTCTCCGTTGCCGACGCGGCCGCGAAAGTCGCGGCCGGTGATTTCGGCGTGCGCACTCCAGTAGGTGGTGACGATGAAGTCGGGCAACTTGCCGTAGCGTTCAACGTGATGACCGAACGGCTCGACTCGCTGTACACGCGCCTGGAGTCGCAGGTCGACGCGACTCAGGCGGCGCTGATCGAAGCGCAGAGTAGTCGCGCGCTCTTGCAGGACCTGATGAACAACACGGCAACGCTGGTGCTGGTCGTGGGTCTCGACGAGGAAGTCTTGCTGGCCAACGCCCGCGTGGCCTCACTCACGGGCGTTCCCGCGGGCGCCGCCGTCGGCCGCCCGCTGAGTGAGCTGCTCGGACCGCTCACCGCTCGATTGTCGCCGCTCATCGAGCGATCGCAGCACATCGACGGCGTGGTCGAGCAAGAGGTCGAGATGGATTCCCCGGGTGGCGCGCACGGCTGGCAGATGGTGGCATTCCCCCTGCTGCGCGACGACGGCACGCCGTACGCCACGGGCATCATCGGCACGGATCTCACCGAGCGCGCGCGCGCAGAAGCCGAACGTCGCGCGCGCGATGCGTCGGTACAGCAGGCGCAGAAGCTCGAGAGTCTTGGCATCATGGCCGGTGGCATCGCGCACGACTTCAACAACATTCTGAGCGCAATCATTGGCAACGTGGACCTCGCCGTCGACTCGCTCGGCGATCGCAATGAAGCCGCCGCCGCGTTGGACAGAATTGCCACGTCGAGTCGTCGCGCGGCGGAACTGACACGTCAGATGCTCGCCTACGCCGGCCGAGCGAGCCTGCGTCGTGAAGTGGTGGATGCACGACAGGTGATTGCCGACATCATGCCCATCGTACGTGCATCACGATCGAAGAAAGTTGAACTGACGGTAGTGCCGGTAACCGAGCCGTTGTGGGTGGAGCTCGACCCGGCGCAGCTGTCGCAGGTCATTCTGAATCTCCTCACCAACGCCGCCGAAGCCATCGGCGAGAGACCCGGTGTCGTCACGGTCTCCGCCTCGACTCACGCCTCGCCGCACTCGGGCGCCGAGCCGCACGAGCAGCCGGAGCATGGGTGGGTGCTGATTACCGTGGAGGACACGGGCCCCGGTATTGCCGACAACGTTCGCGCCAGAATCTTCGATCCATTCTTCACCACCAAGTCCGCGGGCCGCGGACTGGGGTTGAGCGCCGTACGCGGCATTATTGGCACGCTCGACGGCGTGCTCGAACTGACACGCACCGGCCCTGAGGGAACACGCTTCGATATCTTTCTGCCGCGTGCAATGCCTCAGCCGCTGGTGGAAGGACGTTCTGTTCCTGCGGCTGTTCCCTCGTTCTCAGGGATGGCACTCGTCGTCGACGATGAAGCGCCTATCCGCGATGTCGTCTCACGCGTCGTACGTCGCATGGGCATGACCGTGGTGGAAGCGCACGACGGGGCGCATGGCCTCGAGCAGTTTCAGCGGCATGCGCACGAAATCACCGTCGTGCTGCTCGATCTGACGATGCCGGGAATGGGCGGCGGCGAAGTACTGAAGGCGCTGCGTACGTCGCACCCGTCATTGCCGATGATTGTAGTCAGCGGCTACGACCGCGACGACGCTCTCGCACAGATTGGTGACGACCCGGCCACCCGTTATCTGGCCAAACCATTTGGAGCGGGTGCATTACGGGATCAGATCGTGGAGATCATGCACCACTGATCCCCATGGACTCCCTGCGCGTCGTGACCACACACGCAGGGAGTTGGGCGTGCCCTCTCAGCGCCCGAGGGCCGTCAGGGCACGCTGGGCCACGAGGGCACCGGTCGCTTGCGTGGGGTGAAAGCTGTCCCAGAAGAAGAACGTCGCCGGCGTCCCGCATACGGAGGGAGGCGAGGTGACGACACACGCATTCGTCACATTCGTGAAGCCGAACGACGAGGGGTTGGCCATGACCTGCGCGGTAAGCGCGCCGAGATCGAGTGGATAGATCGTGAGCCCGGCCGACGCGGCGCGCAACGCGGGAAGCTGCGCGGCGAGAGCCGTATTGAACTGCTGTGACAGCGCCGTGGCTGTTGCACTGGCGACGGCTCCGAGTCGGGTCACCTGCGGGGTGCGTCCGACGTCGGTGCTGTTCACCAACAGAATGTGGCGCGCACCGGCGGCGTACAGTCTGGTCACCATCGTGCCGACATTCGCCACGGCTCCGGCAAGAATCGTTGCCGGCGCCTGCGGGTTCGAGAGACCCTGCGTGAGCGCGTCGGTGATATCGTTGCCGACGGTCGCCGCGTTGACCACGAATAGCGTGAGCTCACGATCGGTCTTGCTGCCGTTCTGGAGATACAGGTCGACCTGCGCGAGCATGTTGGGCGACGCCTGGGTGGTGCCCGTAATGGGGCCGGTGCGCGCACCGCCAAACGCGTAGTTGGTGCCTCCCCCGAGCGCGGGAGTAACGCGCGCGTTCAAGGTCGTGGCCATCTGTTCCACCCACAGCGGACCATTCGAGAAGCGCGCGTTGGCATACGGGAACGGCGGGCACGTCGTCGGTGCCGCATTGCAGGCATTGCCCGTGTCATCGAGGCTGGCGCCGAACACCACGACGTTTTCGAACAGCTTTGGCGCCGCGGGGCCGGTGCTGCCGTCGCCGCAGGCGGCCACGAGAACGACGGCCGCCACACGAAGCAGGTTGCGCGCGATGCGCGCCGAGGAATTCAGTGACATCACAGTCATGACATCAGTTCCGGATTAGGGTCAGGGTGCGGGAGACTTGCGGGTCCAGCGATTGGCATCGCGTGTTTCCACCTTCGTCATCATCGCGTTGAATGCCTCATCGAGATTGATCCCTTCGCGATTGGCCATGCAGATGAGCACGAAGATGATGTCGGCCATCTCCATGGCGAGGTCGGCGTCGGGCTCATCTTTCTTCTTGGGCTTCTGCCCAAAGCGATGATTCACTTCGCGGGCAAACTCCCCCACCTCTTCCGTCAGTCGGGCGAGGTTGGTGAGCGGCTCGAAGTATCCCTCTTCGAACTGGCTGATCCAGCGGTCGACGCGCTGCTGGTAGTCGCTCATCGTCATGCGACTATGCTAGTCATCTGTGGCGCTTCCCGACAGCGGAGGCCGTTACGGCGCCAACCGCGCCGACAGGTCATCGAACACGGGGACCGCGCCGATCCAGTCGCCCGCGGCCACGGCATCGGTAAGGGCTGTGTCGCTACAGGGATGCACAGCGCGCGGTATCTTGCCTCTCGCTGCCCCCTCGTTGCCGCCTGTTCTCCCGCTTCGACTCTCGATGACCGTCGCGCCCATTCACTACGACTGCCTGCTCCCGGTCCGTGCGGATCGCCTGTACACCGCGTGGACCACCGGATGGGGGCTGTGGCTCGCAGACGCCGCAACGGTGCGCGCAACGGCGCGTGAAGGAGAACCGTTCTACTTCGCCGTGAGAGAACCGGGACGCACGCCACAGGTGCACCACCCACACTACGGGCGATTCCTCGAGCTGATTCCCGATGAGCTTGTACGCTGCACGTGGGTGACACGCGGCACGGCAGGTGCCGAAACGCAGTTGTCGGTGCGCTTTACCCCTGGTGCGGACGGCGCCACGCACTGTGCCCTGACGCACAGCGGCTTTGCCGACGCCGCTTCGCGCGAGCAACACGCGTCCGCGTGGCCGGCGGTGCTCGCGGCGCAGGGCGCCCGCTTGTCGTCGCTGTCGGAGCAGGAGTTTGCGCGCGCCCAGCATCGCGGCGGCGGTACCGACCGTACCAACCGCTCGATGCCCGACGCCACCCTGATTCCCACGCGGAGCTACCCCGATCCTGCGGCGGCGGTGCACTGGCTCCAGGAGGTGCTGGGATGCGTGGAGCGGCTGCGTGAGCCCGGCCCGCGCGTGCAACTCACCATGGGCAACGGCGCCGTCGTGGTGGCCGCGTGGGACGCCGCCAGCGCGCCAGCATCCGGCGGGCGTCCACCGGCCACGCTCCTCGTACGGGTACCCGACGTCGACGACGCGTATGCGCGCGCCCTCGCCCTCGGCGCCACCGGGCTTTCGGCGCCCGAGACGCTGGCCTTTGGCGAGCGGCAGGCCGCGGTGCGAGACCCCGCCGGTCACGCCTGGACCCTGTCGCAGACGGTCGCCGACGTAGACCCGGCTTCATGGGGGGCAGTGCCCGTTCAGCCCATCGGGTGACTGTGCAGGTGACTGTGCACCGGCGCGTGGCGCCTCTTACACTTCACGCATGCCACTCGCGCCACGCATTCTGGTCATTGCCGCCACGAGCCGTGAACTGGCGGTACCGGATGCGCTAAGCGCGCCGACCGCGCCGTTCATCGGTGTGCTCTGTGGGGTCGGTCCCGTTGAGGCCGCCATCGCTGCCACGCGAGCCATCGAAGCGCACCGCCCGGATGGCATCGTTCACGTAGGCATTGCCGGCGCACGACGGGCTGCTGCCCTCGCCCCCGGTTCGCTCGTCATCGGCAGTGCCTCGCAGTACACCGATCTCTCGGCGCTACCAGCCGAGTGGGCGCCCTCGCGACTCACGTCCGACCCGTCGCTGCTCGAGGCGTTCTCACGCGGTGTCCCCCTCGCGCGCGTACTGCCGATTGGGACCAGCGCCCGCGTAGGCGGTACGCTGAGCGATGCGACCCCGTGCGACGTGGAAGCCATGGAAGGCTTCAGTGTGCTGCGCGCCGCACAGCTGGCCGGTATCCCGGCGGTGGAGGTTCGCGCCATCTCCAACGACATCGAAGAAGAAGACCGCGCCCGCTGGCACTTCGCCACGGCGTTCGATGCCATCACGACCGTGACGCCAACGCTCGTGGCGACCATGCAGGAGTTGCTTCGTCGTGCGTGAACTGACTTTCGGCTACTCGCCCTGCCCCAACGATACGTTCGCGTTTCATGCCCTGACCTTCGGTTTGGTCGATGCGCCGTTCGTCATCAAGCCCGTCCTGCTCGATATCGAAGAACTCAATCGACGCGCGCATGAGGGGGCGTTCGACCTCACCAAACTCAGTGTCGGTGCATTTGCTGGCGTCGGCGACCGCTACACCCTGCTCCGCAGCGGCGCCGCCCTCGGCAAGGGCGTCGGGCCGTTGGTCGTCACACGCACGCCCATGACGTTCGACGACGCCGTACAGTTGCGCGTAGCCATCCCTGGGCGCGAAACAACCGCGTATCGCCTGCTACGCCTGGCGGCGCCCGCGTTGCCCAACGTGGTCGAAATGCGCTACGATCGCATTCTCCGCGCCGTGGCCGACGGCGAGGTGGACGCGGGACTCATCATTCACGAGAGCCGGTTCACGTACGCCGAGCACGGACTGAGCATGTCGATTGACCTCGGTGATTGGTGGGAGCGCGAGACCCAGCTTCCCGTGCCGTTGGCCGGTATTTGCGCCCGAAGCGATGTACCGCCCGATGTACGCGCGCACGCCGAACGGGCCATTCGCGCGTCGGTGCAGTATGCGTTCGATCATCCTGACGAGAGCCGCGAGTATGTGCGCGCGCACGCGCAGGAGATGTCCCCTGAGGTGTGCGCGCAGCATATCGCGTTGTACGTGAACGAGCACAGCCTGGATATCGGCGACGAGGGGTTGGCGGCGATCACGCGGTTGGTGGGCGCGTAGCGGACCGCCGAGCGACCGCGCTATCGCCCCAACCAGTAGCTCGCCTTCACCAGAAACACATTCTCTGGCCGGCGCGAAAACACGGCGTCGTAACCGCGGAGTACGTCGAACCGCTCCGGATTGCTGTCGCGCGCGTCACGGCCCTGTGCCCATACGAAGAAGAGCACTGAACCGGGGCGATACTCCCACCGCACCACGTTGTTCGTGCGCAGCTGCCCCACACGGAAGCCACGCGGCGCGCCTCGCGTGGTGTACGCGCGGAAACGTTCATCCCGTGACACCGCCGCGCCATTCTCGATCGCGCGCCAGTCGGTGTACTCTCCCGTGCTCACGAACGGCTGCAGATAACTCTCCACGCTCAGCGTCGGTGTGACAGTGTAGTTGAGCCGCGTGGTCACGGAACTGGTGGACTGATACAGTCGTGCAAAGGTGAACGACGTCACGCCGGCATCCACGAAGTTGCCGTACCACTGCTGATCGTCGATGTTGCGGCTGTAGTTCAGGTTGAGACTGGCGTTGAACTGCGAGCCCACCCGCACCTGCGCGCCACCGCCGATCTGCCAGTTGCTCCCCAGACCGTCGAAGCGACGACCGGCAAAGAAGTTGAGCTGAGGCGACAGGGCGCGGCGGCGGTCGCCGTTCACTCCCGCCCACATGTTGAGCCGCCGCGGAAGAAAGAGTGCCGGTCCCCCGCGTGCATCACGATCGGAGAACGAGCGCACGACGTTGTTCACGCCAACCCCGGCGTTGACACTCCAGAAACTCTTGAGCTCTCCCCAGCCGTTCACATTGCCGCCGTTGCCGAGGAGCATCCCCGCGCTGTTGGCGAAGGCCCAGCCATTCAGGTTGAGCTGCGCCTGCCGAAAGAGCCCGAACGGCTTCGTGGGACGAATTCCCATCCAGAGTGACGAGCCCATTTCGTCACTGCGTGTGCGGAATCCCACATCGTTAATCTCGAAGCCTGGCGCGATGTACCACGTACTCGCGTTGAGGCGCGTCACGCCGCCCCCCTGCTTGCTGAGCTCAGCCTGCGCCATCCATCCGCCGAGGGTGGTGCGCGTGCTGTCGAACGTGAGGTGATCCGCGTCTCCGCGCTGATAGAGATGCACCAGCGACCGCTGCGTCGCCGCGATCGCTTGCGCGGTGCCGCCCACGTACGAACCGGCGAGCTGACCGCTCACTTGCCAGCGATTCGCGGCAAAGCGATGACGCGCATCGAGTCCGCCAGTCCACGCGCTGTTCCGCAGCACGCCACGCGTCCACTGGTCCGTTTGCCGCGCGGTATTCGTGATCATGAGCCCCACACCACTGTTGCCGCCGGCAAGATCCTGCTGCAGGCGCACGACGGCGTAGTTGGTTTGCGGCTCGATTGTGCGCTGCAGGGTTCCTTGCTCGCGGCTCGTCACCGCATCGATGAGACCAATTGAAAGTCCGTTGCGGAGCCGTCCGGTAACTTTGGCGGCACCGACGATCTGCGACTGTAGGGGAGATGTCGCATCACCGTAGGCGTTGCGCAGTTGCGGCGCACGGCCAATGCGTCGCGAGTAGAACAAGCCCGTGCAACTGCCATCGTTACAGTCGATGTCGTACCGGAAGATGCCGCTGCCCTCGAGGAAGAACGGGCGCTGCTCGGCAAAGAACTGCTCGAACGCACTGAGGTTGAGCACTCCGGGGTCGGCCTCGACCTGCCCGAAGTCGGGATTCACGGCGGCATCGAGCGTCACGTTCGACGTGACCCCCAACTTGATGTCGGCGCCGAATTGCGACCGCGTGGCGTTGCTCGGCTTACCATCGGCCCGGGGACTCGCCCCATAACGCCCCACGGCATACGGCATGAGCTCCGTTCGCCGCGGCGCCGCGAGCGATTGAAAGCCTGGCAACTCGGCCCACTGACTCACACTGCCCGTACGAGACCGTCTGAAGAGTGGATACGACGTCCGCTCGCCGGTTCGCGCCACCGTGCGCGTGATGAGAATGCCGAAGGTGTTGTCGCCGCGCGGTACGTAGCGCAGCTGGCTGAGAGGAATTCGGTACTCGGCAATCCATCCCAGCGAGTCGACACGCGCGGCGCCTTCCCAGACGGCGTTCCATCCCCAGTCTTCTTCGCCATCGTTGAAGGCGTAGCCGTCGGCCATCGCGCCTGCGGCCGTGAGGCGAAACATGTAGCCAGTACGCTTGTCGTTGTACGAGTCGATCCCGATGATCACATCATCGGAGAGGGCCATGCCGTCGCGCCGCTGCAATACGGATAGAATGCTGTCCGGCCGCGGATCGAAGCTGCGAACCAGCACGTACAGATTGCGCGCATCGTACGATACGCGCGCTTCCGTCCGAAATGTCGGCTCCCCGTCTTCGGTAGGCTGGAACTGCCGGAAGCGTGTAATGGGTTGCACGCTTCCCCAAATATCGTCCTCCTCGCGCCCGTCAATGCGTGGCGGGCGCGCTGCGAAGCTGGGACCAGGAGCGGCAACAGCCGGGACCACACGCTCTGCACGTGGGAGAGTACGCCCATTCTCGGAGCCAGTCGCTGGCATCTGCAGCGAGGCGAGTTGTAGCAGCAACGTGACGGACACCATCGGCGAACTCGCGGAGGAAAGGACATCGAGCGAGGGAACGCCGGTGAGACATCGCCATCATGCGAATGGTTGGAACTAGCTGCGCGCGATCTCCGTGAGATGCTTCGCCTGAGGTAGCTCGTGCGTCGGTACGTTGTAACGGACACGGGATATTGTGAACGTGCCGTAGCACCAGTCGGGCTTGTCATCGTAGTGCCAAATGGCGTCGCCTTCACTCGCCAGTCGCGCGACACCGAACTCGTGATACGCGCGCAGCGGGGTCGTCCAGCGCACACCGTCGGCATCGAGTACATGCCGGTCTGTCGACGAAAAGTTGGTGAGATCTCCATGTGTGTCGAAATGCATCGTCGCAGAGACCACATGTTCACCGTTGTGAAACGTGACGGTCGTTGCTTCATCACTGACGGCCTGCCAGCGAAAGCGATCATCAATCAGCACCGCTGGCGCCAGCACACAGAAATCGTTGAGGACGGTGACCGTCTCGGCGTGCGCAAAGGCATCGCCCGAGGCGTTGACGATGGGCAACAGCCCCAGCACTCGGATCTCCATGCGCGCACCGGCATCGCTGTACTGATGCAGTCCACTCACCGGGAGCCCATGCATCGCGGTGCGCAGCAGAAACAGTCGCGTCGGATGATCGACGAAGCTCACTTGCAACACCGCCGTGTCCATGGACGGTTGCTCAGGCCCCCGATTCAGCCGCGCCTGCATCTCCACCACGAAATTGTGCACGCGTGGACGCCCGACCACACCCGCGCGACGCAGATAGTGGGCAACCGGCGCAGGGAGATGTGCCAGATCCGACTCGGCGACCGTTTGCACGTGCGGGAGTGGCTGACGGGTGGCCTGCTCGGCAACGAGGCGATCGAAGTGGGTGGCGACGGTGGTGAGGTCATTGAGGACGTCGCGCATGAACGCTCCAGGGTAGGGGACAGACAACGATGTCCCCTACGCTGGCATCCTTTCCGCCGACGGGTCAGCGGGGTTTCCCCTGCGACGGTCGTCTATTTCCCGACGCGAGCCGTGCCGCTCGCGTGATGGACTAGAGGCCCCAGTGCGTCGCGAGTCGGCGACCGGCCCACACACCAATCGCCGTTCCCACCATGCTCACCATGAACGCGGTCATGATCCCGAACGGTGACCCCGCCCACCAGCCGACCGCGCTTCCGATCGTCGAGCTGCACATCACCAGCATCTTCATGCATCCGCTCCGATCGGAGGGTCCATGAGCATGGCGGCCGCGTCGAGCCCGCGCGCCAACGCCGCTTCGGCCGCGGTCCATCCGCGGCTGTCGCGAATCGACACATCGGCTCCGTAGGACAACATGAGCCGCGTAAGGTCGACCGCATGCTGTTCATCGTCCGGAAGGCAGAACAGCGCCGTAGGATCCTGTTGTCCGGCCATCACCTGATTGACGCGTTCGGGTTCCTGCTGCAACACCGCATCCAACCTGGCCAGGCGATTGGAGCGGACGAGGGCACGCACATCGCGCGTGACCAACGCCAACCGTTCAGCCGCGCGGTGCTGCCCGAGGACCACCGCCCAGCTCATCGGTGTGCCCTGCCACTTCCGCTCGCGGATGTCCACCTCGGCGCCAGCCGCCAGCAGACAATCGATCACCGCCACCGCACCCGCCTGCACCGCACGATGCAGCGGCGTCGCGCCGTCCATATCCACGGCATTGACCGGGGCGCCGAGGTCGAGGAGCATCGCGACCGCCGTGGCGCTTCCTGCCGCCGCCGCGGCAAAGAGCGGACCCGGCCGTGTGGCGAGCCCCGACGCAGCGGCGAGCGCTCGAACTGTGGGCTCGTCTCCGGCTAACGCCGCTGCGATCAGGGCCGCCTCGCCACTCAGCGCCTCGACGACCGCGCCATGCTGCTCGAGCAGCGTGACCATCTGCTGGCGCCCAAGCAAGCGTGCCTCGGTGTGCAACAGGCGCCCGGAATACGAATGGATGGCGCGTGCATCGGCCCCTTGTTCGAGAAGCCACTGCGCGCGCCGGAGGTGGTTGTTGGACACGGCGTTGCCCAGCAGGTAGCTCAGCGTGCCCACCTTGTGCTTGCCGCCAAGCTGACGTCCTTCGGTCTGCCGCCACAGTGCGGTACGCTCCTGTTGCGCCGAGTGCTCCCAGAGCAGCGCTGTCCACGAAATGTCGTCGTGCACGATGGAGCTGTTGTACAGCGCTTGTGTGTCAAAGGGATCAGCGCCGAACTCCAGAAACAGCGCAACCAACGCCGCCGCCTGCGCATGCGGCGGCTTCGCACCCTCGCCCAACCCGATGGCACCCGTAATGGGGGTGAACGGGTTTCCCCATCCGTCGTCGAAGGCGGCATTCGGATCGGCGCCGGCCTCGAGCAACACGCGCGCAATCGTGACCGCGTGTTGCGAATCGAGGCGACCATAGGCCACGTGCGTGAGGGCTGTCCACCCGCGCACCGGGTCCGTGTCCTTCGCCAGTTGGGGACGTTGGGCAATGCGACGACGGACCTCGTCAACGGCGCCGCACGCGGCGGCGGCGAACAGGCTGTCGGTGCGCACATCGGGGAAGCGCGCCACGATCCGTCGAGCGCGAGCGACGTCGCCATCCCAGCCATGGCGCAGCACTGCTGCGACGCGATCGCTGTGCGCCTCGCGGTCGAGTGCCAGATCGTCGAGGGCGGCGAGCAGTGCCTGCCAATCAGCGAGTCCATATTCACGCGCGAGGGCGTGTTGCACGTCGCGGAGCGTTGGCGCGGTCGGTGCCGCAGGCCAGGCGGCCTTCAGTCGCGCGTGGGCTGCCGGATCGTCACGGCGAAGTTTCCCCAGCCAGCGCTTGGCGTCCTGCTTGAAGAGGTCGAGCGAACTGCTACGCGAGAGTGAGCGCGTCATCCGTACCTTCCTGCCGCAATGGCCAGCGTCCGCTTACGAATGGCCGGGAGGAAGAAGGGCTCGTAAGTACCACGCGTTCACTGGGTGGGAGCAGGCTCCCTTGCCGCGGACTGGAGGCGCCCCGAGCAGCGCACTGCGTGGAGTCTCGCCTGTTTTGGCAAAACCGTCAACCCGACGATCAATACCGGTCGAAGACTGTCTGCAACGCCGCGCGGTCCGACGTTCGCGTGAGCGCGAGCATGAGCAGAATGCGCGCCTTGTGCGGCGGGAGATCACTGGCAACGAGCGCCTGAAGCGCCGCGTTGGGATTGCCCACAATGCGCCCTCCCGGCACGCGCGAGGCCACCACCACGGGAATACCAGAGGCGGCAGCGAGTCGCAGCGCCCCCCGTGCCCCGGCGCTCAACCGTCCGCCAGCAAAGCTGGTGAGCACGATGCCGCGGGGACGTCGCGCGATTGCGGCGGCCATGAGTGTGGAATCGAAGCCCGCGTAATCGGTGACGATCTCGACGGACGGCAATGCGTCGATGTTGGCGAGGTCGAACTCCGCAGCGGTGGTATGCGGCTGCAGCGCACGCCGGAAAAAGACGACCGTGTCGGGATCGGCCGCGCCCACATAGCCGCGCTCGGGCGACTGAAAAGTATCAACGCGCCGATTGTCGGTCTTCCAGACATCCCGTGCGGCACTGATGTCTTCGTTGAGCACGACGAGCACTCCCTGCCCCTTGGCCGCGGCGGTGACGGCCACACGCACGCCGTTCAGGATGTTGGCCGGCCCGTCGGGGGACACCTCGTCGCCGCCTCGCATCGAACCCACCATCACCACCGGACGCGGATCGCGCACGGTGAGATTGAGGAAGAACGCCGTCTCCTCCATGGTGTCGGTCCCGTGCGTCACCACAATACCGCGCAACGAAGGGGTAGCCGCGAACTCCGCATTGATGCGCCGCGCCATGCGCAGCCAGTCGGCGGGTGTCACCTGCGATGACGGCACGCGCATGAGCTCTTCCACGCGCACCGTCGCCACTTTGGCCAGCTCCGGAATCCCGCGCACGAGTGAGGCGCCGTCGGTCATGGGTCCGGTCGCACGCGACGCGATGGTGCCGCCGGTGGTGAGCACCAGGACATCGCTACGCGCAGGCTGCGCGGCGAGTGGTGCGCTCGCGACAGCAAGTGTTGCGAGCAACGCGCAGCGCGCGAGCAAACTCATCCGCGCTGCGCCGCGATGATCTCCAGCATCTCACCAACGTTCGTGATCTTCACGCGCGGCCGCCCCGCCGCAGCACCACGCGCCTGCTCTTCCTTGTCGAGCGTCTGCCAGTCGCTCCAGCTGGTCACCGTCACGTGGCGCTCAGCGAGCAACGCGTCGAGTGACGGCAGCGAGTCGTTGATCGTGGGGATCGCGCCCGTGGCAACATCAGCAAGCACCTGGGTCACCGTGTCGGTGGCGCACAGCTTGTTCGTGCCGATGATCCCCTGCGGTCCGCGCTTGATCCAGCCGGCCACGTACAGCCCGGGCACCGTGGTCGCGCTCCCCGCTTGCTCCACCACGCGTCCGCCGATGTTCGGCACCACACCGTTGCGCTCGTCGAACGGCACGCCGACAATCGCGCGTCCCTTGTAGCCCACCGAACGGAACACCACACCGACAGGGATGTCGTAGCGCTCGTCGGTCGCCACCGCGCGCACGCCACCCTTCCCGTCAGACTCGAGGCGGTTCTTCACCACCGTCATCGACTCGACACCCTCGGTGCCCGACAACGCCTCCGGCGACGCGTTGAAGTGCAGCACCACCTGACGCTTTGCGCCCGTGAGCGGACGCGCCGCCCAATCGCGGAGCACGTCGAGATTCTTGGCCGGGTTGCGGTCTTCCATGGCCGCCAACTGCGCTTCACTCGCGGCATCAAGCTCGAGGTCGCGCGAGTTCACCACCACGTCCACACCTTCGAGCTCACCGAGCTCGCGCAACTCCGGCGTGGTGCACGCCGCCTGCACCGGGCCACGACGCGCCACCAGGTGAATGGTCTGCACGTTCGACGACGCGAGCGCCTGCAGCGCGTGATCGGCCAGGTCGGTACCGGACAGCACGCTCGTCGGCTTGGCGAGAATACGCGCCACGTCCATGGCCACGTTTCCAATGCCTACGACCGCGACCGCGCGCTGCGTCAGATCGAACTCTGCCGCGGCGTAGTCAGGATTGCCGTTGTACCACGCGACGAACTCCGTCGCCGCATGGCTGCCGCGCAGTGTTTCACCCGGAATGCCGAGCGTGCGGTCGGTATCGGCGCCGTACGAGAGCAGCAGCACATGATACCGCGCGCGCAGCTCCTCGATGCTCACGTCTTCGCCTACGCGCACATGACCGAGATAGCGGAACCCCGGCTGCGACGCGATGCGATCGAAGATGCGCGTGACCGACTTGATTTTGGGATGGTCCGGCGCCACGCCGCCCCGCACCAGCCCGAAGGGGGTGGGGAGACGATCGATGAGATCGATGGCGATACCAGGCGCCGCTTTCTGCAGCGCCTCCGCGGCATAAAATCCAGCCGGCCCCGATCCGACGATCGCGACCCGCACGTTGGCAAGTGAAGTGGACATGCGGCGAAAAATAGCCGAATGACCATGTCGGCGAAAACCGGGGCGTCAGCGCTTCCCGTCGAGCGAAAAGGCCACCAGCTCCGCGTTGTCCCCTCCACCGGTGGCGACGACGATGTACTGCACGCCGTTCGCTCCGCGATAGGCGATGGGATTGGCGTAGCCCCGTCCCGCCGGCAGATCGAACTGCCACACCACCGCCCCGGTCCGCGTATCGAGCGCGTATAGCACCGAGCCACCGCCGGTGGCGAATATCAGCCCGCCCCCGGTGACGGTGCCACCCACGGCGCCCGCCACGCCAAGCGGCGGCAGCTTGACGTCCTTGAGCAACGGGTGATTGCGAATGGTGGGCGTGTCGCCCAGCGTGACCTGCCAGCGCCGCTTGCCCGTGTCGAGATCGATCGCGGTCATCGTGCCATACGGCGGCTTGATGAGCGGCAGCTGTTCCGGCGGCGTGTGGTCGGCCTTCCCCGAATCGGGATCGGCGGTGACCCCGAGACCACTGCGCACCAGATCGACGGTGTATTCGTAACCAATGGTATCGTTGGGCACCCCCTTCTGCACGCGATACAGCACGGGATTGTCCGTCCCCTTCACGTACAGCGTGTGCGTAACCGGGTCGTACGACGTACTCCCCCACCCGGCGCCACCAATGGAGCCCGGCATCACGATCGTCCCTTCGAGCGACGGCGGCGTGAAGATGGGACCACTGCGATACTTCGCGAACTGCTCGCGCGCCCGCCGGTTGAGTTCGGGGGTGAAGTCGATGAGATCTTTTTCGGTCACCGACTGCCGCGTGAACGGCGCGGGGTTGGTGGGCATGGGCTGCGTTGGCGACGCGCGCTCGCCTGGCACATCGCTCGCCGGCACGGGCCGCTCCACGATAGGCCAAATAGGCTTCCCGGTTTCACGATCGAACACATAGATCCACGCGGTCTTGGAGGGCACCGCGACCACGTCGCGCGGCTTGCCATTCCACGTGATCGTGGCGAGCACCGGAGGCGCAGGCAAGTCGTAATCCCACAGCCCGTGATGCACGATCTGATAGTGCCACACGCGCGCACCAGTCTTCGCATTCAACGCCACCACCGATTCGGCAAACAGGTTGTCGCCCTTGCGATCACCGCCATACCAGTCGTTGGTGGGCGTCGACACCGGGAGTAACAACAACCCGCGGCCGACATCGAGGCTCATGGGAGCCCACACGTTGGTGTGCCCCATGTACTTGTACGAACCGTCCTCCCACGTCTCCCAGCCGAACTCCCCGGAGTCGGGCACGGTGTGAAAGCTCCACACGCGCTTCCCGGTCTTTGCGTCGAACGCTTGCACATCACCCGGTGGATCATTGCGATAGCGAATGCGATCGCCCACGCCGTTCCCCACGATCACCAGATCGCCATACACCACCGGCGGCGACGTATTGGTGTACTGCAACTGATTCACAGGGCGACGCAGCTCCTTCGTCAGATCGACTTCCCCATTCACGCCGAACGACGGCACCGGCTTACCCGTCGTTGCATCCAGCGCGATGAGTTTCCAACGGGCGTTGATGAAGATGCGACGCTCGGTCTTCGACGCCCACGTTGCGACGCCGCGGTGCACGAAACCCGTGCCGTTCGACGGCTGTCCGGCACGCCACACTTCGGGGTCGTACTTCCATAGCTCACGCCCCGTGCGCGCGTCGAGTGCCGCCACGGCCGCATACGGCGTGGAGACGTACATCGTGTCGCCAAGCACGATGGGCGACGCCTGAAAGAGGCCAGGGCGCGCGGCTTTCTGCGTCGCAGTGGCCCGCACATTCTTTTCGCCCGTGTTCCAACGCCACGCGACAGCGAGACGGCGTACGTTGGCGCGATTCACATCGTCGAGTGGCGAGTAGCGCATCGCCCCCTGATCACCACTCGTCGTCGGCCAGCTCACCGCTTGCGCGGCGGCGGGCGCCGCGCTCAGCGCGAGCATCGTTACCAGCGCCACACATTCTACGATCCGCATCAGCGCGCCCTCGGCTCGCCCAACTTCGCCGCCGTACGCACATACTCGGCCGCGGCCGCGTGCGTTGCCCACCACACCTTGCCTGCCCCCTTCGCCTGGATGTGCGCGATGAGCAGCTCGAGCGCGACAATGCGCGACCGGTGTCCCGACACATGGGGATGCAGCGTGAGCACGAACATCGTGCCTTCTTCGTAGGCTTTGTCGAACTCGTCCATCCACACGCGCGCGACATCACGCGGGTTCATGTAGCGCTCACCGCGTGGGTCGAACAGCGGCGCGTCGTCGAGAATCCATTGCACCGGCAGCTCCACCAACCCCGTCGGCTGACCGCGCTGCAGCAGCTCGTACGGCGCGTCGTCGGCCATGAGCGAGCTTTCGTAGCGAAAGCCCATGTCGCGCAGAATACTCAGCGTGTTGGGACTGAAATTCCAGCTTGGCGCGCGATAGCCCGTCGGCTTTTGCCCCGTGAGTTCCGTGAGCTCGGCGACTGCTTTGGTGAGCAGCGCGCGTTCAGCGGAATCGGGGAGCGTCATGTTGAGCTCGTGAATCCATCCGTGCACCGCAAACTCGTGACGACCGCTTTGCTTGATGAGCCCCGCCATGGATGGCGTGATGGCGAGACTCACCGATGGAATGAAGAACGACGCCGGAATCTTGTGCTTGTCGAGCAGGCGCATGATGCGCGGCAGCCCCACGCGCGCGCCGTACTGCATTTCGGCGAGTGAACCGACCGTGGGCTCGCCATAGCGAATCGCAATCGTTTCGTTGTCGACATCGAACGAAAGCAGCACCGCCACCTTCGCGCCGTTGGGCCACGCCGCTGGCTGCAGCGACCGGCCAGCGCGCACTTCGTTCACCACGCTGTTGACGCTGTCCATCGTCCATTTCCACCCGGGCTTGGCCGAGGTGACCGGCACGGGCTGGGCCTGCGAGAACACCGTCGCGGGCGTGCAGGCCAGCAACAGGGCGAGGAGGGCGCGGGACATGTGCGATACGGGCAGGAGGTGGGACCAGACGTCGGGGGGCATGCGCGTCGAGCGAGCGCCGACCGGCGATAAGCTACGGGACGGACGCCTGGCGTGGGCCGCAGAGCTCGAGTGTTCCCCTAAACGGTCCGGCCGGTCCGGCCGTTTTACTGGTGCAGCCGTGCGCCATGCCGTAACGTCTGTGTATCCCCCGACCGGGGCGCCCGGCTCCCGCCGTCCCCCGGTCCGGCCGCTCAACACCGGAGTTCGTACCATGGCCCTTCGTTCCGTCATTACCAGCGCCGCGCTGAGCCTGCTGCTCGCCGCACCGGCGTGGGCGCAGCACAGCATGGACCACAGCATGCACCGCATGGGGCCCGAGATCGTGATCCCCAAGGGTGCCCTGTATACCAAGGCTGACGTGGAGTTCATGCAGGGTATGATCGCGCACCATGCCCAGGCGATCGTCATGGCCAAGATGGCCGAGACGAACAGCACCAACGCCCAGCTCCTCAAGCTGTCGCGCAAGATCGATCAATCGCAGGTGCCGGAGATTCAGATTATGCAGGACTGGCTGCGGCGCTATGAGCAGTTCGCGCCAGATACGTCATCGTGGCACGACATGCGGATGGACGGCATGCTCAGTGACGACGAACTCAAGGCCATGAGCCAGGCCAAAGGCGCGGCCTTCGATCGCCTCTTTTTGAATGGCATGATCAAGCATCACGCGGGCGCCATCAAAATGGTGGACGACCTGTTCAAGACACCAGGCGCCGGTCAGGAAGTCGACGCCAATGTGTTCGCCAACGATGTGGTGACGGCGCAGACCGCCGAGATCGGCATCATGAAGCGCTTGCTGGCGCAGTTGCCCGCCAAATGACTCTCGTGCTCCCCTGTTCCCCCCGTTTCCCCTCCACCACCGGACGTAACCCCATGCGCGTAATGCGTGGCTTGCTTCTCCTTGCGGCAACCGTCGCCGCGCCGATGCTCGTGTCGGCGCAGACGTTCCCGAGCAACAAGGACCCTCGCAGTACCCTCAAGCCCGGCCGGTACGACGCGGGTGTGGCCGAAAAGAACATGCGCCTGGTCTCGACGGTGCAGAAGGCGGCGCAGTTCGACACCGCGCGCGGGCTCACGTTCATCAATTCGGACCTCGCCTTCCGCGGCAACTACGTCTACCAGGCCAACTTCGCCGGCTTCACCATTTGGGACATCACCAACCCGGCCAAGCCGGTCATGACCGCGGCAGTCCGCTGCATTACGTCGCAGGGCGATCCGACCATCTACGGCAACCTGCTCTTCCTCTCGGCTGAAGGGCCCGGTAACCGTAACGACTGCGGCGACGGCGGCGTGAAGGATCCCAAGGATCACATGGCCGGCGTGCGCATCTTCGACGTGAGCGATCCGAAGGCGCCCAAGCTGATCAAGAACGTGCAGACGTGCAAAGGCTCGCACACGCACACGCTGA
>CANGXD010000047.1 GCA_947457545.1 Gemmatimonadaceae bacterium
ATCCTCCGACGGCAGCGTCGCGATATAGGTGGGCGAACGCTGCAGCATGGTGACGTGCGCGGCGGCGTGCGCGCCCATGGCCATGGCCGGTACCAGCGTGACGGCGGTTGCGCCGCTACCGATGACCACGACTCGCTTGCCGGCGTAGTCGAGTGTTTCGGGCCACTGCTGCGGATGCACCACGCGTCCGGTAAAGTCGGCGAGCCCGGGCCAGTCGGGTGTATATCCCTGCGCGTAGTCGTAGTAGCCCGCGCAGCTGAAGAGAAAACGCGCGCTGATCTGCACCGGAGTGCGCTCACGCCCCGCTTCGAGCGTCACAGTCCATCGCGCAGTTTCCGACGACCACTCGGCGCGCACCAGGCGGTGCTGGAAACGAATGTGCTGGTCGATCCCCGACTCGCGCGCCGTGTCTTCGATGTACGCCTTGATGGAGGGCCCGTCGGCAATGGCCTTGGCGTTCTGCCATGGCCGAAAGCGATAGCCAAGGGTGTACATGTCGGAGTCAGAGCGGATCCCGGGATAGCGGAACAGGTCCCAGGTACCGCCCATGCGCTCGCGCGCTTCGACAATGGCATACGACAGCGTGGGGCATTCCGTTTGGAGGTGCCAGGCCGCGCTGATGCCGGAAAGGCCGGCGCCAATGACGAGCACATCGAGCTGTTCCACCAAGGGCTCCGGAGCGCGGGAGGGCCCGTTGGGGTGCGACGCCAACGGGTGCTGCCGAGAGAAGCTAGCATGCCGCGCGCGGGCCGCGCACGGGTGGGAAAGCGTCGCGCCCTATGGCCAGAACTCCCCTCCACGGCGGTACTTGCTAGATTTGTCGCACGGCCGAGGGTTGGCCGTCAGGGGGGATGGTCGAGTGGTTTATGGCTCCGGTCTTGAAAACCGGCGTACCTGAAAGGGTACCGTGGGTTCGAATCCCACTCCCCCCGCTATGTACACACGCACGCGGTACTCCGTCGCAATCGCTGCCTCCCTTTCGGCGGCGATTGCCGTTTCGGCCGGGGCGCAGACGGTGCCACCGGCGAATTCCGCCGCGCCCCGCGCCCCCACGGTGACGGAGCTCCCCTCGCCCACCACCGCGCTCCTGCAGGCGGTGTACGCGGTCAGCCCGCAGGTGGTGTGGGCGTCAGGGCACAAGGGCACGGTGCTCCGCTCCCGCGACGGTGGGCGGAGCTGGGAGCGATTCGAAACGCCTGCGGGTGACACGCTCGAGTATCGCGACATTCACGCCGCCAGCGCCGATACCGCGTGGATTCTTTCGGCGGGTGACGGCAGCAAGTCGCGCATCTACCGCACAACCAATGGTGGCGCCACCTGGCGCCTGCAGTTCCTCAACGCCGACAGCGCGGCGTTCTACGATTGCTTCTCGTTCGGCTCGTCGACGAGCGGTGTGGCCTTCGGCGACGCGTCGAACAAGCGCACGAACCTGCTCCGCACGGACAATGGTGGCGCGTCGTGGTCGCTGTTGCCCGCGTCGTCGGTCCCGGCGCCACTGCCAGGCGAAGGCGCCTTTGCCGCGAGCGGGAGATGTGTGGTGCACGGCGACCCGAACACGGTGTATGTGGCCACGGGTGCGCCGGGCGCGCGTCTCTTTCGTAGCCGCGATGCCGGTCGCAGCTGGACGGTGGAGAACACGCCGTTCACGCGTGGCACCGCTGCCGGCCTCACGGGTTTGTCGTTCGTCAACGGCACATTGGGCATTGCCGTCGCCGCCGATATCAATCGCCTGCGCACCGACACGTCTCAGTCGGTGGTGGGCATTACGCGCGACGGTGGACGTACGTGGGAGATGCGCACCCGACCGCCGCTGCCGGGCGCGCTCGCGGGCGTGACGTGGGTGCCCGATGCCGGCCCCGGTGTTGCCGTGGCGGTAGGCTTTGGTGGCGCGTTTTACACGACCGACGAAGGACAGAGCTGGACCACCATTACCAACGCGGTGACTACCGGCGTCGCCGCCTTTGGACGCACGGTCTGGATTGGTGGTGGCAACGGCAAACTGTGGCGGCTCGACTTTTAGCGCCGTCATGTTCCGACCGTGCAATACGCGCGGGCTCAAGCGTTCTTCGTATTCCCGCCGGTCTGCCATTGCTTCCGCGCTGCGCCTACGACTACATTTCCGCTCCGCGTGGTTCCTGCGAGCTGACGCGGCGCGAGATACACAACTTGTTTATTCGTAAGCGGTTGGCTGTATCCGTGAGGTTGGGAGGGATGGCCGAGAGGCTGAAGGCACCGGTTTGCTAAACCGGCATAGGGGGTCAACCCCTATCGCGGGTTCGAATCCCGCTCCCTCCGTGCCGCGGGTCCGCTGGCTTGCCGGCGGGCCCGCGTTTTTTTTGCCCCGACTTTTCGTCGCACTCCGACCTTCTCCGGTCTGTTGGTACATATGACGGCTGCGTCCCCCGCGAAGCGTCCCCGCGTTCGCTTCGCTCCTTCCCCCACGGGTTTTCTGCACGTGGGCGGCGCGCGTACGGCGCTCTTCAATTGGCTCTACGCCAAGAAGTACGACGGCGTGTTCCTCCTGCGGGTGGAAGACACCGACCGTGCGCGCAGTACCGACGAAAGCACCCGCGCCATTTTCGAAGGACTCGAATGGCTGGGGCTCACGTGGGACGAAGAGGTGGTCTACCAGGGGGCCAACGTGGCGCGGCATTACGCCGACGCGCATCGCCTGCTCGACTCCGGCGCGGCGTATCGTGACTTCACGCCGCAGAGCGAACTGGAGCGCCTGCGTGCCGAGGCCGAAGCGCGCGGCGACGCCTTCAAGTTCGATCGTACGATGGCGGAGTTGAGCCCGGAGGCGTTGGCCGAGAAGCTCGCGAACAACGAGCCGTATGCCATTCGCTTCCGCGTCCCCGAGGGCACGACGGAGTGGCCCGATCTGGTGCACGGTCGTATCGCGTTCCCCAACAAGGACATCGAGGATTTCATCATCCTCCGGTCCGATGGCACGCCGGTGTACAACATGGCGGTCGTCAGCGACGACATCGCGATGGACATCACGCTCGTCATGCGCGGCGATGATCACATCTCGAACACGCCCAAGCAGATCCTGCTCTATCGGGCGTTGGGCGCGGAGGTGCCGCAGTTCGGGCACGTGCCCATGATTCACGGCACCGACGGCAAGAAGCTCTCGAAGCGTCACGGTGCGACCGCGGTCGGTGACTATCAGCATCAGGGATTACTGCCGCAGGCGATGCTCAATTTTCTCGCCCTCCTCGGCTGGTCGCCGGGCGATGACATCGAAGTCATGGCGTTGCCGGAACTGATCGAGCGCTTCAACGTGAACGGACTGCACGCGAAGGCGGCGGTGTTCGACACCAAGAAGCTCGAATGGATGAACGGGCAGCATCTCGCGAGCATTCCCATCGACGAGGTGGCGGCGATCGTGGCACCGCTCATCGAGCGCGCCGGTCTGGCCACCGTGAGCGAGCTCGCGGCGCGTCACGAGTGGTTCTGCGGCGTGCTCGAACTGCTGCGCATCCGTGCGCGGCTCACCGACGAAATCGTCGCGCAGGCGGGGCTGTTCTTCACGGAGCTCGTCGAGTTCGACGCGGACGCCGTGAGTAAGCAGTGGCGGGATGCCGACGCCACCGCCAACATCCTCGAGAAAACGCACGCGCGTCTCGCGACGGTCGACACGTGGGAGCCGGCGGTGATGGAAGACGCCCTGCGCAAACTCGCCGAAGAGCTTGGCATTTCCGGCGGGAAGATTTTTCAGCCGCTACGCGTGGCGCTCACGGGCCTCACAGTGAGCCCGGGCATTTTCGACGTGCTGCTGTACGTGGGGCGCGAGCGGTCTCTGGCGCGCATCGCGAACGCCGTCAGCTATCTGCGGCAAAGCAGCTGACGCGTCGCTGACACGCCGCCGGCAGCGGCCGGCGGCGGAGCGACGCCTTATTTGTCGCTCTTGGGGTCGACGGTCTTGAGCGGTGCGGCAACGCTCGCGCTGGGCGCACGCAGTCGCTCGCGACGTTCGGCGTCGCGCCGCTTGTCCATCTCCTTCACGATGCGCTTGAACTCCGCTTCGCCCATGCCACGCTCCGACATGCGCATGATATCGGCGCGGCCGGCGGCCAAACGCGACTCACGCGCCATGGCGGTCGGATTGCCGGACATTTGCGCCGCGGTGGCCGCGTTCATGGGCAACAGCCCGAGCAGTGCGTTGGGGATCATGACCTTGCCCAGGCGAATGCCCTGCTGATCCCAGCCCCACTTGCCGCCGTTCTTGTCGGTCTTGGTCCAATCGCCGGGGGCACGGCCGTACTTGCCCTGCAAACGGGCAATGGAGTCGAGTGAGTCACGCGCCGCGGTCAACACGCCGCGCATGATGCTGTCGAGCTTGTCGGCGCGATCGCCGGTACCGGTACCCGTACCGCCGCCGCCCGCGCCGCCTTCGCCAACGGGACCGCGCCACACGCGCTCGTCCACGTAGTTCGGCTTGACGCCACGGGTATTCGGATCAATGGCACCAATGCCATTGCCCACCGACCCGCCGCTCCCCGTGTCGCGCGGCGTGGGAGGCCGCAGCTCGGGAGGGGCGCCGGCTGGCGCCGGTTCGGCGATTTGCGGTGCCGTCGAGACCGGCTGCTCGCGCACCACCGGCCGCCGTTCCGCCACCGGCTTGGTAGCGGGGACAGGCACCTCTGGGTTCACATACGTGAGCCGTTCTTCGGTGGGCGCGTCCTGTTCACCAAAGCGTAGCCACGCCGGGATACCGTGGCCGAACGTGAGCACCTGCACCAGCACCGCGCCCACCACGAGGTGCAGTCCCACCGCCATGAGTACTACCCGTGGCGAGCGCTTCTCTCCCTGTGGGAGCCCCGACAGCCGCGTCCCCAGTGCCCCCTTGGGGAGCATGCGCCGACGCGCGGCCGACCCCTCCCCCTGCCCTGACGGGCTGGACGAGCGGTCGCCAGGAGGCGTCGCCGGGGGGACTGGGGTGGGCATATCGATGAAATCTAGTAGATGTGGGGCGTGTCGTCCCGGGGCCTCAGGCGCCCGCGACCACCGGATTTGACACCCGGCTCAGCCCCACCAGTTCCACCTCGACCACGTCTCCGGGCCTGATCGGGCTCACGCCGGCGGGGGTCCCGGTGGCGACGATATCGCCGGCTTCGAGCGTGAGGTACTGGGAGATGTAGTGCAGCAGGAACGGAATCTTGAACGCCATGTCGCCCCCCTTGGCGTGCTGCACCACCTTGCCATTGAGGCGGGTGATGAGCTCGATGCCGTCGAGATCGGCCGGTGCCGCCACGGGCGTGCCGATGGGGCAGAACGTATCGAGCCCCTTCGCCCGGGCCCACTGGCCGTCGTTCTTCTGGAGGTCGCGCGCCGTCACATCGTTGAGCGCCACCACACCGCCAATCGCCGCCACCGCCTCGGCCTCGCTCGTCGACTTGCTCAGCCGCTTCCCCATCACGATGGCGATCTCCCCTTCGTACTCGATGTGCGTGGACACCGGGTGCAACACGATCGCCTCCCCTTCCGCGATGATCGACGACGTAGGCTTGAGAAAGAGGAGCGGCTCCTTGGGCACATCGTTGCCCATCTCGCGGGCGTGCTCGAGGTAGTTGCGACCAACGCAGACGATCTTGGAGGGCTTCATATTCGGCGGGGAATGAGACGGAGGGAGTGAACGCGGGTAATCTTCAGGGAAATACGCGGGGCGCCATAGCGACGCTACACATCCTTTCGTCGTTGCCGGTAAAAGCGGGACACCTCGCCCCGGATGTCCCCCCATGCCCCCACCACGCGCCGCGCCGGCGGCAGGGCATCGAGGAGCTCGCGACCGTACCGCTTGGTCACGACACGCGGATCGCAGAGCACGACCACGCCGGCATCGGTGCCGGTCCGGATGAGTCGACCGAAGCCCTGCTTGAGGCGGAGCGACGCGTGCGGCAACATGAATTCACCGAAGCTGTTGCCGCCGCGCGCTTCAATGGCTTCGCACTGCGCCGCCACCATGGGCTCCGATGGCACGCGGAACGGCAGCTTGGCAATGAGCAGCGCCCGCAACGCATCGCCCGGGACGTCCACCCCTTCCCAGAAGGTGGCCGTGCCCAGCAGCACCGCGCGTCCACCGTCGCGAAAGCGCTGGAGCAGAATGTCGCGCGACTCTTCACCGTGCACGAGCAGCGGCCAGCCCGCGCCGTTGCCGGGGCCGCGCAACCATTCCGCCATCTCGCGCACATCGCGATGACTCGTGAAGAGCGCGAAGATGCCGCCGTCGCTCGCCGTCATGAGATCGCGGAGATGACGCGCGACCGCCGCAAAGTGTTCGCGCGCATTCTCGTTGGGCGCCGGTAAATCGGTGGGCACCACGAGCAGCGCCTGATTGGGATAGTCGAACGGCGACGGAAAGACGGCGCTGCGCTTGCTGCGCTTCGCGTCGTCGATGCCCAGTCGCTGCTCGAGGAAATCGAAACCGCCATGTGTGGTGAGCGTGGCGCTCGTGATGATCGCCGTCTCCACGCGCTCAAAAAGATCCTCACGCAGAACGGGCGCCAGATCGAGTGGCACGCAGTGCACCGCCAGATTGCGTTCGCCGCCGGTGGGCTTGCCCTGAAACTCCATCCAGCGCACGACCGGCTCACCGTCGGCGGGGGCCATCAGTCCCTTGGCCAACGCGTCACCGGCGCTCCCCAAGCGGCGCAAGACAGCGCGCACTTCGTTGAGCAACGGCGCCAATTCTTCGGCACGTTTCTGATCGGACTCGAGACGGTCACGTACGACCTTGAGCCCCGCCGCGAGCGCATCGATTTCGGTGAGGAGTTCCTTGAGCGTTCCCTCAATACCGTTGCGCCAGAGATCGTGCTGTTGAAACTCGCCGGTGAGCCGCATGACCGGCGTGCCCTGCATTTCCAGTACGGCCGTGAGCAACTCGAACAACAGCTGCACACGGTCGCGCGCCGTCACGGCACTCGAGAACAGCCGCTCCCGCACGAGATCGTGGCTAGCGACACTCAGCAGATCCTTGCCACCGGCCAGACGCGCCGCGAGCGCCGGCAGCAGGCCCTTGCCGCGCTTCTCGAGGCGGTTGAACATGCGCGCGAGGGCGCGGCGCGTGATCGAGCTCCCAAGGTGCGACGCCGCCGCGTCTTCGAGATGATGCCCTTCATCCACCACGAGACGTTTGTACGCCGGCAACACGGCCGCATCATCCCAGTTCTGCGACTGACGGCGCACGGCGAGGTCGGAGAGCAACAGATGATGATTGACCACGACCACGTCAGCGTTCGCCGCTTCCTTGCGCGCCTTGAACAGAAAGCACTTGTCGTAGAACTCGCACTTGAGACGGCCGCACAGATCGGGCTCGGCCGACACCTCATCCCACACGTCGGGACGCGGCGCCGTGGCCAAGTCCGATAGCGAACCATCCTGCGTGCGCTTGGCCCACTCGGCGATCTTCTCGACTTCCTCGGTCACGTTGTTCTCGAACAACGCGGCCCCGGCCCCCTGCGCCTGTTCCAGACGATAGAGGCACAGATAGTTGCGCCATCCCTTGAGCAACGCAAAGCGCACCGGCTGATCGGTGAGCGCGCGCTGCAGAAAGGGCAAATCCTTCGCGACGAGCTGCTCCTGCAAGGTGATGGTGTTGGTGCTCACCACGGTGCGCTCGCCATTGGCCGCTGCCCAACGCAGCGCCGGTACGAGATAGCCGAGTGACTTGCCGACACCCGTCCCGGCTTCGAGCAGGGCAACGCCGCCTTCGTTGAAGGCCGCCGTGACTTCGGCGGCCATGCCGCGCTGGCTCGGACGGTCTTCGTAATTGCGCGCGCCGTGCACCTGCTTCATGGCCTGCGCGATGAGCCCGTATGGACCAAGCGCCACGTCCACGTCATCGGGATTCACCGGCACGATCGTCTTGCCGGTGGGAATCTCCGTCACGAAGTAGATGCGCGTGGCGTCGTTGTTCACGATTGCGAAGCCCACGCCGTTGCCGTGCAGACCGAAGGCCACCTGCATGTCGGCATCGCTGGGCGTGAGCTCGCCCGACGGGTGATTGTGCACGAGCAGTTCGCCGCGTTCGGCGACGCCGGGCAGCGCAAGCACGCTCTGCACGTCACCGGCGGCGACTTTGCGCGCGGTGTCCACATTGCCGTCGGCGTCGACGGTGCACACGAAACACACTTCGTTGCCACCGTGGAGCCGGATCTGTGTGCGAATGGCAGCTGCCGCCTTGGGCAGCAGGCGTGCTTCGCCAGCCTCGACCAACGTCACGTCGCGCTCAGTTCTCCATCACGTCTTCCGCGGCTTCTTCTTGGCGGCCGGGAAGAGGACGTTGTTGAGAATGAGACGGTAGCCCGGTGAGTTGGGGTGCAGCGACAGATCGGTGGGCGCACTGCCGATGGCGTGCTGCGGATCTTCCGGGTCGTGCCCGCCCAGAAAGGTCCACGAGCCTTTGCCGTAATCGCCATGCAGATACTTGGACCATGGCGCGCCGTCTTCCTGCGCGAGCACAGTTACGCCAGACTTCACGACGGCCTTGTTGAAGCTCGTGGTCACGCCATAAAAGTCGGCGATGACCGTGCGATGGTTCTGCACGAGCATGGTGGCCACGGGGTCGAGCTTGGCCGAGAAGCCAAAGAGCGAGAAGGCTCCCAGCGGCTGACGACGCGATGGCACGTTGACCTGATGGCCATCGATGTCGCTGAGCGCATTCACATAGGGCGACGGCTCGACGTGTGCGCCCTGAAATGCCAGCGCACGCGTCCAGTCGAGCCGGGTGTCGGCATCGGCGGCGGGTGGCGAGCCGTCGGAGAACGGCCCGGCGATATCGACGAGCATGGACGCGATGGAAAGATCGAGCGACTCCGTCGCGCCGCACATGGCAAAGAGAAACCCACCACGCTCGACGAACGCGCGGATGTTTTCGGCCACGCCCTTCTTGAGCGCCGGCACATCGTTCTTGCCGAACTTGCGCCCGGTGGACAGGTCACGCTCGCGCTGCGCGACGAACCACGGCGCGTCGCGATAGGCGAGATAGAGTTTGTTGTACTGTCCCGTAAAGTCTTCGTGGTGCAGGTGCACCCAGTCGTACTTGGACAGATCGCCCTTCATGACGTCATCGTCCCACACCGAGGCGAACTCGATGCCGGCGTAGGTCAACGCCAACGTCACGGCGTCGTCCCAGGGTGGCTGATCGACGGGGCGATAAATGGCAATCTTGGGCGCGCGCTCCAGCACGACGGCGTCCATGTTGCCACCCGCGATTTCGGCGCGCGCGGCGGCGACGTTGGCATCGGTGAACGGCTCCACCGAAACGCCGTCGAGTGCGGCCCGCTTGCGAAGGTCAGGAACGTCGGGGAGCAGGAAGGCGCCGCCGCGATAATTCAGCAGCCATTCCGCCTTCTGCCCGCCTTTGAGCGCCTGATACGTGACGCCGTAGGCTTTGAGATGATTGCGCTGCCCGTCGTCCATGGGGAGCAGCAGATACTGCGCCTGCGCCGGACGCACCACGCCCAGCACGAGGGCCAACACCAGAAGCAGTCGCTGCATGCGCATACCGAAATGTACCATGGCGTGCCGCCTTACGAGGGGGGCACGGTGCCCTTGAGGCGCTCGAGATCACGACGCGCCTGCGGAGCCAGCGCACTGGTGGTGTAGTCCACCAGCAGCTGTTCGAGTTTGGTGACGGCCCCCGCCTTGTCGCCGCCGTCGCGCAGCTGCCGCGCCCAGGCGAGCAACGCCTCCGGTGCTTCGGGACTGCGCGGGAACTCCCGCAGAATGCGCTCGAAAAGTGCCGGCGCCTGCGCGCGCGACGACAGCCGCGCAGCTTGCGCGAGAAACGCCGGCGCGGCGGTCCCCACCGAGTCCGCCAGTCGCGTAAAGCGCACAGCGGCGCCGGCCGAATCGCGCTTCGCGAGCAGGACGAACGCCTCGCCCAACCCCGGGAGCGTCTCCACGCGCGTGCGCGCGAGAATTCCCAACGCATCGACAAGTTCCGGACGGCTCGATGCAGCGCGCACAAGACGCTTGCGCGCGGTGAGCAGGTCGCCGTCGTACAACGCGAGCCAGCCGACCATTTCGTCGTCGTCCACCAAATCCGAGCCCTGCATGGCGGTGCGTGCACGCGCGACATCGCCGGCGCGCAACCACGCGCCCACGAGCGGGCGGGCCAGCGCGGCGCGCGTATCGGGATCGAGCTTACGTGCGGCGTCGTCGAGCTTCTGCTGCGCCTCCTCACCTCGCCCCAGTTCGCCGAGGGCGGCGATTTCCAAGCCGAGGAGGGCGCGTGTGCGGGTGCTGTCAGCGCCCTTGTTGGAGCCGCTCGCCTTGCGCCGCACGAGGGTCAGCGCACCGGCTGCATCACCAGCGCGTAGCGCGGCGTCGGCCGCCCGTTGCTGCGATTCGAGATCGCCGGACTTGTCGAGCACCGCCGTCCACGCATCGCGCGCGACCAGCCACGACTCGTTGAGCTCCGCCCGTTCGGCAAAGCCGCGCCAGGCGCCGGTGGTGGAGTCGCCGGGCGGGAGCGTGCTGATGGCACTCCACGCGCGACGCGGTTCGCCCCACGCAAACTCGAGCGAGGAGAGCAACCGGCGCGGGCCGAGGCGCGCGGGGTCGGCGTTGAGCACGGTGCGAATGGAATCGCGCACGGTCGCCGGCGCGCGCTGCAAACCAAAGAGCGCGGCCGTTTCGAGCCACGGTTGATCGGTGAGCGCATCGCGGAACGCGACCGCTGCCGGCACCCAGCGTTGCAGCGCGATGTTGAGCTGCGCCGTTTCGCCGGAGAGCGCACCGGCGGCACCCATGTACCGCGCGGCTTCGGCGAGCACGCTATCGGCGGCCAGTGCACGCCCCCGCTGGAGGAGGAGCCGCGCATATTCGCGGTACGGCGCCGCGTCGTTGGGGGCAATGCGGCGCCAGTTCATGTACGCTTCACGCGCGTCGACGTCGCGCCCCATCGTCACGAGCGCGCGCAGCTGCACCGAGCGCGCCGTGGGATCACTCGGACGCAGTTGCAAGACGCGCGAGACGACCGGCACGATCGAGTCGAGCTGGCCCGCATCGACCCACACGCGCTCGAGTCCGAGCAGCGCGAGCGCCACTCTGTCGCCGTCGGTTTTGCCCAGCGTCAGCGCCCCCTGCAAAACCTCGCGGTAGGCGATTGAGGCAGCGGCGGTATTGCGTTTGTCTTCGGCTTCGAGCGCACGCGTGAGCGGATCGCCGGTCGGTGGCGCGGCCTGTGCAAAAATGGCCACGCGCGCCGGGGCGAGCAGCATCGCCGCGACCAGCGCGGCGCGACCGTGCTTACGGAGGCGTCGTGCCATTGAGTCGACGGAAGTATTCGATCACGATCCGACGCTCGTCGGGACCAAGACCACGCAGATCGTTCCAGGTGGGCGGCGTGTACTTGCTCCCCGCCTTCCCGGACTGCGCGCCATCGACGCGCCCGCCCGAGCCGTTGCCGGCCTTGGCTTCGCGCGGCCCCTGATCATCACGTTCGTCCTGCTCGAGGAAACGGCCGGCATCGAGCAGACGACGATACAGCTGCTGCTGACGCGCGGCGACGTTGGGATCGAGACCGCCCCGTTCGAGCTGCTGCGCCAACTGCTGCGCTTCTTTGGCGAGGGCATCGGTGCGTCCGGTTTCGTCGGCATCCGACACGTCGTTGAGACTGCGCGCCACTTCACGCTGCTGACGCGCCAACACGCGGGCCTGCTGCTGCGCCTGATCGCCCTTGGCGCCGCCAGGCATCATGTTGAGCCCCTGCATCTGGCTGTTGAGCTGCCCCTGCTGCTGCGCGAGCTGCTTGAGCTGCTCCATCATTTCCGTGAAGCCCGACGCCGACTGCGCGTTGTTCACGCGCTCGCGGTCGCGCACGAGTGAGCTCAGCGCCTGATTGAGCGCCTCGGTGGCGTCCTTCATCGCGTTCTGCGCCTGTTCACTCCCACCGGGCTGCCCCTGCCCTGCCTGCTGCATGGCCTGGGTAGCCTGCTGCACGCGGCGCTGCGCTTCGCCCATCTGCTTCTGCGAACGCTGCGACAAAAGCGATGACGAGCGCCCGGCCTGCTCCAACCGCTCGGCCGCCTGCTGCACGCCTTGCTGCAGCGCGCTCTGTTCGCCTTGCATCCCCTGCGCACCTTGCTGCCCCTGCTGCGCAGACTGGCGCATCTTCTTTTCGAGCTCCGCCTGCTGCCGCGCGAGCTGCATCGTCTCGTTGATGGACTGGTCGAGCTGGTCGGAGAGCTCTCCCTTCCAGGCGTTCACCTGCGCATCACGCGCCTGCGACAGCTGCTGCGCCGCGCGCTCCATGGCATCGGCGGCCTGCCGTGCTTGCTGCGCGCCCTGCTGTCCTTGCTGACGCTGGCCCTGCTGGCCTTGCTGGCCCTGTTGACCCTGCTGACCCTGCTGGCCCTGCTGGCCTTGCTGGCCCTGTTGACCCTGCTGGCCTTGCTGGCCTTGCTGGCCCTGTTGACCCTGCTGGCCCTGCTGGCCTTGCTGCTGTTGTTGCCGCTGCTGCTCCGCCGCCTTGCTCATGGCATCGGCGGCTTCCTTGGCCAACGGCTGTGCTTCGCGTGTCTTCGCGGCACCAGGCTTGGCCCCCGCTTCCTCGAGCCGCTTGGCCAACGCCTGCACTTCGCGCTCGAGATCGCGCGAACGGTCCGCCAGCGAACGTGGATCCTGATTGGGCGGCGTCGCGCTCCGCTCACCGGGCTTCCCTTCACCCGGCTTGCCTTCACCTTGCGGCGACTTGCCGTCGGTCTTGCCGTCCAGGCGGTCGGCCATCTGCTGCTGCGCCTTCGACAGATCCTTGGCATCATCGCGCAACGTCTGCATGGCGCCTTCGAGCGCCGCACGCTTCAACATCTCGGCGCTCTTCTCGAGCTGCTCGCGCATCTGCTTCTGCGCTTCCGAGAGCTGCTGCATGGACTGCTGCGCCTGCGCGCCGCTCAACTTGTCGGAATTCTTGTTGAGCGCCTCGAGCTGCTTCTGCATTTCGGGGGTCATCGCATCGCGCAGCATCTTCTGGATGTCGCGCATGCGTGAAGCCAGCGTCGTGTCGAGTGCGTTGGCGTTCTTGAGACGCGACTCGAGCTCCTTGGCATTCATGCGCAGCGAATCGACCTTCGCCGACAGCTGCTGCTGATCACGCGCCAACTGCTTCGCCTTTTCCGCCGCGGTAAAGCTCATCTGCTGCTTGGCCGCATCGCTCTTTGCGCCGTTCGACGCCGACTGATCGCCGCCACCGGCCTTGAGATCGCGACTACGCGAGGCGTCGGTGGTGTTCTGCTGCAGTCGCTTTTCCTGCTGCGCCAACTGCAGCGCGCGCGAGGCCAGCGAATCGGCGAGCGAGCGTGCCATCGCCCGCTGCTCCGACAACGTCGGCATGCGCAAAATGATCTCGGCGCTCTGCGCCTGCTGCGCCCACGGCGAGTCGTCCGTGGCAACCGCGGTCACGTGGAGCTTGTCACCGGGTTCGAGCCCACGGCCGTCGAGCGTGACCGTCGCGCCCCCCTGAAACACCGGCGACGATGGCGACGCGACCATCATGCGCTCGCGGGCGACGCCGCCGGCACCGGAGGCAGACTCCTTCCAAAGAACGAGATGCACACGCGCCACGCCGTGATCGTCACCCGCATCCACCAGCACCGCGACTTCACCGGTGGGGCCAATGGCGGTATCGCTCATGGGCGAGACGATCTGTACTTCAGGCGACTGGTCGGGAATGACCGTAAAGGGCAGCGAGTCGGGGAGCTCGGGCGGCAGCACCGCGCCATCGGCGCGCGGTGTGGCTTCGGCGCGCCACAGCCACGCGCCGTCACGATCGACGATGAAGGTGCCTTCGGCGGGCACCGCATCGCCGGTCGCGGCCGCAGCAGCCACGAGTGGCACATCGGTACGGCCATCGGACACCACCGCGTTGCGCGCACCACCGCGCAGCATGACACGCACGCGAATACGCGTTCCGCGCGGCACGCGTAGGGGCGGCACCGGTTCCAGCGTTTCGTTCGCACGCCCCAAATACGCCGGATACTCCGCGCGCAACGACACATCGCCCAGCCAGCCGCGTTCTTCGACCACGAGTGCCGCGGTCAGTTCCGCGGAACGCCCGTCGGAAACGCGCAAGGATGTCGCGGCGCGCACCGGACCGAGCGCGAGCGACACCACGCCATCATCGGGGACGGTGAGCAGCGTATCGCTCCAGGCTTCACCTTCTGATCGACGCGAGACCGTGACCGCCTGACGGCCGGTGGCCACCACGCGCACCGTCACCGGCATCCCACGCGGAACACGCGTAGTGAGTTTGTCGAAGGCGAGCGCCGGCAGCAGTGTCCCGCGCCACGCGCTCACCGGCTGCAACACGGCGGCCAATCCATCGGGCACCGCGCGCGCGGCACCAACAAGCAACGCCAAGCCGACGACCGCGGCCCCGGCGGCCACAAGCAGCGCCGTCGTGAGTGCACTCGCCAATCCCGGCGCCAGCGTGCCGGGCTTGAGGCGACGCGCCACGTCATCCGCGGCGCGTGCGCCAAGTGCCCCGGTGCCCGCCACTTCGAGCGCACCGCGCAAGGACCCTTCGCGCAGCTGTTGCTCGCGTTCGACCGCACCGGCCAGCGTGGGGAGGCGCAGTGTCGACTGCAGCGCGCGCCACCGCCAGAGGAACATCGCCCCGGCTCCACTCACCGCGGCTACCGCGAGCAGCAGCGGCAACGGCGCGGGCAAGGCGAGCCAACGTCCATCACCCAGCACCAGTGTCGATGCCGCCAGCACCGCGGCGAGCACCGCGACCGCTGCCAACGTCGCGCCGATCGTGCCGCGCGTGGCGAGCGATTGCTGTTCACCACCCAGTCGGGTCTCTAGGGCGCGGCCGACACCCGTCGCCACGGCTGCACTGTTCATCGCCGGCGCCGTCATACGCGCCTCACGGCTGCACGCGGCTGGTGGCCGCGTAGGTGAAGAGGTTTACGCCGAGGCGAATGGCCTGCTCGTGCAGCGCCGGTGGATCCGGGTACGTGCCGACGTCTTCCCATCCGTTGCCGAGATCCGTGGAGAAGGTGTAGAAGAGCGCCAGCCGGTTGCCGATGAAGATGCCGTAGCCCTTCGCCGGCTTGCCGTCGTGCTCGTGCACCTTGGGCAAGCCGTTCGGGAAATCGTAGACGATGTGGTAGATGGGGTGCGACGTAGGCACCTCCACTAGCGGGCGATCGGGAAAGACCTTGGCGATTTCGCGCCGGAAGCTTTCGTCGAGCCCGTAATTGTCGTCGACGTGCAGGAAGCCGCCACGCGTGAGATACTCGCGCAGGCGACGCCCTTCGACTTCACTGAGCTTCATCTCGCCGTGTCCGGTGGCGTGCAGAAACGGAAAATCGAAGAGCGATGAATCGGTCAGCGTGACCTTGGCCTCAGTGCGCTCGATGGGGAGCGACGTGCGCTCCGCGATGGCGCGAATGAGGTTGGGGAGACTCGATGGATTGGCGTACCAGTCCCCGCCCCCTTCGTACTGCAGGCGCGCGACGGCCAGGCGACCGGGGCCCGGCACCGGCGCCGCAGCGGCTGGCACAAACGGCCGGGCCGCGGCCAACCCGACCGGAAGGGCGACACACGCAGCGAGCAGAACCGAACGGAATGGACGCTGCGAAAGCCGCATGGCAGGGAGGTTCAGGTGTCGTGGGCGAGCCGATACGCAAGATTGCGACTGGCGCCGTGCTCGTCCATAAGCGTGCGAACGATGTCGCGCGGGCGGAAGCCTTCGGCGCGCAACGCATCGGCGGTGGCACGCAGGCCGTCTTCCGTGGGTTCCGCAGCCGTCGCACCAGACAGCACGATCACGATTTCCCCCCGGGGAGGGACTGCTTCGTAATACGCGGCGACATCCTCCAGCGTTCCGCGCCGGATCTCCTCGAAATGCTTCGTCAGCTCCCGCGCCACGGCCACGGGACGCGCCTGGCCCGCGATGGCCGCCAGATCGCGCAAGGTGTCGACCAAACGGTTGGGTGATTCGAAGAGCACGACAGCGTGCGGCGACCGGACGGCCATCGCCAAGGTGTTCTCCCGTTCCTTGCCTTTGCGCTCGGGAAACCCGAGTACGGTGAATGGGTGCGGTGTGAGGCCGCAGGCCACGAGCGCGGCCAAGGTGGCCGACGCGCCCGGAATGGGCACCACGCGAATCCCCGCGCTGATGGCCGCCTCGACCAGACGGGCGCCCGGGTCGGAGACGAGGGGCGTGCCCGCGTCGCTGATGAGCGCGATCCCTTCCCCGGCACGCAGCCGCTCGAGCACCCGCGGAATCATGCTCGCTTCGTTGTGCTCGTGCAGCGCGAGCGTGGCCGTACCGATGCCGTAGCGGTCGAGCAGTGGCCGCGCATGCCGGGTGTCTTCACAGCAGATGGCGGCCGCGCCGCGCAGCACGGCGAGCGCGCGCAACGTGATGTCGGCGAGATGGCCGATCGGGGTGCTCACGACGTGCAAAGCCCCAGGCGTTACCGCCTGGGGCCAGAGTTCCGCCGCCCGGGTCGCCAGCGTCGAGGCGCCCTCGACGACCGGCTGACCGGACAGGTCCCCGGACTGACTCACGTCAGCCTCAGGACGACCTGCTTCAGGCGTGCTCCTTGAACTTCGCTTCGAGCGCCGGGCGCGGTACCGCCCCGACGACCTGATCGACGAGCTTCCCGTCCTTGAAGAACAGGATGGTCGGGATCGAGCGCACGTTGAACTTGGCGGCGGTGCGCTGATTGTTGTCGACGTCGAGCTTGGCCACCTTGACCTTGCCGGCGTAGTCGGCGGCCAGCTGCTCGACGATCGGCGCGATCATGCGGCAGGGCGCACACCACGTCGCCCAGAAGTCGACCACCGACAAGCCCGCCTGCTCCTCGATTTCCGTCGCGAAGGTATCGTCCTTCACTTCGACTGCGTTCGCCATCGTGACTCCGTGTAACGCCGCCGCGTCTCGCACGCTGCGCTGACGTCACTGTGCAGGATTAGAATTCGGGATCACTCACCCGATCAGGAACCTAGACCGATATGACCGATTCCGTTCGCCGCGGCACGCGCATCGCCCACATTGGGATTGCCGTTCGCGCCATCGACGAGCTGCTGCCGTTCATGCGGGACGTGCTGGAGATGCCCGAAGTCCCGCTCAGCGATGCCGATGGCGCCACGATTGTGGGGCTCGCCTCCGGTGAATCACTGGTCGAGCTGCTGCACTCGGACTCCGAAACGTCACCGATTGGCAAGTACGTCGCCAAACGCGGCCCCGGCATCCATCACGTCTGCTTCGCCGTGGACGACCTCGACGGCATGCTGCAGAAGTGCCGTGATGCCGGTCTCCGACTCATCGACGAGGTTCCCCGTTTGGGTGCCGAAGGCAAGCGGATCGCCTTCCTGCACCCGAGTAGCACGGGCGGGGTGCTCGTCGAACTGTCCGAATACTAGTCGGCCTGTCCAGACGGGGTACCCCGGCTGCCGCCGCCCCAGATGACCGGGGCGGCGCGCCGTAGGCGCTCAGCTGCAGAAATCGCGCAGTTTGGAGACGTCGATATCCTCGACCAGCTGGCGGCCGCCGGGACCACCCACCGTGGTCACCGTGGTCTGGGCGGTCAGCTTGGCCTTCTTGAGCTCGACCAGATGCTCCTGTCGCCCACCGGTCTGCAGGCGCGGGCCGGCCTCGACAAAGCGGAATAGGTCGTGCTGGAGCAGGCACTGCATGATGACGAGCCGCTTTTCGAGCTCGTCGCGCTTGTACTGGTCGCGGGCCAGCCCCTTCTCGTTGCCCCAGAGGCCGGACATCGCCTGGAGATCCTGGGCCTTGACCGCCCCCATGAACGCCTCGACAGCGCCTCGACCGGTCGCCGCGCCGACGGTGCCGGCTGGGCTGGCCCCGATGGACGGCGGCGCGACCGGGCCGGGCAACGACAGGTCGGTGGAAACCGCCTGACGGGCACAGGCGCTCGTGATCAGGAGCGCCGCAGCCGCTATCGCGGTCCCGAGGCGAACTCCTGCACGCGAATTCTGCTTGATTTGCTGCATACCAGGCACCAAGGCCTCCTTACCTTCGGTGTAAACGGGCAATGGTGTAAGCTATCACCATTCCCAACTGCGCATGTTCTGCCGGTCTGTCGCCGGCGACCTTCTGGACCGTCCGCTCGGACCGTCCCTGATTCCCAGACCTACCCCGAAGATGTCGCTTCGCTACCAGCGTCTGTACGTCAACATCGATCACGTGGCCACCGTCCGTCAGGCCCGCCGCAGCCCCACCCCCGATCCGGTGGCTGCCGCGGTGCTCTGTGAACAGGCGGGCGCCGACGGCATTACGGCTCACCTGCGCGAAGACCGTCGGCATATCCAGGACGACGACATTCAGCGACTGGCGACGACGGTCACCACGCTCCTCAACTTGGAGTGTGCCATAACCGACGACATGCTGGCACTCGCCGAAACACTTCGGCCCGCCCAGGTGACGCTCGTGCCCGAGCGGCGCGAGGAAGTCACGACCGAAGGGGGGCTCGACGTCATCCGCCACGAAACAGCGGTGCGTGCCGCCGTGACACGTCTGAAACGCGCCGGTATCCGCACCAGTCTGTTCATTGATCCCGACGCGGCGGCGGTACGTCTCTCCAAAGCCGTCGACGCGGACGCTATCGAACTCCACACCGGCGCCTACGCGCATGCGCCTCGGAACCCGGACACTCTGCAGGCGCTCAAGGACGCCGCGGCACTCGGCGTGTCGCTCGGCCTGGCAGTGCACGCGGGACACGGACTCTCCGTGGACAATGTGGGGCCGGTGGCCGCGATTCCGGAAATCGAAGAGCTCAACATCGGGCACGCCATCGTCGGGCGCGCCATCTTTATCGGACTCGTCGCCGCCGTGAAGGAAGTGCGGACGGCGATGGACGACGCCCGCGAAGCCGATCGGTTCTGAACGGGCAGCACTGCCGAACTCTCCCCAGCTCTCCCGCGCATGAGTGCACCACAGGCGCTAATCGAGTTCTTCCAGAAGGAAGCCGGCGAGTATCTCGACCGGCTCGACCAGCTGTTGGCCGATCCCGCCGCGCCCGATGCGGCGGCGTTCCTCGCGAGCGCTCGTGCGTTACGCGGCAGCGCCACGATGACGCGTCTCGAAGGACTTCCCGACTTTGCGTCGACGCTCGAGCGCATCGCGACGGGACTGCGCGATCAGGAGCTGCGATGGGATCAGCGCCTGCACTTTGCGGTGCGCGGGGCGCTGGTGGAGTTGCGGCAGTTGGTGGACAAGGCCGCGGTCTGGGCTGACGCCGAGCAGCGACGCGCCCGCACGCAGTCCGTGGCGCTGGCCTCCGTGGCCGCCGGCTATCTCTCTACCAGTGCGCCAGCCGAGTCGCCGACGGCGCAGGTCGTGCCGATCTCGCGCTTCTTCCCCGACGACGGCATGCCGGCCATCCTGCAGCGCAATCCCAAGCCGGCCGTCACCCTCGCGCAGCGCTTCCGCAGCGACATTGCTGCGGCGTCCGACGGCGTTGCGCGCGAGGCCGCCGCGCTCGCGACCAGTCCGGCCGGCCCGTCACAGCTTGCCCTCACCGACGGGGTGCGCCGCGCCCTGCTCGGCCTTTCCGACGTGGCCGAAAGTTACGGCGCGTCGAGCATTGCCACGCTCGCCACCAAGATGGCGCGGGCGCCGCTCGTGAACAGCGCTGAACGCGCCGGCGTCCAGGGGTTCGCGCAGCTGCTCATGGATCGCGAACTCAGCGACGGACAACTCGCGGCCCAGGTGAAGCAGACCAATCTCACCTGGAACGGGGCCCCTGCCCCGCAGGTCGCCATCGTGTCCATCGAGTCGCTGCTCTATCGCGGGCATTCGGCGGTTGCACGCGCGCGTGAAGTCCGCGATCAGCTCAAGGTGCATTGGCAGCGCGGCTCGCTGGCGCAGCCCGAAGCGCAGTCGCTCTTCGAAGAGCTGAGCGATTTGCTCGATCTTGCCGTTACCACGTGAAGCAGAGCACGTGTCCGTGAGCGTGTCGGCCAATGCGCCCACGACCGTGCGCACCGAACGCGCGCACGCGAAGATCAACCTCGTGCTGCGCATTCTCGCGCGCGAGGCCAACGGCTATCACGGCATCGAAACGCTGTTTCAGAAGCTCGCGCTGCACGACGTGGTCCACGTCAGCGTCGGTTCGGGGCCGCGCCAACTCACATGCAGCGGCCCCACCATGCCCAGCGGCGGTCTTGGCCCCGTGGAGCGCAACCTCGCCTGGCGCGCCGCCGAGGCCTACTGCACGGCTGCGGCGTGGGACGCCTCGTGGCAGATCGTCATCGAGAAGCACATCCCGGTGGGCGGTGGACTCGGCGGCGGCAGTGCCGACGCCGCGGCGGTCCTGCGTGCGCTCGAAGCCATGTGTCCAACGCCCGTTGGGCTACCGCGCCTGCTGGAGATTGCCGGCCGACTTGGCGCTGACGTGCCGTTTCTCGTGACCGAGCATTCGCGGGCATGGGCGTGGGGACGCGGCGATCGACTGTTGCCGCTCCCCGCGCTTCCCCCCATGGCGCTTTCGCTCGTCGTGTTCCGCGCGGGGGTAAATACCGGCGCCGCGTACGGCGAGTTTGCGCGCGTGCGGGAAGCGCGCGGCGAAAGTGTGGGAGCCTACGGCTACGAGGCGTCGGCGTTCAATGACTGGTCCGCGCTGATGACCATCGCCGGCAATGACTTCGAGCAGGTGGTCCCCGGCATGCACGACGGGGTGCGTACCGTGCTGCCGTTGGTTCGCGACCACGCCCATCGACTACGCGAGCAGGGACACGCGGCCATCGGCATGATGAGCGGCAGCGGCGCGACGTGCTTCGTGTTGCACCCGCCGGCGGTCGAGCTCGCGCTCGACGTACCGGACGGCGCGAAGGTCGTGCGGACGGAGACCGCCTAGCCGGCGCTTTACTGTTTCGCGCCGCCGAGCGTGGCTTTGCCGGACTTTGGGTCGAAGGTGGCGCCGTCGGGGAGCAGATGCATGCGCACATTGCTGGCGCCCAACACGTCGCGATCGGCAGCAGTCCGAGTGGCGTCACGCGCATCGATGATGAGCGCCGCGCTCGCACCGGCAATGCGCCAGAGACCGGACGGCTCCACGATGAGTGCCGTTCCTTCGTCGATACCGATGCCCAGATGCGGCGCATCGGCCAGCACGAGACTCATCAGTCGGTTGTGCCGCTTGCGCCGCAAAAAGTGCTGATCGATGACCGCGTTGGTGATGTACGAAAAGCCGCTGTCCACCTGCACCGTGCCGCGCTTGACCCGCGTCCACGTTTCCGTCGTATCCTTGCGCAGCAGTTCTTCGCCCGTAATCATCGGCGACGAAATCACCGCCGCTCCCGCCGATGTGCCACCCACCACCGCCCCCGCGTCGTAACGCGCGCGGATGGCGCGCTCCACCTTGGAACCGCGGAGCGCGGCGGCGAGGCGGTTCTGGTCACCACCACCGAACCACACGCCGGTCACCCCATCGAGCAGCTGCACGATGGAATCGTTGTCGGCCTGCGCGCGCGTAATCCAGATGTTTCGCGCCTGGCCACCGAGTGCCTGCAGGTCCTTGGCCTTCGCTTCGCCGCTTCGCTCGCCGCTGGCGCTGGCCATGGCAAAGACCACGATGCGGGCAGACGAACCACCCGAGCGCTTGACGAAGTCTTCCACCAGTGCCGCCGGCTGCGTCCCGCCGCCCACGATGAACAACGTGCCGCGCGGTGCGGGCCGTGACTGTGCGCCGAGCAGCGGGGCGAACACGGTGAACGACGACAGCAGCAGCGTGGCAGCAATTCGTCTGGGGAGCATCGACGTCTTCATGAGGGGGGTCGCAGGTGGGTACGTCGCCAGCGGCCGCATCACGCGCGCCGGTCAGGCACGGAAAAAGTACACGTACTTGGTCACGAGTCCACCACGAGACGGACGCGCCCACGGAATGGAACGCTCGAGACCGGTGGGCCAGGCGCTATTCCAAACCACGTATAAATCGCTGCCCGGCTTCACGGTCCAGCGCATGCGGGCATTGGTGCTGGCCCGCTGCGACTGATTGTCCCACTGCGCGAAGAGGGTCGTGTTGAGGCGCGGGTTGAACGCATAATCACCACGCAGCCGCGCGGTGTTTGCCGTGAAGCGTGCCTGCGGCAGCCGGACGTCGGACACCTGGATATCGGCGGTGAGCAACATGTGCGGCGCGCGACGCAATCGCACACTCGCCGTCAAGTCCGACGACTCCCCATTGTAGAAGTCGCCACGACTTGCCGTCAGCGACACTTTCACGCGTCGCGCCTCGGCCCCCTGATACTGGACCTCGCTCCGCGTCCACCAGTACTGACCGGGCGCCACCGTCGCATTCGTGAACAACGCGAATGCGTTTTCCGGGGCATCGAAGCGCCGCCGGACCGTGGCCTCGAGGCGGTCCCCGTTCTGCAACTGCAAGCCGAATGGCTTCACCGAAAACGAGGCATTGTCGAGACCACCCGTGCTCCCCCAGACGACCTCGTAGTTGGCCACGTTGAACTCGTAGCGCCGAATGAGACGGCTACGCTTGTGTGGCCGCGGCGTGATCTGCGTGCTGCCGGCAATGCGATTGATGCCACGCTGCTGCACGAACC